>NZ_JBWKKJ010000008.1:0-521 GCF_056431605.1 Streptomyces sp. NPDC045846 | reverse complement strand
CCCGACGGAACCCACCACGGTCGTCATCACGACGCGGAGCCGGACGATCATCACGACGACCGTACGAGCTGCCGCCGGCACCGCCGGTGGGGCGGCCGCCGCGGTCGTCGCGGCGGGGGTAGCCACCGCCGGATCCACCGCGACTGTCGTCACGACGCCCGCCGTAACCGCCCCGGTCGTTGTCACGACGCGGACCGCGGTCGTCTCGACCACCGCGGTAGCCGCCCCGGTCACCACCGTCCTGACGGCGCGGCTCGCGCTCCGGACGATCGTCGGGAGAGTTGGTGGACATCGTGACTCCTAGTCTTCGGGTACTGCAGTCATTCTCGCGCAGTCGGCTGCCCGACGCGCTTCGGCAAAGCAAAGCGGAAAAACAAAAGGACCCTTGGTCCCAGCGTGAACGCTGGGACCAAGGGTCCTGAAATATTGTTCGGCGGCGTCCTACTCTCCCACAGGGTCCCCCCTGCAGTACCATCGGCGCTGAAAGGCTTAGCTTCCGGGTTCGGAATGTAACCGGGCGT
>NZ_JBWKKJ010000007.1:186772-512424 GCF_056431605.1 Streptomyces sp. NPDC045846 | reverse complement strand
CCTCCTTGCGGGGGCACCCCGCCACGTCCCCACCCGACCGAACAGCGCCCGCCCCTGACCCTTTGGTTCCGGTCCAGACACCGCACCACCACGGCCTCCGCCCGCGCAGACATGCACCCGTCCGTGATCCTTTGGATCGGGTCCGGGCGTCGCGCCGCCACGGCCTCTGCCCGCGCAGACACGTCACGTCCGTGACCCTTTGGTTCCGGTCCAGGCTCAGTCGTGCGGCCACGGTTCTGTGGGGGTGGGCACGTCCTGTCCGTGATCCTTTGGATCGGGTCCGGGCGTCGCGCCGCCATGGCTTCCGGCCGAGCTGCCCCCTCATGTCAGTGCCACCGGCTCTGAGTCCTCGGGCCATGCCGTCAGCGGGGTGAAGCCTCTGTGGCCGCATTCGCCGAAGACCGTGATCGGGGCGCCTCCGGAGAGGGCGAGCAGTCTCCACAGGCCGGGGCGAGTTGTTGCTGTGCGGGGTATGGGGAGGCTCAAGTCTGTTGTTGTGTCGGTCAGTTGCCAGCCTTCGGATGGTTCGGGTGGGGGGATGGGGATCGCTGCCTTCAGGGTTGCCGGGTACGCCTCCAGCCATGGGTCGTTCAGGAGGGCGCGGGCGTAGTGCTCGACCGCATCGGTCGCCGTGCCGCCCGGCGGCGGGGTTTGGGGAGCGGTCGTGCCGTAGCGCTCGCCCAGGGCTGCCCTCAGCTGGCCCGCGCCGGGGTACGGGGTGAGCTCCGCGTCGATGGACAGGCCCACCGGCAGCGTCGTTTCGGGGGAGCGGCCCGCGGCTCCGAAGTCGAGTATCAGCGCGGGGCCCGACTCCCTTCCGTGCAGCCAGATCCGGCGCGTGGTGAGCTTCGTGTCGGCCGTGTCGTACTGGGCGAGCACCTGCCAGCTGTCGCGGATCGCCGGGCCCTGGGGAGCGGCGGGCACGCCGATGCGCGAGCGGACCGTCGCGGCCAACTGTGCGGGCAGCATGTCACGGCCCAGCCAGGCCCGGTCGAGCAGGTGCAGCATGCCGCACTCTTCCAGGAGCCGCATCGGCCAGCCCGGGCCGGAGCTCGGGATCGCTCCCAACTCCCTTACCCGTGCGGCCAGTCCTGGGGCCTGGGCGTCGACCATGCGGGCCGCCGTCTCCTCCCACAGGGCGTAGCCCGGCCCTTCGGTCGCCGCCAGGCCGCCGCGCAGCAGATCCGCCAGGCGCTGCTCCAGCTCTGTGGCTCCCGCCGTGATCCGTTCGGCTCGTCTTTCGGCTCTTCGTCTGGCCGCTTCCGCGTCAACGGGGAGAGTTGGGACTTCTTTCGGCTGGTTCCTTTTTTCCGTCAGCCACTCGGCTGCCCAGTCGGGTGGTGCGGTCGGAGGTACCTGTTCGTCCGACCAGAGCAGGAGCAGGCCCACCGCGTGTTTGCACGGGGCCTTCCGGCTCGGGCAACTGCACTTGTAGCTCGGACTTGTTGTGTTGATTACTGTTCTGTACGGCTTGCTGCCGCTGCCCTTGCACAGGCCCCACACCCCCCTGTCGTCGCACCCGCTCTCCGACCACGGCCCCGCCACGCCGAGCTGGCTTCCCGCTGCGCGTGACGCATCGTCAGGTGCGAGTGCCAGCACCTGCTCCGACGTCCAGCGCGCCCCCTGCTGAGTCATGTTCCCGAAGGTACGGGTGACCACTGACAATCGGTTTTGACCTGCGGCGATGACGGATTGTCAGTGGCGTGGTGCACGGTTGGAGCACAACGATCCGGAGGGGGAGTCATGACCGTGAACGTCGAATCCCGCGGGGAAGAGGCCCTGCGGCCGCACGCCGAGCACGCCTTCGCGCACGAACTGGCCGCGCTGGCCGCGTCCGACGACCGGCCCCGGCCCGCGCGGTGGCGGCTCTCGCCGTGGGCCGTCGCCACCTATCTGCTCGGCGGCACCCTGCCCGACGGCACCGTGATCACGCCGAAGTACGTCGGGCCCCGGCGCCTCGTCGAGGTGGCCGTCGCCACGCTGGCCACCGACCGCGCGCTGCTGCTTCTCGGCGTCCCCGGCACCGCCAAGACCTGGGTGTCGGAGCACCTGGCGGCCGCCGTGAGTGGCGACTCCACCCTGCTCGTGCAGGGCACCGCCGGCACCCCGGAGGAGGCCATCCGCTACGGCTGGAACTACGCGCAGTTGCTCGCCCACGGGCCGAGCCGTGACGCGCTCGTGCCCAGCCCCGTCATGCGGGCCATGGCGCAGGGCATGACCGCCCGGGTCGAGGAGCTGACCCGCATCCCCGCCGACGTGCAGGACACGCTGATCACGATCCTGTCCGAGAAGACGCTGCCCATCCCGGAGTTGGGCGCCGAGACCCAGGCCGTCCGGGGCTTCAACCTGATCGCCACCGCCAACGACCGCGACCGCGGGGTCAACGAGCTGTCCAGTGCGTTGCGGCGCCGCTTCAACACGGTGGTCCTTCCGCTGCCCGCCACCGCCGACGCCGAGGTCGACATCGTCTCGCGCCGGGTCGACCAGCTCGGCCGCTCGCTCGACCTGCCCGCCGTGCCCGACGGCATGGCGGAGATCCACCGCGTCGTCACCGTCTTCCGCGAGCTGCGCGACGGCGTGACGGCCGACGGCCGCACCAAGCTCAAATCCCCCTCGGGGACGCTCTCCACGGCCGAGGCGATCTCCGTGGTGACCGGCGGGCTCGCGCTCGCCGCCCACTTCGGCGACGGCGTGCTCAGGGCGGGCGACGTGGCCGCCGGGCTCCTCGGCGCGGTGGTGCGCGATCCCGCGGCGGATCGCGTGGTGTGGCAGGAGTACCTGGAAACGGTGGTCCGCGAGCGGGACGGCTGGAAGGACTTCTACCGCGCCTGCCGCGAGGTGTCCGTATGACCCCCGCGCTCCTCGGCGTGCGGCACCACGGGCCCGGCTCGGCGCGCGCCGTGCTGGCCGCGCTGGAGGCGGTCCGGCCGCGCGCCGTGCTCATCGAGGGGCCGCCCGAGGGCGACGCCCTGCTGACCCTCGCCGCCGACGAGGCCATGCGGCCGCCGGTCGCGCTGCTCGCCCATGTCGTCGACGATCCGGGGCGCGCCGCGTTCTGGCCGATGGCCGGGTTCTCCCCGGAGTGGGTGGCCATCCGGTGGGCTCTGGCGCACGGGGCGCAGGTCCGCTTCATCGATCTGCCCGCCGCCCACTCGCTCGCGATGGAGGAGGGCGGGGTGCCGGGGGTCGACCCCGTCGGCGCGCTCGCCGGGGCCGCCGGGTACGACGACCCGGAGCGGTGGTGGGAGGACGTGGTCGAGCACCGGGACACCGCGGCGGACCCCCTCGCGCCGTTCGCCGCGCTGGGCCGGGCCATGGCCGTGCTGCGCGAGACCTACGGGGACGCCGCGCGTGATCTCGTGCGCGAGGCCTTTATGCGGCAACAAGTACGTTCTGCGGTGCGGGAGTTCGGGCGTGATGTCGCTGTGGTGTGCGGGGCCTGGCACGTGCCCGCGCTCGCCGGGAAGTTCACCGTCGCCGCCGACCGTGCCCGGCTCAAGGGGCTGCCCAGGGTCAAGGCCGAGCTGACCTGGGTGCCCTGGACGCACCGCAGGCTCGCCCGGCGCAGCGGCTACGGCGCGGGCATCGACTCGCCCGGCTGGTACGGGCATCTGTTCAGCGCTCCCGACCGGCCGGTCGAGCGGTGGATGACCAAGGTGGCCGGGCTGCTCCGCGAGGAGGACCGCCAGGTCTCGTCGGCCCATGTCATCGAGGCCGTCCGGCTCGCCGGAACGCTGGCCGCGCTGCGCGGCCGACCCCTGCCCGGCCTCGCCGAGACCACCGACGCCGTACGGGCGGTGATGTGCGAGGGCTCCGATGTTCCGCTCGCCCTGATCCGGGAGCGGCTGATCGTGGGCGACGTGCTCGGCGAGGTGCCCGACGCGGCGCCCGCCGTCCCGCTCCAGCGTGATCTCGTCCGGACCCAGCGCGGTCTCCGGCTCAAACCGGAGCCGCTGGAGCGGGAGTTGGAGCTCGACCTGCGCAAGGACACCGATGCCGGGCGCAGCCGGCTGCTGCACCGGCTGCGACTGCTCGGCGTCGGCTGGGGCGAGCAGACGGGAGCCCGGTCCACCGGCACCTTCCGGGAGAGCTGGCGGCTGCGCTGGGAGCCCGAGCTGTCGGTGCGGGTCGCCGAGGCCGGGGTGTGGGGCACCACCGTGCTCGGCGCGGCCACCGCCAAGGCCGACGCGGACGCCGCGGCCGCGACCCGGCTCGCCGAGATCACCTCGCTCGCGGAGCGCTGCCTGCTGGCCGAGCTGCCGGACGCCCTGCCCGTGGTGATGCGCGCGCTCGCCGACCGGGCCGCGCTCGACACGGACGTCGCCCACCTCGCCCAGGCCCTGCCGGCCCTCGCCCGCACCCTGCGCTACGGCGACGTGCGCGGCACCCCGACCGCCGGTCTGGCCGAGGTCGCGGCGGGGCTCGCCGAGCGGATCTTCGTCGGCCTGCCGCCCGCCTGCGCGGCCCTGGACGCGGACGGCGCCGCCGAGATGCGCACCCACCTGGACGCCGTGCACACCGCGACCGGCCTCCTGGCGGACGCGGCCGGGCTGCGCGAGCGCTGGTCCACCGTGCTCACCCGGCTCGCCTCGCGGGACACCGTGCCCGGCCTCCTCCGCGGCCGCGCGGTGCGGCTGCTGCTCGACGACGGCCGGATCGAGGGCGAGGACGCGGCTCGTCACATGGGCCTCGCGCTCTCACCGGGCACGGAGCCCGCCGACGCCGCCGCCTGGATCGAGGGGTTCGTCGGCGGGGCCTCGGGCGGCGGCATGCTCCTGGTCCACGACGAGCGGCTGCTCGGCCTGGTGGACGGCTGGCTGACGAGCGTGTCGCCGGACGCGTTCACCGACGTACTGCCCCTGCTGCGCAGGACGTTCGCCGCCTACGAGGCGGGCGTGCGGCGCACGCTGGGGGAGCTGGTGCGGCGCGGGCCCGGCGTGCGTACGGGACAGGGCGACGCCGCCGCGCCCGGCTTCGGGCCCGCTCTCGACGTCGCCCGCGCCGACGCCGTCCTTCCCCTGCTGGACCTTTTGCTGGGCAGGGACCAGCTCGACTACTCCAACGGCCTTGCGGAGGTGGGGAGATGACCAGCATGCGACCCGACGCTGACGAACGGCTGCGGCGCTGGCGGCTCGTGCTCGGCGGGGAGCCCGGCGCCGACGGGACCGGCCGCGCCCTGACCGGGCAGGACGCCGCCATGGACGGCGCGCTCACCGCCCTCTACGGCTCCGCCAAGGGCGCGAGCAAGGATCGCGGAGCCGGGCTCGGGGCGTCCGCCCCGTCCGTCGCGCGCTGGCTCGGCGACATCCGTACGTACTTCCCGAGTTCCGTGGTGCAGGTCATGCAGCGCGACGCCATCGAGCGGCTAGGGCTGGCCACCCTGCTCCTGGAGCCGGAGATGCTGGAGGCCGTCGAGGCCGACGTCCATCTCGTCTCCACCCTGCTCTCGCTCAACAAGGCGATGCCCGAGACCACCCGCGAGACCGCGCGCGCCGTGGTGCGCAAGGTCGTCGAGGACCTGGAGAAGCGGCTCGCCACCCGCACCCGGGCCACCCTCGCGGGCGCCCTCGACCGCACCGCGCGGATCAGCAGGCCCCGCCACCGCGACATCGACTGGGACCGCACGATCCGGGCCAATCTCAAGAACTACCTCCCCGAGCACGGCACCGTCGTGCCCGAGCGGCTCGTCGGACACGGGCGGGCCGCGCGGGGCGTGCGCAAGGACGTCGTGCTGTGCGTCGACCAGTCCGGGTCGATGGCCGCCTCCGTCGTCCACGCCTCCGTCTTCGGCGCCGTGCTCGCCTCGATGCGCTCGATCGCCACCCGGCTGGTGGTCTTCGACACCGCCGTCGTCGACCTCACCGACCAGCTGGACGACCCGGTCGACGTCCTGTTCGGCACCCAGCTCGGCGGCGGCACCGACATCAACCGCGCGCTGGCGTACTGCCAGGCGCGGATCACCCGTCCTGCCGACACCGTGGTGGTTCTCATCAGTGATCTTTACGAGGGCGGGATACGGGACGAGATGCTCAAGCGGGTCGCCGCGATGAAGGCGTCCGGGGTGCAGTTCGTGGCGCTGCTCTCGCTGTCCGACGAGGGCGCCCCGGCCTACGACCGCGAGCACGCCGCGGCCCTGGCCGCCCTGGGCGCCCCGGCCTTCGCCTGCACCCCCGACCTGTTCCCCGAAGTGATGGCCGCGGCCATCGAGCGGCGCCCGCTGCCGATACCCGAGGCGTGAGCGAGCTCATACCGCAACGCGCTGAGCAGGGTGATCTGTGACAGGTATCACCGCCCAGGTGTGATCTGTGATTTAGGGACCTACGTCCCGCGGAGATAACCTGCGAGACGGACATGCCGCGTGCTCGGACACCGTGTACGCCTCCCTCAGTGACAGCGCCGTCACGTTGCCCTTCGCGGCACGCCCAGCAGACAACGGAACCGCGATACCACTGAAAAGGGACGGACGCGCGTGGACCTGTTCGAGTACCAGGCGAGGGACCTCTTCGCCAAGCACGGTGTACCGGTGCTGGCCGGTGAAGTGATCGACACGCCTGAGGCGGCGCGCGAGGCCACTGAGCGTCTCGGCGGCAAGTCGGTCGTCAAGGCGCAGGTGAAGGTCGGTGGCCGCGGCAAGGCCGGCGGCGTGAAGCTGGCGGCCGACGCGGACGAGGCCGTCGCCCGCGCGACGGACATCCTCGGCATGGACATCAAGGGCCACACGGTCCACAAGGTGATGATCGCCGAGCTGTCCCCGGAGATCGAGGCGGAGTACTACGTCTCGTACCTCCTCGACCGCACCAACCGCACCTTCCTTGCCATGGCGTCGGTGCAGGGCGGCATGGACATCGAGGAGGTCGCGGAGAAGACCCCCGAGGCCCTCGCGAAGGTCCCGGTCAACGCCGTCGAGGGCGTCGACATCGAGAAGGCCCGCGAGATCGTGGCCCTGGCGAAGTTCCCGGCCGACGTGGCCGAGGGCGTCGCCGAGGCCATGGTGACCCTGTGGAAGACCTTCGTCGCCGAGGACGCGCTCCTCGTCGAGGTCAACCCGCTGGTGAAGACCAAGGACGGCCGCATCCTGGCCCTCGACGGCAAGGTGTCGCTGGACGAGAACGCCGAGTTCCGTCAGCCCGACCACGAGGCCCTTGAGGACAAGGCCGCGGCCAACCCCCTCGAGGCGGCCGCCAAGGCCAAGAACCTCAACTACGTGAAGCTCGACGGCGAGGTCGGCATCATCGGCAACGGCGCGGGTCTCGTCATGAGCACCCTGGACGTCGTCGCGTACGCCGGTGAGAACCACGGCGGCGTGAAGCCGGCCAACTTCCTCGACATCGGCGGCGGCGCGTCCGCCCAGGTGATGGCGAACGGCCTGGAGATCATCCTCGGCGACCCGGACGTCAAGTCCGTGTTCGTCAACGTCTTCGGCGGCATCACCGCCTGCGACGAGGTCGCCAACGGCATCGTCCAGGCGCTGGCCCTGCTCGCCGAGAAGGGCGAAGAGGTCACCAAGCCGCTCGTCGTGCGTCTCGACGGCAACAACGCGGAGCTGGGTCGCAAGATCCTCAGCGACGCCAACCACCCGCTGGTGCAGCGCGTGGACACCATGGACGGCGCGGCCGACAAGGCCGCCGAGCTCGCGGCTGCGAAGTAAGGGAAGAGGTTAAGACACCACCATGGCTATCTTCCTCACCAAGGACAGCAAGGTCATCGTCCAGGGCATGACCGGCGCCACCGGCATGAAGCACACCAAGCTCATGCTCGGTGACGGCACCAACATCGTCGGTGGCGTGAACCCGCGCAAGGCCGGCACCTCCGTCGACTTCGACGGCACCGAGGTCCCGGTCTTCGGCACCGTCAAGGAAGCGATGGAGAAGACGGGCGCCGACGTCTCCGTCCTCTTCGTCCCGCCGGCCTTCGCCAAGGCCGCCGTCGTCGAGGCGATCGACGCGGAGATCCCCCTCGCCGTCGTCATCACCGAGGGCATCGCCGTCCACGACTCCGCCGCCTTCTGGGCGTACGCGAACTCCAAGGGCAACAAGACCCGCATCATCGGTCCGAACTGCCCGGGTCTGATCACCCCCGGCCAGTCCAACGCCGGCATCATCCCGGGCGACATCACCAAGCCGGGCCGTATCGGCTTGGTGTCGAAGTCCGGCACGCTGACCTACCAGATGATGTACGAGCTGCGCGACATCGGCTTCTCGTCCGCCGTCGGCATCGGTGGCGACCCGGTCATCGGCACCACGCACATCGACGCGCTCGCCGCGTTCGAGGCCGACCCCGAGACCGACCTGATCGTGATGATCGGCGAGATCGGCGGCGACGCCGAGGAGCGTGCGGCCGACTACATCAAGGCCAACGTCACCAAGCCGGTCGTCGGCTACGTCGCGGGCTTCACCGCGCCCGAGGGCAAGACCATGGGCCACGCCGGCGCCATCGTCTCCGGCTCCTCCGGCACCGCCCAGGCGAAGAAGGAGGCCCTTGAGGCCGCCGGCGTCAAGGTCGGCAAGACGCCGACCGAGACCGCCAAGCTCGCGCGCGCCATCCTCGGCAGCTGAGCACCGCCTGACGGAGCCCGGCTCCGCGGGTACGCATGAAGGGCCCGCACCCCTCCCGGGGGTGCGGGCCCTCGTGCGTACGGGGACGGGCGGTCAGCGGATGTCGAGCACCAGGCGGGCCGGACCGCGGGCGGGCTCCGAGCGCAGTTTGTCGCGCAGTTCCAGGTCCTCGCTGGTCAGCTGCTGCGGGCCGTAGTGGGCGGGGACGCCGCTGACGCGTGCGCCGGGGGGCACCGGGCGGACGTGGTAGGGCGGCACCGTCACCACGCTGAAGGCCGTCGCCCCGACGATCAGGGTGGTGAAGGCGATCGCGGCCCGGGTCCAGAACCGGCGCCGTCGCTCGCCCCCGGTGCGTACGACCGGGGGCGACGGCAGCCGGGTGACGGACTCGGGTCCGGCGAGCGCGAGGTCGGTGATGCGTTCGCGCAGCACCGAGGACAGCTCCTGCGGGCTCGCGGCCCCCGCCGCCGCGGGCACCCGGCGGGCGATGGCCTCCCGGGCGTGCAGCAGGCGGTTGGCGGCGGCCGGGGTGCTCGCCTGCGTCTCGGCCGCGGTCTCCGGAAGGTCGAGCCCGAGGCCGTCGTACAGCATCACCGTGCGCCGGTAGGCGGGCGGCAGATCGAGCAGCGCGTCGAGCAGCGCCCGGCGTTCGGGCTCGGCGGGCGGGTGGTCGGGACGTTTGTGGGCGCGCCGGAAGCGGTGCCAGGGGGCCATCGCGTATTCGTACGCGGCCGCCCGCACCCACCCCGCCGGGTCCCGGTCGGTGGCGACCTCGGGCCAGTTCTCCCAAGCCAGGTGGAAGGCGCGCTCCACCGAATCCCGGGAGAGCCGGGTCCGCCCGGTGAGCAGGTAGGCCTGCCGCGCGAGGGCGGGCGCGGTCGCCTCGTAGAGCGCGTCGAACGCGTCGGCGGGGGTGAGCGGGCCCGGCACGGCGGCCTGCTCGGGGTGCGGGGCGGCGGGCGCGTCCGCGGCGAGCGGCGCCGGAGCCTCGGCCACCACCCCACCCCCGGGTCCGCCCGCCGCGGCCTCCTCGTCGATGTCCCCGGGCCGCTCGGGAAGCAGCGGGCCGCTCCTGACGGGTGCTCCGGCGCCGCTCAGCGCGCCGGAGTTGAGCGCCTTGGCGGGCTCGGGCACGGAGGCGGGCGCGGGCGCCGGGGGGTGGTGGCGGGTGTGCGGCGCGGCCAGGGGCTTCGCCGTGCGTCCCCCCGGCCGCGACGGCTTGGGGCCGTCGGCGGCCGGTTTGGGCCGGGGGTGTGCCGCGTGCGGCTTCGGGTGCGACGCGGCGGACTTGGCGTGCTGGGCGCGGGCCGTGTCCTGCCCGCCGGAGCCGTCCTCGTCGGGCGCGTCCTGCTCGGCCACGGCCGCCATCTCTTCCTCGATGGTGGCAAGCAGCCGGGCGTAGTTCTCCCCCTTGCGTCCGCGCGGCGTGGCGCGTCCCGTCTCCCAGGAGCGCACGGTCGCCCGCGTGACGCCGACGGCCGTCGCCACCTGCGCCTCGCTCAGGTCCTTGGCCTCCCGCAGGCGGCGCCGTTCCTTGGGGGTGGGCAGGGGGGAGGCATCGGTGTCGTTGGTGTCGGCCGTGCTCTGTGTCATGAAGGGCTCCTAGGGCTCCCCGCGAAGGCCGTAACGGTGGTCGCACCCTCGGCGCCGCAGCGCGCGGCACCCCGGGTGAAAAAGTACATAAACGTATATTGGGCGACACATCGGTCATTTGCCTGTTACGCGTAGAAAGCGCGTGTCGTTGGCAGCATGGCCCGCGTGACCCAAGTGACCGACCGCAGCCTGACGTTGCTTCCCGCCCAGGCGCGCTCCTCCGTACTCGCCACCTGTTTTCTGCGCGGCGCGATCGCGGCGGGGCTCGGGCTCGGCGCCCTGGCCGTGCTCGTGATGGTGCTGTGGATCAGCTCCCCCTACCCCGACAGCGGGCCCGGCGGCGCCCTGCGCACGGCGGCCTCCCTGTGGCTGCTCGCCCACGGGACGCAGCTGGTCAGACCCGGCACCCTGAGCGGGACACCGGCGCCGGTCGGCGTGGTCCCGCTGCTCCTGGTGGCCCTGCCCGCCTGGCTCGCCCACCGCGCGGCCCGCGACGCGATGCTTCCCCAGGACGAGGACCACGAGCCGTACGAGGACGGCGAAGCCGGGCCCGCGCCCTCGGGGCGGGCCGTGTTCTGGGCGGTGACGTGCGGATACCTCGTGGTCGCGACGGCCACCACGCTGTACGCGGCCACCGGGCCGCTGCCCGCCGACCCGCTCAGCGCCGGGCTGCACCTGCCGCTCACGGTGGCGCTCGCGACGGCCGCCGGTGTCTGGACCGCGCACGGCCGCCCGCTCGGGCCGCTGCCCGACCGGGTGCCCGAGCGGCTGCGGACCGCGCTGGTGGACGTATCCACCAGCGCCGCCGTGCGGGCCGCCGGGGCCGCGGTCGCGGTGCTCCTCGGCGGCGGGGCGCTGCTCGCCGCGGCCGGACTCGCCTGGCGTCTCGGCATCGCCGAGGACTCCTTCCTGCGGCTCGCCGAGGACTGGTCGGGACGGTTCGCGGTCCTGCTGCTCGGCCTCGCGCTGGCCCCCAACGCGGCCGTGTGGGGCGCCTCGTACGGACTCGGACCGGGCTTCGCCGTCGGTACGGGGGCCGTCGTGAGCCCGCTCGGAGTGGCGGGCGACCCCGCGCTCGCACACTTCCCGCTGCTCGCCGCGGTGCCGACGGGCTGGCACGGGTCCTGGTGGAACTGGGCTGCGGCCGGGGTGCCACTGGTGGCCGGGGCGGTCCTCGCCCGGTGCGCCGCGCGCTCCGCGGCCGCCGAGGGGTGGGGGCGGCGGGAGACCGCGCGGGTCGCCCTGACGGCAGCGGTCCTGTTCGGCTGCGCCCTCGCGGTGGTCGCCGCGCTCGCGGGCGGCCCGCTCGGCACCGGCGCGCTCGCGGCGTTCGGCCCGGTGTGGTGGCGCACGGGCGGCGCGGCCCTGCTGTGGGCGGTGGCGGTGGGGGTGCCGGGGTCGGTGGCCCTGCGGGCCTGGCACACACGGACCCGGGCGGGCGCACGGCGGCGGCCCCTGCGGGCGCGGATCGCCGGAGTGTTCTCGTGGCGGCCCGGTCGGCGCGCGGCGGCGGTGGTGCCGGTGGCCGACGAGGGTGGGGCGCCTGCGGTCGGGGCCGAGTACTCCTACGACTTCCTGCCCGCGGGCGGGGGCGGACTCTGGCACGAGGACGGTGCGCGGGAGGCCCGCTGGGCGGCGCTCAAGGAGGCGTCGGGCGGGCTCATGGCGGACATTCCGCCGGTCGCGGGCGGCGCGGCCGCGGCGTTCCCGGGCTTGGTCGCGGAGGGAGCGGTTCCGCCCGAGCCCCATCCCCAGGCTCCGGCCCAGGCCGCGGCCGAGCGTGGCGCGGATGTTCCGTTGTCCCAGACCTCGGCCGAGCGTGGTGGGGGCGTTCCGTTGTCCCAGTCTCCGGCCGGGTCGGGCGCGGAGTCCGGCTTCGCGCCCGGCCCCTTCCCCGGCTGGAGCCCCGACCCGGGCCCCGCGTCGCAGGGGTGGGCAGCCGAGCCCGAGCCGGGCCCGGCCGGCGCGTCCGGCTGGGGGCCGGGGTGGTCCGCGCCGGGAGCGGACGGCGCCCCCGCCTCGCGCCCGGAGTGGCCCGCCCCCGAAACCGACCCCGAACCGGAGCCCGATCCCGCGTCCCGCACGTGGCCCGACCCCGCCGAGTAGGGCCAACTGCCGTGATCGTGGGCCGAGTTACTCCTTGACCCCGAACAGCGGCACCAGCTTCTCCGGGAGGAGGTCGTTGCAGGCGAGCTGGCCCGTCTTGGTCAGGGCGTCGTCCACGCACGTGTAGTAGTCGCGGTACACGAGCTGCATCGTGAAGCTGGAGGCCACCACCGTCAGCGCCAGGACCGCCGTGACCAGGCCGGTCACCGCAGCCGTCAGCTGCGGCCTGCCCTGCGGGGCGGGCGGCGCGGCCGGTGCCGGCGAGGTGGCGGACGGCTCCGCCGGGGGCTTCGGCTTCGCCCGCAGGGAGCTGATCGCCCAGTACAGGCCGAGCGCCCCCAGGAGCAGTGCGATCTCCGGCATGTCGAACAGGGCGAAGAAGAACCCCCACATCCCGGACAGCAGCGCGTAGCGGGCGCGGCGCTGGGCCGGGTCCGTGGGGTCCCAGCGCAGGCCGGGCGGGGGAGGCGGGTTCTGGCCCGGGCCTCCCTCCGGGCGTTCGGGGCGCTGGCCGAAGCCGCCCTGCGCGCGGCCGGGCTGCCGGTCGCTCCACTGACTGCCCCAGGGCGAACCCTGGTGGTCGCCGCCCTCGCCCGGCGCTGGGTGGCGCGGCTGCCAGGGCTGGTCGGGGCGGCCCTCGGGCGGCGGGGCGAAGGGGTTGTCGTCGGCGGCGTCCGCTCCGGTGCCGCTTCCCGTGCCCTCGGGCCCCGAGTTCCCCGGGTCCGTCGAATGAGGGGAGCCGGGGGTGGAGGACTGGCGGGCTGCGAACAGCTGGTGGCGTCGGTCCGGCATCTGGTGAACGTCTTCCCCTCGGACCCACGACCGGCCGGTCCGGCCAGCGGGGTCACATCTCGCAATACAAGTGAACAAACAAGTCGAACAAGCACGTGAGCCCGGGCCCGTCCCCGGTCTCGTTCACGTGAGACAGGTCTCGTCTCGCGGCGTCCTCCCAGACGCTACCTGGCGGTCCGGCCCCCGTCCCGTGGGGGCCGTCCGGTGTGCCGGTATCGTTGCTGACGGTCGGCGCTTTCGTAGAGTTCCCCGTATCGAGGGGCGCGATTCGTTCGTACGACCACACAAAGACGTACGACCGCGAGAAAGAGCCCCGCCGTGGCCTCCCCGCCCCCCTCCGCGTCCCCTTCCCCTGACGGACCCCCGCCCGGAACACCCGGCGCCGCCCGCCTCGTCGTCCTGGTGTCCGGGTCCGGCACGAATCTGCAGGCCCTGCTCGACGCCATCGCCGCCGATCCGGACGGATACGGCGCCGAGATCGTGGCCGTCGGCGCCGACCGGGACGCCATCGCCGGTCTGGAGCGCGCCGAGCGGGCCGGGATCCCGACCTTCGTCTGCCGGGTCAAGGACTACGCCTCGCGCGAGGAGTGGGACGCGGCGCTGGCCGCGGCGACCGAGGCGTACGCGCCGGACCTGGTCGTCTCGGCCGGGTTCATGAAGATCGTGGGGAAGGAATTCCTCGCCCGGTTCGGGGGCCGCGTGGTCAACACCCACCCCGCGCTGCTGCCCAGTTTTCCCGGAGCCCACGGCGTCCGCGACGCGCTCGCGTACGGCGCCAGGGTCACCGGGTGCACCGTCCACTTCGTCGACGACGGCGTCGACACCGGCCCGATCATCGCCCAGGGCGTGGTCGAGATCCGGAACGAGGACGATGAAGCCGCTCTGCACGAGCGGATCAAGGAAGTCGAGCGACGGCTGCTCGTCGAGGTCGTGGGGCGCCTGGCCCGCGACGGCTACCGCATTGAGGGACGAAAGGTTCAGATCGGTGAACTCGGTTAAGACGGACACCGTCAAGCCCATCCGGCGGGCGCTGGTCAGCGTCTACGACAAGACGGGTCTGGAAGAGCTGGCGCAAGGGCTCCACGCGGCCGGGGTCGAGCTGGTGTCCACCGGGTCGACCGCCGCGAAGATCGCCGCCGCCGGAGTGCCCGTCACCAAGGTCGAGGAGCTCACCGGGTTCCCCGAGTGCCTCGACGGGCGGGTCAAGACGCTGCACCCCAAGGTGCACGCGGGCATCCTCGCCGATCTGCGCCTGGACGCGCACCGCGCCCAGCTCGACGAGCTCGGCGTGCGCCCCTTCGAGCTGGTCGTCGTGAACCTCTACCCGTTCAAGGAGACCGTCGCCTCGGGCGCGAGCCCCGACGAGTGCGTCGAGCAGATCGACATCGGCGGCCCCTCGATGGTGCGCGCCGCCGCCAAGAACCACCCCTCGGTCGCCGTCGTCACCAGCCCCCAGCGGTACGCGGCCGTGCTCGACGCCGTCAAGAACGGCGGCTTCGACCTGACCGCGCGCAAGCGCCTGGCGGCCGAGGCGTTCCAGCACACGGCGGCCTACGACGTGGCCGTCGCGTCCTGGATGACCAACGTGTACGCGCCCGAGGAGGACGGGGCCCAGCTGCCCGAGTTCCTCGGCGGCACCTGGGAGCGCAAGTCGACGCTGCGCTACGGCGAGAACCCGCACCAGGCCGCCGCGCTCTACACCGACGGACAGCCCGGCGGCATCGCCAACGCCGAGCAGCTGCACGGCAAGGAGATGTCCTTCAACAACTACGTGGACACCGAGGCCGCGCGCCGTGCCGCCTACGACCACGACGAGCCCTGCGTCGCGATCATCAAGCACGCCAACCCGTGCGGCATCGCGGTCGACGCGGACCTCGCGGCCGCGCACCGCAAGGCCCACGAGTGCGACCCGCTCTCCGCGTTCGGCGGCGTCATCGCCGTCAACCGGCCCGTGACGGTGGCGATGGCCGAGCAGGTCGCCGAGATCTTCACCGAGGTCATCGCGGCCCCGGACTACGAGCCCGGCGCCGTCGAGGTGCTCGCCCGCAAGAAGAACATCCGGGTGCTCAAGGTGGACGGCACCCCGCACCAGCCCGGCGACCTCAAGTCGGTCTCCGGCGGCGCGGTGCTCCAGCAGACCGACGTCTTCCAGGCCGAGGGCGACGACCCCGCGAACTGGACGCTGGCCAGCGGAGAGGCCCTGAACGAGGCCGAGTTGAAGGAACTCGCCTTCGCCTGGGTCGCCTGCCGGGCGGTCAAGTCCAACGCGATCCTGCTCGCCAAGGACGGCGCCTCGGTCGGCGTCGGCATGGGCCAGGTCAACCGGGTCGACTCCGCGAAGCTCGCGGTGGAGCGGGCCGGCGAGGAGCGCGCGCGGGGTTCGTACGCCGCGTCCGACGCGTTCTTCCCGTTCCCCGACGGCTTCGAGATCCTGGCGAACGCCGGGGTCAAGGCCGTGGTCCAGCCCGGCGGTTCGGTCCGCGACGAGCTGGTGGTCGAGGCCGCGAAGAAGGCGGGCGTGACGATGTACTTCACCGGCACGCGCCACTTCTTCCACTGACCACGGACACGCGAAGGGCCGCGCCCCTCGACGAGAGGAGCGCGGCCCGGTCCGTGACCGGCCCACCCGTCCGGGGGGCCGGTCACGCCGCAGCGCTGCGGGTCAGACCGACTTGACGACCACGGTCGAGCACACCTTGTCGGCGAAGGTCTGCTTCTTGGTGTCCCACAGCGGCCAGAGCCAGCCGAGGTAGCAGGCGATGCTGTCCAGGAAGTGGGCGAGACGGCGAACGAACGCCATGCCGAAGCCGATCGGCTGGCCGTCCGCCTCGCGCAGCAGCTTGATGCCGACGGCCTTCTTGCCAGGGGTCTGGCCGGTGGTGCCCTCCTTGTAGATGAGCCAGAGCCCCACGCCGATGAGGGCGAGGAAGCCGAGGAGCGAGAAGACGACGCTGATGCCCTTGCCGCCACCGGCGGCGGCGATGATCGCCAGGACGCCGTACGGGACGCCCATGATCAGGCCGTCGATGATGGTCGCACCGACGCGCTGGATCCAGCCGGCGTACGGGGGCATGCCGCCGTTGTAGCCAAGGGGGGCCTGCGGGTACGCGCCGTAGGGCTGCTGGCCCGGGACCTGGCCGGGCTGCTGCGGGTAGCCGTAGCCCTGCTGCGGCGGGACGCCCTGGGGGGCCTGCTGCGGGTAGCCGTAGCCGGGCTGGCCCTGCTGCTGGCCGTACGGGTTGCCGCCCTGCGGGGGCTGCTGGGGCTGCTGCCCGTAGGGGTTGTTCGGGTCGCCGAAGCTCATGACGGATTTTCCTCCGTTGGTGTTGCGGGGACGACGCGGTCCGAGCGGAGGAAAAAAGCTGTTCTGAGCGGTTAGCCCCCCGGCACTGCCCGCGGCACTGCGCGGGTCATCGTTCTAAATAAGACATAAGTTTGTCCAGCCGGTTGCTGGATGCGTTGTGCAAGTGCAACTTGGGCGATCATGCGTCGCCCTGAAAGAATGGGAAACATGACCGCCCAGATTCTCGATGGCAAGGCCACCGCCGCAGCGATCAAGTCCGAACTGGCCGTCCGTGTGGCGGCCCTGAAGGAGCGGGGCGTCACGCCCGGCCTGGGAACCGTGCTGGTCGGGGAGGACCCCGGCAGCCAGAAGTACGTCGCGGGCAAGCACCGCGACTGCGCGCAGGTCGGCATCGCCTCCATCCAGCGCGAGCTGCCCGCGACCGCGACGCAGGAGGAGATCGAGGCGGTGGTGCGGGAGTTGAACGAGGACCCCGCCTGCACCGGCTACATCGTCCAGCTGCCGCTGCCCAAGGGCATCGACGAGAACCGCATCCTGGGCCTGATGGACCCGGCCAAGGACGCCGACGGTCTGCACCCCACGAACCTCGGGCGCCTCGTCCTCAACGAGCCCGGCCCGCTGCCCTGCACCCCGTACGGCATCATCCAGCTGCTGCGCAAGCACGGCGTGGAGCTCAACGGGGCCGAGGTCGTCGTGGTCGGACGCGGTGTCACCATCGGCCGCTCGATGCCGCTGCTGCTCACCCGCCGCTCGGAGAACGCGACGGTCACCCAGTGCCACACCGGCACGCGTGACCTGTCGGCACACCTGAAGCAGGCCGACATCATCATCGCCGCGGCCGGTGTGCCGCACCTGATCAAGCCCGAGGACGTGAAGCCGGGCGCGGCCGTGCTCGACGTCGGCGTCAGCCGCGACGAGAGCGGCAAGATCCTCGGCGATGTGCACCCCGGCGTCGCCGAGGTCGCCGGCTGGCTCTCGCCGAACCCCGGCGGAGTGGGCCCGATGACCCGCGCCCAGCTGCTCGTCAACGTCGTCGAGGCGGCCGAGCTCGCCGCCGACGCCGGCTGACCGGAAAGGCCTGAGGCCATGGGCGCTGGTACGAGTCACGAGCCGGCCAAGGAAGCGGAGCCGTCGGCCGCGCAGGGCGAGTCCGCTCCGGACGCGTCCTCGGCGCGTGCCCGCACGGGCCGCTCCCGCCGGTTCCCCTCCGTCACACGGGACACCGCACGCCCCGAGGGCGGCGGGCGCGCGGCGCCCGGTGACGCCTCGGCACCCGCCCGCCAGTGGCCCCTGCTCTCGGTGCTGCTCGCGGTCGGGCTCGGGCTGCTGACGGTGGCGACCGAGCCGTTCGGGCAGGCCTTCCGGGTCGGCCTCGTCATCATCGGCGCGGCCCTGCTGGCGGGCGCGGCCCTGCGCTGGACGCTGCCGTCGGTCGGCATGCTGGCCGTGCGCTCCCGCTTCACCGACATCACCACGTACGGGGTGCTCGGGCTGGCCATCGTGCTCCTGGCCCTGATGGCCCAGCCCCGGCCCTGGCTGAACGTGCCGTTCCTGGAGGACGCGGTCCACTTCACCGTGCGCTAGCGGATCACGCGCGCTCCAAAGGGGCGCGTGGCCCCGCACTCTCCCCCGGATGAGTGCGGGGCCACGCCCCCGCCGGCCGGCCTCCGCCCGAAGAACCTACGGCGGTCTGCCCGGGCGGTCGTCCGCCGCCGGGTTGAACTCCCTCTGGTACAGCGGCAGTAGACGCCCGTCCCCTGCAACTGCCGTTGTACCGCCAGGGGTTGACGTCCGCGCGTGCGTGCCGGGGTTACCCTGCGACGATGCGGATCCGCCCCCAGGTCGCCGATGTGCTCATCGCGGTGGCGCTGACGTGTGTCTCCGCGGTGCTCGGCCAGGAGTCCGGGAGCCAGGGCTGGGACCCGCTGGACGCCTGGGGATACCTGCTGGTCGCGCTCGCCGGGCTGCCGCTCGCGTTCCGGGTCAGGGCGCCGCTGGCCGTACTGCTCTGGACGCACCTCGTCTTCGTCGTCTACGTGGCGAGCGGCTACTGGCCCGTCGTGACCACCTTCGGTCCGATGCTCGCGCTGTACACGGTGGCCTCGCTGTGCGCCCTGCGCACGGCGGTGGGCTGCGGGGTCCTCATGACGGGGGCGTGGATCTACGCCGGGGCGGTGAGCCCGCGCGGCTCCATGGCGTCCGTCGTCACCCAGGCGCTCGGCTTCGCCCTCGTGCTGATCCGGTTCGGGGTGCTGGCCCGCCGCGCCACCGAGCTCGCCCGGCAGCTGCGGCGCGAGCAGGCCGAACGGGCCCGGCAGGAGGTGGCCGCCGAACGGGGGCGCATAGCACGGGAGTTGCACGACGTGGTCGCGCACCACATGTCCGTGATCTCGGTGCAGGCCGGGCTCGCGGGCTTCGTCTTCGCCTCCGACCCGCCGACCGCGCGGGCCGCCCTCTCCACCATCTCCGGCGCCAGCGCCGAGGCCCTCGACGAGCTGCGCCGGATGCTCCACGTGCTGCGCGAGGCCGAGGACGGGGCGGCGCCCATCGCCCCGATGCCGGGCCTGGACCGGATCGGCGAGCTGGCCGACCGGATCCGGGCCGGCGGCATTCCCGTCACCGTCCGCACCCTCGGTACCCCGCGCCCGCTCGCTCCCGGCGTCGAGCTGTGCGCCTACCGCGTGGTGCAGGAGGCGCTCACCAACGTACTGAAGCACGCCGGAAGGACCCGGGCGGAAGTCCAACTGCGGTACGAACGGCACCAGTTGACGGTCTCTGTCACCAATGAGGGCGGCGGGGCCGAGCGGGAGGGGGTGATTTCGGACAGAGTGCGCACGGGTGGTGGACACGGCTTGATTGGCATGCGGGAGCGGGCCAAGCTCTACGGCGGGTCGATCAGCGTCGGCCCGCGGAGCGGAGGCGGGTTCGCCGTGACCCTGACCCTGCCGACCTCCGCAGGGGCGGTTCAGGGGGAAGAAGACGCATCGGGATGATCAGGGTGCTCGTCGTGGACGACCAGTTCCTCATCCGGGCCGGACTGGTCGGACTGCTGAGGGCCGCGCCCGGGATCGAGGTCGTGGGGGAGGCGGGCGACGGCGCCGAAGCCGTGCGCCAGGCCGCCGCGACGCGTCCCGACGTGATCCTCATGGACATCCGGATGCCCGGCACGACCGGCATCGAGGCCACCCGGCGCATCCTGGCCGACGCCCCCGACCCGGCGCCCCGCATCCTCATCCTGACCACTTTCGACCTCGACGAGTACGTCTACCAGGCGCTGCGCGCCGGGGCCGCCGGGTTCCTGCTGAAGGACTCCGGGCCCGAGCGGCTGCTCGCCGCGGTGGCCGCGGTCGGCGGCGGCGACGGGCTCTTCGCGCCGAGCGTCACCCGCCGCCTCGTCGAGGCCTTCGCCCACCGGGTCGGGCGGGCCGAGGGCGAGCCGCCGCCCGAGATCGGCGCGCTGACCGCGCGCGAGACGGAGGTGCTGCGCCTGACCGCGTGCGGCATGTCCAACCTGGAGATCGCCGACCAGCTGTTCATCAGCGAGGCCACCGTCAAGACCCACCTCAACCGCACCATGAGCAAACTCGACCTGGGCAGCAGGGCCCAGGCGGTGGTGGTGGCGTACGAGAGCGGTCTCGTCACCCCGGGCGGCGCCCGCCCCTGAACGTCCCCGGCCGCCCCCGGCACCGTCCTTCGGCCCGGTGCGCCCTCCTGCGGGAACTGACATCCTGGGGCCGTGCATCCCTGGGGGTAGCGACGGAATTTGGGGGAAGCGATGCCTCGCTGGAAGGCGCTGCCGGAGGAACTCGACCCGCAGGTGCGGGAGTTCGCGAGCCAGCTGCGCAGGCTGGTGGACCGCAGCGGGCTCAGCGTGGCGGCGGTCGCCGACCGCACCGGGTACAGCAAGACCTCGTGGGAGCGGTATCTGGGCGGCCGCCTCCTCGCCCCGAGGACGGCCGTCCTCGCCCTCGCCGAGGTGACCGGCACCGACCCCGTGCACCTGACCACCATGTGGGAGCTGGCCGAGCGGGCCTGGAGCCGCTCCGAGCAGCGGCACGACCGCACCATGGACGCCCTGCGGGTGGACCGGGCGCGGGCCGCGCTCGGCGAGTTCGGGCCGCCCGAGCCGCCGGGCGGCGCGCGCGCCCAGTCGCCCAGCGCCGGGCTCACCGACCGGCGGCCGAAACCGCCCAAGCAGTGGGCCCCCAAGCCGCCCGGCCCGCCCGCCGACCGGCGCCGGATCTTCATGTTCCTGGCCGGGGTGGTCGGCGCGCTCCTGGTCATCACCTCCGCCGTGCTCCTGACCGACCTCGGCCGGAGCGACGGCAGGCCGAAGGCCGCGCCGAGCCCGAGCCCCTCCGCCTCGGCGCCCGCGCTGCCCCCCGGCGTCAAGTGCGTGGCCGCCTCGTGCACCGGCCAGGACCCCGAAGCGATGGGCTGCACCGACAAGTTGGTCCAGACGGTGGGCAGCGCGAAGGTCGGCGTCTCGACCGTCGAGGTGCGCTACAGCAGGACGTGCGGGGCCGCCTGGGCCCGGCTCAAGCAGGTCGCGCCCGGCGACCGGGTGCAGATCGGCGCGGGGGGCACGGCCGGGGACGCGGTGGTGGCGGACGCCTACCGCGACACGTACACCAAGATGCTCGCGGTGCCGGGCCCGGCGGCGGCGAAGGCGTGCGCCACGCTGAAGAGCGGGAAGAGCGGCTGCGCCGCGGGCCGGGCCCCCTCGGACCCGCCGGGCAGGTCGGGCGGGGCCGGCCGAGGTCAATGATCGATCAGCGTGAGGCGTCCCACAGGGGTGCGGGGGTGTGGGACGCCCAGGGTCGGATAGCCTGACCGCTGGACATCTCTTCACGTCAAGATTCAGACGGTCGCACGTCAGATTTCCGGCGTACGGGGTGCCCGGAAACGAGGGGCAACCCCCCACCACCCGCTGTTTCTAACGGAGATCGCCATGACCCGCACTCCCGTGAATGTCACCGTCACCGGCGCGGCCGGCCAGATCGGCTACGCGCTGCTCTTCCGCATCGCCTCCGGTCACCTGCTCGGCCCGGACGTGCCGGTCAACCTGCGCCTCCTGGAGATCACCCCGGCCCTGAAGGCCGCCGAGGGCACCGCCATGGAGCTCGACGACTGCGCCTTCCCGCTGCTGCGGAACATCACCATCACGGACGACGCCAACGTGGCCTTCGACGGCGCCAACGTGGCCCTGCTCGTCGGCGCCCGCCCGCGCACCAAGGGCATGGAGCGCGGCGACCTGCTCTCGGCCAACGGCGGCATCTTCAAGCCGCAGGGCAAGGCCATCAACGACAACGCCGCGGACGACATCAAGGTCCTCGTCGTCGGCAACCCGGCCAACACCAACGCGCTCATCGCGCAGGCCTCGGCCCCGGACGTACCGGCCGAGCGCTTCACCGCGATGACCCGTCTGGACCACAACCGGGCGATTTCGCAGCTGGCGAAGAAGACCGGCACCACGGTCTCCGACATCAAGCGCCTGACCATCTGGGGCAACCACTCGGCGACGCAGTACCCCGACATCTTCCACGCGGAGATCGCGGGCAAGAACGCGGCCGAGGTCGTCAACGACGAGCAGTGGCTGGCCGACGAGTTCATCCCGACCGTCGCCAAGCGCGGCGCCGCGATCATCGAGGCCCGTGGCGCGTCCTCGGCCGCCTCGGCCGCCAACGCCGCCATCGACCACGTGCACACCTGGGTGAACGGCACCGCCGAGGGCGACTGGACCTCGATGGGCATCCCGTCGGACGGCTCCTACGGCGTCCCCGAGGGCCTCATCTCCTCCTTCCCGGTCACCGTCAAGGACGGCACGTACTCGATCGTCCAGGGCCTGGACATCAACGAGTTCTCGCGCAAGCGCATCGACGCCTCCGTCAAGGAGCTCGCCGAGGAGCGCGACGCGGTCCGCGAGCTCGGCCTCATCTGAGCCCGGCGGCACGCCCGTCGACCCACGCGTGACGAAGCCCCGGCAGCCACTGCCGGGGCTTCGCCCGTTCCCGGCCTAGGCCGCCGCGTCCCTCGTCAGCTGGACGGCGGCGAGCAGACTGAGCTCGGGCCGGGCCTGGCGCAGCGCCTTGACGGCGTGCACCGACTCGTCGTCCGGACCCGTGTAGCCCACCGAGGCGCGCTGCTCGCGCACCCAGCGGGCGCGCAACTCGCGGTCGGGCGCGGCCGCCGCCCGCTCGGCGATCCGGAGGGCCGCTTCCAGGCCCGGCCGTTCCGCCTCCTGCGCGCCCGCCAGCGCCTGGCGCAGCGCCCGCGCGATGTCGTCCGCGTCGCGCAGCACCAGGACCGGAAGTTCCTTGCGGCCAAACATGCGCACTCTCCGATCGTTGTGTTCCTGCTCATCAATGTAGTACTTCTTATACATGAGCGAGCAGGTGCACAACAGGTTGGCGATGGTGCGTGCCGAACGGAAGGTGTCGCGGCAGAGCCTGGCCGAGGCGGTGGGCGCCCACTACCAGACCATCGGCTACATCGAGCGGGGGCAGTACAACCCGAGCCTCGACCTGGCGTTGAAGATCGCGGAGTACTTCGGGCTGCCGGTGGAGGCGCTGTTCTCCCTGAAGCCGTTCCGCCCGCTCACCGACGAGGCCTACGGGAGGAACCAGTGATGGACGGCCAGTTGACGCGCTACGACCGGTGGCTGCACAGGACCATGAACCGGCGCGAGGCGGCGCCGCTGTACGCGACCCGGGCGCGCAGGCGGGTGCTGGTCGGCGCCCATGTCGCGCTGACCGCGGCCACCGTGGCGGCCGCTCTCGCCGCGACCGTCGGCGGGTCGCCGGCCGGGGCCCTGGTGATGATCGCGCTGGTGCTTCCGTGGTGCGTGGCCACCGGCGGCATCAACGCCTCCACGCGCGGCCTGCTCGAACTGCGCCGCCGCGCCCTCGACGAGCGCCAGCGGGCCGAGCGCAGCGAGGTCCTGGCCCGCGCGCACCGGATCACCACCGGGCTGCTGGGCGCCACCGTCGTGGCCGTCGGCGGGTACCGGCTCGCGGGCGGGGGCCTGGCGGACGTGGCCCTGCCGGCGCTGCTCGGCGTCCTGGTCGCGCACTGGCTGATGCCGATGTGGGTCGCGGGCCTGCGTGCCCAGGACGAGCCGGACGACGAGTAGCGGAGCCGGTGCGCACGGGAAAGTGCCCCGGGCCGGGTCGGCCGGGGGCACTCTCGCATCCGTACGGCGGCTACAGCTCGCGCACCTGGCGGGCGATGTCCCGCAGCGCGTGCGTCGCGCGGATCTGGAGGCCGGGTCCGAAGGTGATGCGGCCCGCGCCCAGTTCACCGAGCCGGCGCGGCCCGGGGGCGTCCGGCAGGACCGCCATGTTGACCGGCACCGGCACGGCCGCGGCGATCTCCGGGAGGTGCTCCGGCGGCGCGGCGAACGGGTACACGCCGTCCGCGCCCGCCGCCACGTAGGCCCGGGCCCGCGCGATGGTCGCGTCGAGCTCGGCCTGCCCGCGGATGTACGTGTCGACCCGGGCGTTGATGAACAGCCGGTCGCCCGCCTCCGCCCGCACCTCGGCCAGCCAGTCGGCGTGCCGGGCCGGGTCCTTGAGGGCGCCCCCGGCCGAGTCCTCCAGGTTGCAGCCGACCGCGCCCGTCTCCAGGAGGCGGTCCACCAGCTCCTTGGGGTCCAGGCCGTAGCCGCCCTCGATGTCCGCCGACACGGGGATCGAGACCGACCGCACGATCCGGGTCACGGCGGCGAACATCTCGTCCGCCGGGGTCGAGCCGTCCTCGTACCCGAGGGACGCCGAGACCCCCGCGCTCGGCGTCGCCAGGGCCGGGAAGCCGGCCTCCTCGAAGACGCGGGCGCTCGCCGCGTCCCAGGGGCCCGGCAGGATCAGCGGATCGCCGGGGGTGCGGCCCTGGTGCAGGGCGCGAAAGGTCGCGGAGGGGTTCAGCTGTGCCATTCCGTCTCTCCGGGTGCCGTGCGGCGGGTCACCATCAGCCGGTTCCAGCTGTTGATGACGGTGATCGCCGCGATGAGGTGGGCGAGTTGGGTGTCCGTGAAGTGTTCGGCGGCCCGCTCGTACACCTCGTCCGGGACGAATCCTTCGGTGAGGACGGTGACCGCCTCGGTCAGGGCGAGCGCCGCGCGCTCCCGCTCGGTGAAGAGGTCGCCGGCCTCCTCCCAGGCGCCGAGGAGGTCGAGCCGCTCCTCGCTCTCACCGGCCTTGCGGGCGAGGCCCAGGTGCATGTCCAGACAGAACACGCAGTGGTTGAGCTGCGAGGCGCGGATCATCACCAGCTCGGCGAGGGCCGGGTCGGCCAGCCCCCGCTTGGCGGCCGCGCCGAGCCCGGCGAGGCCCAGGTAGACCTGCTCGGGAACCTGGAACTCCCGTGCGGCGACGGTCACTTGTACATTCCCGGCGTGTAGTGGCCGGCCACGCCGCGCGTGGTCACGCCGAACCGGTTCCAGGCGTTGATCACGGTGATGGTCGCGATGAGGTGTGCCAGCTCGCCCTCCTCGAAGTGCTTCGCGGCCGTCTCGTACACCTCGTCCGGGACGAATCCTTCGGTGAGGACGGTGATCGCCTCGGTCAGCGCGAGGGCCGCGAGCTCCTTCCCGGTGTAGAAGTGCGCGGACTCCTCCCACGCGCTGAGCTGCACGATCCGCTCCACCGACTCGCCCGCCGCGAGCGCGTCCTTGGTGTGCATGTCCAGGCAGATGGCGCAGTGGTTGAGCTGCGAGGCGCGGATCTTGACCAGCTCGGCGATCACCGGGTCAAGACCCTGCTCGGCCGCGGCGGACAGCTTGATCATGGCCTTGTAGACCTCGGGCGCGGCCTTGGCCCACGCGAGGCGGGGGGCGTGCTCGGGCGCGTACGTCGTGTTCTCGTTCGTGGTCATGGAACGAAGGTACGGGGCGTGTGGCACACGAGTATGGTCCATTCCCATGGTGAAATCCTGGGCCACTTCTCCGGAAACTCTCGGTGTCGATCTGCACATCGACGTGGGCGGCGCGGGCCTGCGCTCGGGCCTCACGGAGGCGCTGCGCGAGGCCGTGCGCGGCGGGCGGCTCGCGCCCGGCACCCGGCTGCCGTCCTCGCGTTCGCTCGCCGCCGACCTCGGGATCGCCCGCAACACCGTCGCCGACGCCTACGCCGAGCTGGTCGCCGAGGGCTGGCTCACCGCGCGCCAGGGCTCCGGCACCAGGGTGGCCCAGCGCGCGGTGGCCCGCCCGGACCGCAGCCACACCCGTCGCCTCCCGGCCCGCCGCAGGCCCGCCTACAACCTGATGGCGGGCTCGCCCGACCTCGCCTCCTTCCCGCGCGCCGACTGGCTCAAGGCCGCCCGCCGGGCCCTCACCGAGGCCCCGCACGAGGCCTTCGGCATCGGCGACCCGCGCGGCCGGATCGAGCTGCGCACGGTCCTGGCGGACTACCTCGCCCGGGCGCGCGGCGTCTACGCCTCGCCGGACCGCATCGTGGTCTGCTCCGGGTTCCTGCACGGCCTGATGCTGATGGCCGCGGTGCTGCGGGCCCGCCGGGTGCGGGAGATGGCCGTCGAGTCGTACGGCCTCGACTTCCACTGGAAGGTGCTGACCGACGCGGGGCTGCGCACCCCGGCCCTGCCGATCGACGAACTCGGCACGCGCACAGAGGAGTTGGGGGCGATGAAGGGGGTCGGGGCGGTGCTCATGACGGCCGCGCACCAGTTCCCGATCGGGGTGCCGCTGCCGCCCGACCGGCGGGCCGCCGCCGTCGACTGGGCGCGCACCACGGGCGGGCTGATCGTGGAGGACGACTACGACGGCGAGTTCCGCTACGACCGCAAGGCGGTCGGCGCGCTCCAGGGCCTCGACCCCGAGCACGTGGTCTACATCGGCACCGCGAGCAAGTCCCTGGCGCCGGGCCTGCGCATCGGGTGGATGGTGCTGCCCGAGCACCTCGTCGAGGAGGTCGCGCAGGCCAAGGGCGGCTACTGGGCGGGCGGCGCCTTCGACCAGCTCACCCTCGCCGAGTTCATCAGGTCCGGGGCGTACGACCGTCATGTGCGCGGCATGCGGCTGCACTACCGGCGCCGCCGCGACCAGTTGGTGGCCGCGCTCGCCGAGCGGGCGCCCGGCGTGCGGGTCAGCGGCATCGCGGCCGGGCTGCACGCGGTGGTCGAGCTGCCGCCCGGCACCGAGCGCTCCATCATCCAGGCCGCCACCTGGCAGGGGCTGGCCCTGGAGGGGCTCTCGCGCTTCCGCCACCCCGAACACGCCCCGGACCGGGACGCGTTGGTGGTCGGATACGGCACGCCACCGGACTCGGCGTGGACGGGGGCGCTGGACGCCCTGTGCCGGGCGCTGCCCTGACGCCCGCCGCCCTCAGTGCTCCCGTACGTCCTGGAGCGAGGGCTCCGGCTCCGCCTCCGGGGCCTCGCCGAAGCGGGCCAGGGCCAGCGCGCCCGCCACCGCCACCGCGAAGCCGGCGATGGTCAGCCAGCCGAGCCCGTCCCGGGTCCGGTCGCCCAGCCAGGCCACGCCCACCAGGGCCGGGCCGATGGTCTCGCCGATGACCATGCCCGCCGTCGCCGTGGTGACCGAGCCGCGCGACAGCGCCGACGTCAGCAGCAGGAACGCCGCGCCGCCGCCGAGCAGCAGGGCGTACAGCGCCGGATTCGTCAGGTCGAAGGGGTCGTCGATGAGGCGGACCGCGACCTCGACCACGCCGAATCCGCAGCCCGCGCCGAGCCCCAGGACCAGTGCCCGGGCCCGGTCCGGCAGCCGCCCGCCGACCACGCCCGCGGCCAGCACCGCGGCGGCCACCCCGAGCAGCCACCAGGGCAGGGAGGCGGGGCCCGGGTCCGTGCCCTCGGCACCGGACGACAGGCCCAGCATGGCGAGACCCGCGCAGACCACCCCGACCGCCGCCCATTCCGTACCGGACAGCCTGACCTTCAGGAGGCGGGCCGCGACCACCGCCGTCACGGCGAGCGAGGCGGCGAGCGCCGCGCCGACCGCGTAGATCGGCACCGAGCGCAGGGCGAGGATCTGAAAGACGAAGCCGAGACCGTCCAGGGCGAGCCCCGCGACGTAGCGCCACTGGCGCACGGCGCGCAGCAGCAGCGCGGCGTCCACACCGGAACCGGCGCCGGCCCCCTGACTCGGCTCGGCCGCGCGCGTCGCGGCGGCCTGGAGGACGGTGGCCGTACCGAAGCAGACCGCGGACGCGAGCGCGCAGATCATCCCAAACACAGGGGGACTGTAGTCGCAGGCAGGGCGGGCCGGTGAAGGCCGGGGGGTGGACCGGGAACGGCCGGGAACTAGTGTGTGGCCGGAACGCGTCCTACAGCGAAGTTCCGTACACCTCGGGGCACGGACGGAAGAACGGGGGAGGTCGGCCGATGCGCAGGTTCAGGTCCACGACGGTGGTGCTCGGCGGGATGGGGGTGCTCGCCGCGACGCTCGCCGCGTGCGGCAGCGAGCCGGACCGGCGCTGCGTGCACCCGGTCACCTACAAGGAGCTCCCGAAGTACGAGTGCAAGAGCGGCGGCAGCGGCCAGTACTACTACGGCGGGTCCAGCCGCGGCGGCAAGGTCTCCGGCGGCTCCTTCGACAAGTCGGGCGTCTCGCGCGGCGGATTCGGCCACGGCGGATCCGGCGGCGGCTGAGGGACGGGCGCGAGCCGAGAGCCGCCGAGGGACACGGACGACAGGACCCGGGACATGGAACGCCATCGCATACAACCGCGCCCCGACTGGCAGCGCACCGTCGAGGAGCAGGGCCTGATCTACCCGCTGACCCGCTACCCCGACGACTCGCTGCGCCCGTACTGGGACGAGAGCGCCTACTACTCCTTCACACTGCCCGAGGTCGAGGCGCTGGAGGAGACCGTCGAGGAACTGCACGCCATGTGTCTGGCGGCGGCCGCGCACATCGTCGAGAAGGGGCGCTTCGCCGACCTCGGCATCATGGACGGCCGCCTCGCGGACCTGGTCGCCGAGTCCTGGCGCCGCCGGGCCGAACTCCCTTCCCTGTACGGCCGGTTCGACCTCCGGTACGACGGTGCCGGGCCCGCCAAGATGCTGGAGTACAACGCCGACACCCCGACCTCGCTCGTGGAGGCGGCGAGCCCGCAGTGGTTCTGGATGGAGGAGCGGTTCCCCGGCGCCGACCAGTGGAACTCGCTGCACGAGCGCCTCGTCGCGGCCTGGAAGCGGCAGGCCCCGCTGCTCCCGCCCGGGCCCGTGCACTTCGCCCACTCCGACGGGGACGAGCTCGGCGAGGACCTCATGACGGTCGCCTATCTGCGCGAGACGGCCGAGCAGGCCGGTCTCGACACGGAGGCGCTGTCCGTCGAGTCCATCGGCTGGGACGACATCACCGGCCGCTTCGTCGACGAACGGCTCCGCTTCATCCGGGCCTGCTTCAAGCTGTATCCGTGGGAGTGGCTGGCCTCCGACGCGTTCGGGCCGCAGGTCCTTGACACCCTCGACAACGGGGGCGGCACCGGCACGACGTGCTGGATCGAGCCGGCGTGGAAGATGCTGCTCTCCAACAAGGCGCTGCTCGCGGTGTTGTGGGAGCTGTACCCCGGCCACCCGAACCTGCTCCCGGCGTACCTGGACGGCCCCCGGGACCTGGCCTTTGGCCGCGGGTACGTGGCGAAGCCCCTGCTCGGCCGGGAGGGCGCGGGCGTCACCGTCCACCCCCCGGGCTCCGGCTTCGTACGGCCCGAAGAGGCTTGCTGCTACCAGGAGTTGGCGCCGCTGCCCGATTTCGACGGGAACCGGGTGGTGCTGGGGGCGTGGGTCGTGGAGAACGAGGCGGCGGGGCTGGGCATCCGGGAGTCGTCGGGGCTGGTCACGGACGAGTACGCGAGGTTCGTCCCGCACGTGATCCGCTGAGCGGGGGTCCCCCCACCCCGCCCCTCCCCGAAACCCGCCGGGGGATCGTTCGGCTGCGAGCCGAGGGCGACCGATCGCGCAGTTCCCCGCGCCCCTAGGCCCTCTTTCGGCTGCGGACTGTGCCCGCTTCTCGCGCAGTTCCCCGCGTCCCTCAGCAGCGTGGTGCGGCCCAGCGTGGGCAACCTCAGCCCGTCCGGCGTTTGAGGACGAGCGCCGTTCAGGCGCGATTGGGGTTCGGGGCGGAGCCCCGGGTGGTTTGCTGCGGACCGTGCGTGCTTCTCGCGCCGTTCCCCGCGCCCCTGGCCGGGTCGTGCTGGTCTGCGTGGGCATCCTCAGCCCGTCCGGCGATTGAGGACGAGCGCCGTTCAGGCGCGATCGGGGTTCGGGGCGGAGCCCCGGGCAGGGGGGCTGGGGGCGAAGCCCCCGGCGGGGGGCGTCACTCCGGGATGTAGGAGTTCAGCAGGGCCGGCCGCAGGCCCGCCGCGTCCGCCGCCCCCAACGCCCGCCCCAGATCGGCAGCCACCGTGTCGTTGAAGTGCACCAGCACGATGTCCCCCGCCCGCAGCACGGGCGTGGGCGGAACCACCCCGCCCCACGTCGTGAAGTCGTACGTCCACGTCACCAGCGCCTTCGCCCCGCACGCCCGGGCCACCGTCCGCGTGGTGGCGTCGTACGCCCCGTACGGCGGCCGCGCCAGCCGGGGCTCGGAGCCGAACCGGGCGAGGGCCTGTTCGCGCGCCCCGCACAGTTCGGACCGCTGCCCCGCCTCGGGCAGCGTCGTGAGGTCGGGGTGGTTCACCGTGTGGTTCTCGACCCGGGAGGGCCCGTGGTCGAGCAGCGTGCGGAAGTACCCGGGGTCGTAGGAGTAGGCCCCGGGCAGCAGGAACAGGGAGGCGGGGACCTGGCGGTCCAGGAGCATCCGCTGGGCGGCGGGGTCGTGGTTCCACCCGTCGTCGAGGGTGATGAAGACGACCGGGTCCGCCGTGTCGACGTGGGACACCACGGGAACCGGCTCGGGCCAGCCCGCCGCGCCCGCCCCGGTGGCCCGCGCGGGCCCGGCCAGGCCGAGGAGCAGCAGCACGGGGGCGAGGACGGCGAGCGAGGCGCGACGGGCACGGCGGCGAGCGATGCGGGGTCTCGGCATGACCGGCATCATTGGTCCAGACCAACTGGGTTGTCAATGGCCCGAGTTGGCCCGCACCGCGGTCGGCGGCCACGCGGGCCGCGCCGGACACCCTCGCCCGCCGCCCGCACCCGGAGGGCCCCGCTCCCGGCGCCAGGGCCCCGTACCCGGCGCCAGGGCCCACCCCCGCCCACCCGGTGCGCCCCCTTCGCGACCCCCTGCTCCTCCAGCGTGCCCCGGACGTACCCGTGGGGAGGATGTGAACGAGGCGGTGCGCACAGCGGTGCGCCGCTAGCATGTCCACCCTGGCGGCGCCATCGAACACCCTTTTCCGGCCTGACGAGTTGATGGCACCCGGCGCCGCCGCCGTATTCGGGGGAGCAGTACATGACGCAGGCTCAGGTGCCGCCTCAGGCGCACGCGACGGCTCAGTCGCCCGGCGGGCTGCCGCCGGTGCACCCGTCGCTCAGCGAGGCGACCCGGCTGATGGCCGCGGGCACCTATCTCGACGAGGACTACCGCGACGCCGTCATCGACGAGCTGTACGTGCACGAGGAGCGGGTCGTCGCGCCCTCGCTCGGCTTCGACGCGGCCCGCGTGCTCGCCCACGCGCTGCGCGCCCGCAACCTGGAGATCGCCTGGTCGCTCGGGCTCGTGGTGCTCTGGGTGCTCGGCGTGGTCGTCACCCAGGGCGTCTTCCTCGTGGTCGCGGGCCCCTGCCTGCTGCTCGGAATCGCCCGTCTGGTGCGCGGCACCGCCCGCCCCGCGCCGTGGTACCGCGCCCTGCCCGCGTTCTTCCTGCGCTGGTGGGCGCGGACGCTGCTCGTGGCGTTCGTCGTCACGGTGGTGGTGTCCCTGTTCGGCGGCTACGGCTCCTCGTACCACGACTCGTCGAGCGGTTACGGGAGTTACGGCGAGGGCGACCTCGTCCGTTCCCCCCGGAGCTCCGACACCGTCCCGCCGTTCGTGGCCGGTCCCGCCCAGTTGGTCGGCGCGGGCGCGCTCGACCTCGCGGGCCAGGGCATGAGCCCCGGGCTCGGCTGGGGCGTCCTCGCCTGCTTCGCCGTGCTCGCCCTCTGCGTCGGCCTGCAACGCCACCAGTTCACCCGGATCATGGCGGGCGAGCTGTCGCCGGCAGGCTTCCAGGACTTCGCCGCCGACCCCGCGCAGCACAACGACAACGGACGGCTCCAGCGGCTGGCGGCCATGATCCGGGTCGAGCAGCACGCGCCGCTCGCGGTCTACCGCGCCGACGCCCCCTTCCGCGGCGCGGGCAACCCCTTCGACCCCTGGTCGGTCTCCATCCAGCTGCGCCCCCGCAAGTCGCTGGGCGACCGGCCGCCGGCCCGGGTCGGCAACGCCGAGATCCTGCGCATCGTCGAACCCCTCGTCACCCAGCTCCGCATCCCCGCGCCGACGGTGGCCGCCGAGGCCCTTGCCGTACGCGACCGGCTGCGCCAGCTCGAAGTGACCGAGTACGTCTTCCTGCCCGTCGAAGGGCTGCCCGCGCGCATCCACGCCCCCTACCGCGACGGCGACTTCGAGCAGCACCGCGCCGCCGCCCTGGAGGAGGGCGGCGAGGCGCGCCGGCACTTCCTGCGCATCCGGGTCGGCGGCTGGGAGGAGCACCTCGTCACCACCGTGTTCGTACGCGTCCACACCCAGGGCGGCATGCTGGTCCTGGAGATCGCGCCGCACGTCCTGGCCCCGCTGCGGGAGGACTTCCTGCGCGCCGACCGGACCGCCCACGACTTCGCCTGCCGCAACCCGCTGGGCAAGGCGGCCTGGGCGCTGGCGCGCACCCCGGCGACCGCCTTCGGCTCCCTGCTCGTCCTCGGCCGCGCGATCGGCTCCACCTGGCACCGCCTCACCGGCGGCTACGGCCGGGCACTGCCCGACGGCCCGGCCCGCTCGGTGCGCGAACTGGCCGCCGCGCCCGACACCTCCCTCTTCCAGGCGATGGACTACCAGCGCTACGTGAAGTCCATCGAGGACCGGGTGACCAGCGGCGTGCGCAGCGCGCTGTACGAAGCCGGGTACGACACCGGGCAGTTCGAGCAGAAGATCGTCAACGTGGCCCAGGGCGGCGTCATGATCGAGAATTCCCGAGGGGCGATCAGCGTCGGCGACCACAACACCGTCAGGAACGAGGGTTGAGATGACCATGCCGGGTGACGACAGCACGCAGCGGGCCGTGCACATCAGCGGAGTGACCGGGTCCGTCTCGGTCGGCGACCACAACAAGGTGTCCAGCAGCTATCGCGCGGGCGGCGCCGACGACGAGGCACACCGCCAACTTCTCGACGCCATCGTCCAGTTCAGGGCGGGCCTCGCCCAGCTGGCGGCCAACGACCGGACCCGCGCCCTGGACGGCGAGCTCGCCGACACCGAGGACGAGATCCGCACCGGCGGCCGGGCCACCCCGGGCCGCCTCGCCCGCCTCGGCGAGGTCCTCACCGGCGCCACCGCCCTGACCGGCCTGCTGGCCTCGGGTGAGGCGCTGGTCCAGCGGGTCCGCGAACTGACCGGGATGTGAGCCCGTGGTGAGCGGCGGCAAGGACGAGGTCCGCTGGAACGCGGCCACCCAGAAGTGGGAGACGGTGCGCGACGCCGCCCCGGCCCGGCCCGTACCCCCACCGGTCCCGCAGGCCCCGCCCCCCGTCCCCGGGCCCGGGCCGGGACACACGTATGTGACGCCCGGGCCGCACCAGCAGCCCGCGGTGGACCCCGAGCCGCGTCCGGCCCGGCGGGTGCCCCTCGCCGTCGTCGTCGCGATGGTCGTCGTCGCCGCGGCCGGGGCGGGCGGCGGCTGGTGGCTGGCCGGCGGCGGGCCGGACCACCCTAAGGCCGTCGCGAGCCCGTCCGCGTCCGGTTCGCCCTCCGACACCCCGGAGCGGACCGGCGACGGCAAGCCGATCCCGTCCGCCCCTGCCTCCGCCCCCGCCTCGCCGGGCGCAACCGTGCCCGCCGGATTCCAACTCTCCCAGGACCCACGGGGGTTCAGGCTCTACGTGCCGCAGGGCTGGACCCGTGAGGACCAGGGCGCCAAGGGCGTCTTCTACAACTCGGCGGACCACAGTCGGCTGATCCAGGTGTACCCGGTCGCCGAGGCCGGCCTGAGCCCCTACGACGCGCTGAGGCAGACCTCGGGCGAGCTGGCGAACAACCCCGGCTACCAGCAGATCAGCCTCGACAACGACGCGAGCGTACCCGGCGTCGCCACCCGGGCCGCGCGGCTCGTCTACGCGTACGACAACCAGCAGCTCGGCCACCGGCGCCAGGTGGTGGACTACGCCTTCCTGACGCCCGGCGGCCGGCACTACGCCGTCCTCTCCGCCGCCCCGGCCACCGCCTGGCCGGAGCAGGAGCAGACCCTGAAGACCGCCCTCAGCGTCTTCTGCTCGGACACCGACTGCCCCACGGTTCCGCCGGGTTGAGGCACCTCACCGCTCCGCGAGCACCGCGCGCAGCTGGTCGAGGCCCCAGTCCAGATCCTCCTTGCTGATCACCAGCGGCGGGGCGATGCGGATCGTCGAGCCGTGGGTGTCCTTCACCAGGACCCCGCGGTCCATGAGCTTCTCCGAGATCTGCCGCCCCGTCCCGTACGACGGGTCGATGTCGACGCCCGCCCACAGCCCGCGCCCGCGCACCGCCTCGACGGCGCCCGCGCCCGTCAGCAGGCCCAGCTCGTGGTGCAGGTGGTCGCCCAGCTCGGTGGCGCGCTGCTGGTACTCGCCGGTGCGCAGCATCGCGATGACCTCCAGGGCGACCGCGCAGGCCAGCGGGTTACCGCCGAAGGTCGAACCGTGCTCGCCCGGCCGGAACACGCCGAGCACCTCGGCGGACGCGGCCACCGCCGACACCGGCACCACGCCGCCGCCCAGCGCCTTGCCCAGGATGTACACGTCCGGCACGACGCCCTCGTGCTCGCACGCGAAGGTCTTCCCGGTGCGGCCGAACCCGGACTGGATCTCGTCGGCCATGAACAGCACGTTCCGCTCGCGCGTCAACTCCCGTACGCCCGCGAGGTATCCGGCTGGCGGGACCAGCACGCCCGCCTCGCCCTGGATGGGTTCGAGCAGCACGGCCACGGTGTTGTCGGTGACCGCGGCGCGCATCGCGGTGAGGTCGCCGTACGGGACGATCTCGAAGCCCGGGGTGTACGGCCCGTAGTCCGCGCGGGCCTCCGGGTCGGTGGAGAAGCTGACGATCGTGGTCGTACGGCCGTGGAAGTTGTCCCGGGCCACCACGATCTTCGCCGTCCCGTCCGGCACGCCCTTGACCCGGTACCCCCACTTGCGGGCGGTCTTGACGGCGGTCTCCACCGCCTCCGCCCCGGTGTTCATGGGCAGCACCATGTCCATGCCGCACAACTCCGCGAGCTCCGTACAGAACTGGGCGAAGCGGTCGTGGTGGAACGCCCTCGACGTCAGCGTCACCCGCTCCAGCTGGGCCTTCGCCGCGTCGATGAGACGGCGGTTGCCGTGGCCGAAGTTGAGCGCCGAGTAGCCGGCCAGCATGTCGAGATAGCGGCGGCCCTCGACGTCCGTCATCCAGGCGCCCTCGGCGGAGGCGACCACGACGGGCAGGGGATGGTAGTTGTGCGCACTGTGTGCCTCGGCGGAACGGATGGCGTCTTCGGTCGCTGCGTGGGTCGACACGGGTTCTCCGATCGTCATGCGGCATGGGGCGTCAGTGGTGCCCTTTTCTATCGTCGCTCGGATACTGGACGAAGAAACCTTGCCGTGGGACGTGGCCGGTAGGGTGTTCGGTACGCACGGCGACTGGCGAGCGGGGAACCGACCCCGGGGGAGCCGTGCGCGGCCTGCCGCACGAGGTGCCGCCCGCCTGGGCACCCCGGGAACCTGTCAACGGACCCCGGAGGACGCCATGAGCCTTCCCCTTTCGCACCCCGCCCTGCTCGCCACCGACCCGGAGCTGGCCGCGCTCGTCGCCGCCGAGGAACGCCTCCAGTCGGACACCCTGCGCCTGATCCCCAGCGAGAACTACGTCTCGACGGCGGTCCTCGAAGCGTCGGGGACGGTGCTGCAGAACAAGTACAGCGAGGGCTACGCGGGCCGCCGCTACTACGAGGGCCAGCAGAACATCGACAAGGTCGAGAGGCTGGCCGTCGACCGGGCCAAGGCCCTGTTCGGCGTCGAGCACGCCAACGTCCAGCCGTACTCGGGCTCGCCCGCCAACCTCGCCGTCTACCTCGCCTTCGCCGAGCCCGGCGACACCGTGATGGGCATGGCCCTGCCCATGGGCGGCCACCTCACGCACGGCTGGGGCGTCTCGGCCACCGGCAAGTGGTTCCGGGGCGTGCAGTACGGGGTGCGCGCGGACACCGGTCTGATCGACTTCGACGAGGTGCGCGACCTCGCCCTGAAGGAGCGCCCCAAGCTGATCTTCTGCGGGGGCACGGCGCTGCCCCGCACGATCGACTTCGCCGCGTTCGCGGAGATCGCGCGGGAGGCGGGCGCGGTGCTCGTCGCGGACGTCGCGCACATCGCGGGCCTGATCGCGGGCGGCGCGCACCCGTCCCCGGCCCCGTACGCGGACGTCATCTCCACGACCACCCACAAGACCCTCCGGGGTCCGCGGGGCGCGATGCTGATGTCCCGCGAGGAGCACGCGAAGGCCATCGACAAGGCGGTCTTCCCCGGTCTCCAGGGGGGCCCGCACAACCAGACCACCGCGGCGATCGCCGTCGCCCTGCACGAGGCGGCGCAGCCCGCCTTCTGCGCGTACGCCCACCAGGTGGTGGCCAACGCCAAGGCGCTGGCCGAGGCGCTGCTCGCCCGGGGCTTCGACCTCGTGTCGGGCGGTACCGACAACCACCTGATCCTGATGGACCTCACGCCCAAGGACGTCCCCGGCAAGATCGCCGCGAAGGCGCTCGACCGGGCGGGCCTGGTGGTCAACTACAACACCGTGCCGTACGACCCCCGCAAGCCCTTCGACCCGTCCGGCATCCGCATCGGCACGCCGTCCCTGACGTCCCGGGGGCTCGGGGTCGAGCACATGCCGGTGGTGGCGGCGTGGCTCGACCGGGGGGTGGAGGCGGCTCGGGCCGGTGACGAGGGTGCGCTGTCGGTGATCCGCGCGGAGGTGGCCGACCTCCTGTCCGCCCACCCGGCCCCGGGCCTCCCCCTCGCCTAGCCCCTGGGGGCTCCGCCCCCAGACCCCGTTCGCGCCTGAACGGCGCTCGTCCTCAATCTCCCCCAAGGCCTTAAGGGCCAGGGGGGACCCCCATGACGGGCTGAAGGTGCCAGCACGGGCCCGCACCAGTACCGCCAGGGGCGCGGGGAACTGCGCGAGAAGCGAGCACGGTCCGCGGATCGAAGGGGGTTGCAAGCGGGCACGGTCCGCAGATCGAAGGGGGTTCAAGGGGCGCGGGGAACTGCGCGAGAAGCCGGCGGCGGGCCGCAGACGAAGACCGGCCGCCCATGAGCCCCTCCGGCGTTTGAGGAGCGGGGGACCGGGGGCGGAGCCCCAGGGGGTGGCCCTGTGGGGCCGGTCACAATGGCGGGGTTTCCGACAGACCGCACGCACCTGAGAGAATGCTGAGCATGGCCTCGACTCGCCCACCCGTCGCCCACCTCCACCCCCAGGGGAATGGCTTGCAGCAGCGCCCGCGTGTGCTCTCCGGAATCCAGCCCACCGCGGGCTCGTTCCACCTCGGCAACTACCTCGGCGCGGTCCGCCAGTGGGTGGCGCTGCAGGAGTCCCACGACGCGTTCTACATGGTCGTCGACCTCCACGCGATCACCGTCCCGCAGGACCCGGCCGAGCTGCGCGCCAACACCCGGCTCGCCGCGGCCCAGCTGCTCGCCGCCGGTCTCGACCCCGAGCGCTGCACGCTGTTCGTCCAGAGCCACGTCCCCGAGCACGCCCAGCTCGCCTGGATCATGAACTGCCTGGCCGGTTTCGGCGAGGCCAGCCGGATGACGCAGTTCAAGGACAAGTCCGCCAAGCAGGGGGCCCAGAACGCGACGGTGGGCCTGTTCACGTACCCGATCCTCCAGGTCGCCGACATCCTGCTCTACCAGGCGAACGAGGTCCCGGTCGGCGAGGACCAGCGCCAGCACATCGAGCTCACCCGTGACCTCGCCGAGCGCTTCAACGGGCGGTTCGGCGAGACGTTCACCGTCCCGGCGCCGTACATCCTCAAGGAGACGGCGAAGATCTACGACCTTCAGGACCCGTCGATCAAGATGAGCAAGTCGGCGTCGACGCCGAAGGGCCTCATCAACCTCCTCGACGACCCGAAGACCACGGCCAAGAAGGTCAAGAGCGCGGTCACCGACACCGACACGGTGATCAGGTACGACACCGAGAACAAGCCCGGCGTCTCCAACCTGCTGTCCATCTACTCCACCCTCACCGGCAAGACGGTCGCCGCCCTGGAGGCCGAGTACGAGGGCAAGATGTACGGCGCGCTCAAGACCGACCTCGCCGAGGTGATGGTCGAGTTCGTGACGCCGTTCCGGACCCGTACGCAGCAGTACCTGGACGATCCCGAGACGCTGGACTCGCTGCTCGCCAAGGGCGCGGAGAAGGCCCGCGCGGTCGCCGCCGAGACGCTGGCGACGGCGTACGACAAGGTCGGCCTGCTGCCCGCCAAGCACTGATCCGGACGTCCGGACGGAGCCGGCCCCCCGGTCTCTGGTCAGACGCGGGCAAGCCCGTCACACTGCACAGCACCGCACCAACGAGAGCACAACCGACAGCATGGAGGAGAACGACGTGGGGACCGTAACGCTCGGCGTTTCGATCGCGGTCCCGGAGCCGTACGGCAGCCTGCTCCAGGAGCGGCGCGCGGGCTTCGGGGATCCCGCCGCGCACGGCATCCCCACGCACGTCACCCTCCTGCCGCCGCACGAGGTCGAGGCGGAGTGCCTGCCGGCGATCGAGGCGCACCTCGCCTCGGTCGCGGCGGCGGGCCGCCCGTTCGGGATGCGGCTCGCGGGCACGGGGACGTTCCGTCCGCTGTCCCCGGTCGTGTTCGTCAACGTGGTGGAGGGCGCGGCCGACTGCGCGTGGCTCCAGCAGCGGGTACGGGACGAGGCGGGGCCGCTGGTGCGCGAGCTCCAGTTCCCCTACCACCCCCATGTGACGGTGGCCCACGGCATCTCCGAGGAGGCGATGGACGTGGCGTACGAGGCGCTCGCCGGGTTCTCTGCGTCCTGGACGTGTGGGGGGTTCGCGCTGTACGAGCAGGGGGTGGACGGGGTGTGGCGCAAGCTCCACGACTACCCGTTCGGGATGGGGGCGCGGGGGGTTCCCGCCCAGGCCACCACCCTGGACCACCCCTCCCTCCGCTAGCCCGTCCCCTCGGGGGCTGCGCCCCCGGCCCCCTTTCGGCTGCGGGCCGCCGTCGGCCATTCGCGCAGTTCCTCGCGCCCCTGAAACCCCCTTCGGTCTGCGGATCGTGCTCGCTTCTCGCGCAGTTCCTCGCGCCCCTGAAACCCCCTTCGGTCTGCGGGCCGTGCTTGCTTCTCGCGCAGTTCCCCGCGCCCCTGGCGGTACTGGTGCTGGTCGGCATGGGCATCTTTAGCCCGTCCGGCGATTGAGGACGAGCGCCCTTTAGGCGCGAACGGGGTCTGGGGTGGAGTCCCGGGGGCGGCTAGACCGGGAGGCGGCGGAACACCCCCCGTGGGGCGTGTCGTAGTGCTGACATCACCACCCGCAACGCCCCCGGCACCCACACCAGTTCGGCCCGCCGCCGCAGCCCCGTCTCGATGGCGAGGGCCACCGCCTCGGGGGTCGTGGCGAGGGGCGCCTCGGCGAGACCGGCCGTCATCCTCGTACGGACGAAGCCGGGGCGTACGACCATGACGTGCACCCCCGACCCGTGCAGCGCGTCGCCCAGGCCCTGGGCGAACGCGTCGAGGCCCGCCTTGCTCGACCCGTAGATGAAGTTGGCGCGGCGGGCGCGTTCGCCGGCCACCGAGGACAGCACGACCAGCGAGCCGTGGCCCTGCCGCTGGAGGGCCTTCGCGCAGATGAGGCCCGCCGAGACCGCGCCGGTGTAGTTGGTCTGGGCGACCCGCACCGCGGCGAGCGGCTCGCCCTCGTCGCGGGTCTGGTCGCCGAGCACCCCGAACGCCAGCAGCACCATGTCGATGTCGCCCTCGGCGAACACCTTGCCGAGCGCGTCCTCGTGCGCGGCCGCGTCGAGCGCGTCGAAGGCGAGCGTGTGGACGTCCGCGCCCAGCTCGCGCAGGCCGGACGCGGCCGCTTCGAGGGCGGGTGACGGCCGGCCCGCGAGCCAGACCGTACGGGTGCGGCGGGCCACCAGGCGCCGGGCGGTGGCGAGGCCGATCTCGGACGTGCCGCCGAGCACGAGCAGGGACTGCGGGGTGCCGAATGCGTCCTTCATCAGGGCTCCGTGGGTTGAGGGTGTACGGGAGTGGCCGGGCGGAGGTCAGAGGCCGAGGCGGCGGCTCATGTCGGAGCGGAAGACGCCGGACGGGTCCAACTCAGCGCGCAGGGAGCGGAATTGGGGCAGCATCGGGTACATGCGCTCCACCAGTTCGGGCCGCATGCGCGCGTCCTTCGCCAGATAGACCCGGCCGCCCGCGTCCGCCACCTGCTCGTCCAGCTCGTCGAGGAGGGCGCCGAGCCCGGGCAGGTTGGCGGGGATGTCGAGGGCCAGCGTCCAGCCGGGGAGCGGGAAGGACAGCCAGCCGGGGTCGGCCTCGCCGAAGCGCTTGAGGACGGCGAGGAAGGAGGGGCAGCGGTGCCGCGAGATGCGGCGCACGACGGCCCGCAGGGTGTCCTCCTGCCCGTACCCGACGACGAACTGGTACTGCACGAAGCCGCCCCGGCCGTAGACCCGGTTCCAGTGCGGCACCCCGTCGAGGGGGTGGAAGAACGTGGAGATGCGCTGGAGCTGGCCCGTGCGGTGCTTCGGCGCCCTGCGGTACCAGAGTTCGTTGAACGCCGAGACGGAGGCGCGGCCGAGCAGTCCCTCGGGCAGGAAGGCGGGGGCGGCCGGAAGCCTGCGGGGCCGGAAGGCGAGCGGGCTGCGGCGGGCGCGGGGCGGCAGCATGTCGAGCGGCGCGTGGTCCCCGCGGGTCAGCACGGACCGCCCCGTCCCGGCGCCCCGCGCGAGGAGGTCGATCCACGCCACCGAGTACCGGTAGCGGTGGTCACCCGATTCCAGCCGGGCCATCAGGTCGTCCAGATCGGCGGCCCGTTCGGTGTCCACGGTCATCAACGAGGTGTGCACGGGCAGGAGTTGGACGGTGGCCCGCAGGACGACACCCGTCAGGCCCATCCCGCCCGCCGTCGCGTCGAAGAGCTCGCTGCCCGGGGTGACGGTGCGTACGGTGCCGTCCGCGGTGAGCAGTTCCAGCTCCCGCACATGGCGGGCGAAGGAGCCCGAGACGTGGTGGTTCTTGCCGTGGATGTCGGCGCCGATCGCCCCGCCGACCGTCACGTACCGCGTGCCGGGCGTCACGGGCACGAACCAGCCGAGCGGCAGCAGGACTTCCATCAGGCGGTGCAGGCTCACGCCCGCGTCGCAGACGACCACGCCCGCGTCGGCGTCCACGCCGCGGACGCGGTCGAGGTCGGTCAGGTCGAGGACGGTGCCGCCCGCGTTCTGCGCGGCGTCCCCGTAGGCCCGGCCGAGTCCGCGCGCGATCGTGCCGCGCTCGCCGCACGCCCGTACGGCGGCGGCCGCCTCCTCGTAGCTACGGGGGCGCAGGACCCGTGCCGTAGTGGGGGCGGTGCGGCCCCAGCCGCTCACGGACGTCGGCGGGCCCGGGGGAGCGAGCGTGATGTCGGGTGACGTGTCGGCAGCCATGAAGGCGACCGTAGCGCGTCAATAGTCCGGTTTGTCTTCGCCTCTCCCTGCCTCGCGGTCTCCATCACCCACCCCGGCTCCGCGGCCCTCACCCCTCGCGCCGCCGCCCTTGGTCCCGCTCGCCCGCCGAGCGAGCCGCCCCGATAAACCACTCAGCGAAATGGGTGATTACCTGGGTGTCAGTCCGGTTTGTCCCCGATTCGGGTGCGCTGGCGCAGGAGAGTCGCCGGTGGCCTACGGCCAGTTGGCGGGCCGACGTCACGGATGAGGGGTGACAGATGCGGAAGTCGTCGTGCACCGACGCCGAGCGGCGGCTGCTGGCCGCACTGCGCGACTGCGGCACCGATCCCCGGGTGGCCGCGGCCACCCGCGTGCTGTCCTGGGCCGGGGAGCACGGCGCGCTCTGGCTCGGGGCCGGGCTCGCCGCGGCCGCCGCCGACCGGGACCGGCGCGCGGCCTGGCTGCGCGGCACCGCGCTGGTCGCCGCCGCCCACCTGGCCAGCATGGGCGTCAAGCGCGTGGTGCGCAGGCCCCGGCCGCACCTTCCGGCGGCCGAGCCCCTGGTGCGTACCGCCGGGCGGCACTCCTTCCCCAGCTCGCACGCCAGCTCCGCGGCAGCGGCCGCCGTCGCGTTCGGCGCGCTGCGCCCGGCCGGGGCGCGTCTGGTGCCGCCGCTGGCCGCCGCGGTGTGCGTGTCCCGCATGGTCGCGGGCGTGCACTACCCGAGCGACGTCGCGGCGGGCGCACTGCTCGGCGGCGTCACCGCGCGGGCGGGCGCGGCCTGGATGCGCGGACCGATCGAAGGGGGGCGACGATGACCGAGCCCGGCGCGGTACTCCTCGAAGAGCCGGGGCCCGCCTCCGCCTCCACCCCCCGGCGCCTGTTCGCGCTGCCCGCCGCCCTGGTGCGCACCGCACGGCCCCGCCAGTGGATCAAGAACGTGCTCGTGGTGGCCGCGCCCGCCGCCGCTGGCAGGCTGACCAGCCCCCATGTCATCGTCCAACTCGCCCTGGTCTTCTGCCTGTTCACGGCCGCGGCCAGTGCCGTCTACCTCGTGAACGACGCCCGCGACGCCGAGGCCGACCGCGCCCACCCCGACAAGCGCCACCGGCCGGTCGCCGCCGGACGGGTCCCGGCGGGCCTCGCCTACGCGACCGGCGGCGTCCTCGCGGTGCTCGCGCCGCTGGCCGCCGCGCTGACCTGCAACGCGATGACGGCCACCCTGCTGACCGCGTACGTCGTGATGCAACTGGCCTACTGCGTCAAGCTCAAGCACGTCCTGGTCGTCGACCTGGTCGTCGTCACCACCGGGTTCCTCATGCGGGCGATGACCGGCGGGGTCGCGCTCGGCATCCCGCTGTCCCGCTGGTTCCTGATCACCGCCGGGTTCGGCGCGCTGTTCATGGTCTCCGCCAAGCGCTACTCCGAGGCCCTGCGGATGGAGGGGCAGGGCGCCGCCACCCGCTCGCTCCTGGACGTGTACACCACCGGCTATCTGCGCTTCGTGTGGCAGCTCGCCGCCGGGGTCGCGGTCCTCGCCTACTGCATGTGGGCGCTGGAGGGCGGCGGCGTCACGGGCGGATCGCTGCTGCCCTGGCGGCAGTTGTCGATGGTCCCGTTCATCGGGGCGATCCTGCGCTACGCCGTCTTCGCCGACCGGGGGAGCGCGGGGGCGCCCGAGGACGTCGTCCTGCACGACCGTGCGCTGGCGGTGATCGGTCTGGTCTGGGTCGCGATGTACGCGCTCGCGGTGATCGGCCTGTGAGCGTCGCCAGGTCCGAGGTGGTCGGGTTCGCGCTGGCCGGGATCTGCGCCTACGCCGCCGACCTCGGGCTGTTCGTGTGGCTGCGGTCCGGGCTCGGCTGGGACCCCATCGCCGCCAAGTCCCTTTCGTTCGTGGCCGGTTGTACGGTCGCCTACCTCGGCAACGCCTTCGGCACCTATCGCGGGCGCCGGGCCGGGCGGCGCGGGTACGCGGTGTTCCTCGCCGTGAACCTCGCGGGCGCCCTCGTGCAACTGCTCTGCATCGCCGTCTCGCACTACGGCCTCGGCTTCACCTCGCCGCGCGCCGACACGCTCTCGGGCGCCGTCCTCGGCATGGCACTCGCCACCTGCCTGCGATTCTGGGGTACGAGAACGCTGGTGTTCGGCGCCGGGAGCCCGGCCGCGGACGGACAGAGCAGCGCGGGAAAGGGTAGTCGTACGTCATGGACTGGCTGAAGAAACTCCCCGTCGTCGGGCCGTGGCTCGCCCGGCTCATGCGGACCCACGCCTGGCGTTCGTACGAGCGGCTCGACCGGGTCGCCTGGTCCAGGCTGGCCGCCGCCATCACCTTCATCAGCTTCCTCGCGCTCTTCCCGCTGCTCACCGTCGGCGCGGCCGTCGCCGCCGCGCTGCTCTCCACCGGGCAGGTGCACAAGCTCCAGCAGACCATCGCCGAGCAGGTCCCCGGCATCTCCGACCAGCTCGACCTCCAGGCGCTGATCGACAACGCGGGCACCGTCGGCGTCGTCGCGGGCGCGCTGCTGCTCTTCACCGGCATCGGCTGGGTCTCCCAGATGCGCGGCTGTCTGCGCGTGGTGTGGGAGATGGAGGAGGCCGACGAGGGCGAGAACCCGATCCTGCGCAAGCTCAAGGACGGCGGCGTGCTCCTCGGCCTCGGCGGCGCCGGGCTCGCCTCCTGGGCCGCGTCCTCCATCGGCTCCACCGCGATCGGCTGGACCGCCGACCGGCTCGGCATCGACCAGGGCGGCGCGGGCGGGGTGCTGCTGCGCATCGCCGCGATCGCGGTCGCCGTGCTCGCCGACTTCCTGCTGCTGCTGTACGTCCTGACCCTGCTGCCCGGGGTGAGCCCGCCGCGCCACCGTCTGATGGTGGCCGCGCTGGTCGGCGCCGTCGGCTTCGAGCTCCTGAAGATGCTGCTCGGCGGCTACATGAAGGGCGTGGCCGCCAAGAGCATGTACGGGGCCTTCGGGGTGCCCATCGCGCTGCTGCTCTGGATCAACTTCACGGCGAAGCTGCTCCTGTTCTGCGCGGCGTGGACGGCCACCCCGGCCAAGGAGGACGACCCGGAGCTCACCGCTTCCGAAGCGGCCAGCGACGGTTGATCAGGAAGACCGCGCCCGCGACGAGGACCAGCGCGCCGCCCGCGATGGCGAGTGCCACGCCCGCCCCGCCGCTCTCGCCCTGGGCGGCGGCCGCCTCCTGCCCGCGGCGGTTCTTCGTGCCGCCCTGGGTGCTGCCCGGGCCGGTGCCGGTCGTCGCCGACTTCGGAGGCACGAGCTCACCGACCGGGGTGACCTTGCCGTTCGCCGCGAACCCCCAGTCGAGCAGCCGGGCCGCCTCCTTGTAGACGGCCTGGCTCTCCGCCGACTCGGGGTGCATGACGGTGACGAGCAGCACCTTGCCGTTCCGCTCGGCGACCCCGGTGAAGGTGGCGCCCGCGTTGGTGGTGTTGCCGTTCTTGACGCCCGCGATGCCCTTGTAGGGGCTCAGCCCGAAGTCGCCGGTGAGCAGCCGGTTGGTGTTCTGGATCTCCAGGGTCTCGCGCTTCTTGTCCTTGCCCTCGGCGCCGGGGAACTTCGCGGTGGCCGTCGAGCAGTACTCGCGGAAGTCCTTGTTCTGGAGCCCCGAGCGCGCGAACAGCGTCAGGTCGTACGCGCTGGAGACCTGGCCCGGCATGTCGTAGCCGTCGGGCGAGACCACCCGGGTGTCCAGGGCCTGGAGCTCGTCCGCGTGGTCCTGCATGTCCTTGACGGTCTTGGGCACGCCGCCGTTCATCGAGGACAGCACGTGCACGGCGTCGTTGCCGGAGCGCAGGAAGACCCCGAGCCACAGGTCGTGCACGGAGTACGGCAGGTTCGGCTTGACCCCCACCATGCTGCTGCCCGGGCCCATCCCGGCCAGGTCGGCCGGGGTCACCGTGTACTGCTGGTCCCGGGGGAACTTCGGCAGCACGGTGTCCGCGAACAGCATCTTCAGGGTGGAGGCGGGCGGCAGCCGCCAGTGCGCGTTGTGCGAGGCGAGCACCTGGCCGCTCTCGGCGTCCGCGACGATCCAGGACCGGGCGGTCACGTCCTTGGGCAGCACGGGCGCCCCGGCGCCGAGCCGCGCCTGGGTACCGGCCTGGCCCAGCTGGTCCCCGCCCACCTTCGACATGTCGCTCGGCGGCGGGTCGTTGGCGGGCTTGCCCGGCGCACCCGGCGTGGCGGAGGCGGCCGGCTTCTCGTCCCGCGGCAGCGCGGCGGCCGGGACGGCGGCGAGTGCGGGCAGCGCCGCGGCGGCGGCCACGGCGACGGACAGGACGAGCCCGGCGGCCCTCTTCGACGCGTGCGGGCGCGCGGTGAGGGGATGCGGTGCGCTCTTCTTCGAAACGTTCACGGCAGACACGTTCGAGAACGTACAGGCTGCGGCCATCGATCCGATCATCGTATGGATGACCCGCCGTGAGCTCCCACCCGGCCGGAGGTGTCGGGAGGCGATGCTGAACACGGGACCGGCCCCGAGGACGCGGCACGGCTACGCGACGTCGGGGGCTGGAGCGAGTCAGCCCCGGCTGTCCCGACCGTCGTGGAGAGCGGACTCCTCCTTGTTCGCGCGGACCCCCCGGAGCCCGATGACGCCGATGACCGTCCCCAGGATGAACGAGACGATCGCGAGCGTCAGGTGGACCCAGAAGTACGCCGTGGGCCGGCCGTGGTCGAAGGCGAGCCCGCTGGCGTCGGCCCACAGGTTCTTCGCGAAGGTCACCCAGACCACCCAGGACCAGGCTCCGAACGCGAGCAGGAACCAGGAGACGCGGCGGCTGAGCTTCATGGGGAGTCCTTCGGGGTGGGCGTGGCGTTCACTGCCAGTATCGAACCGGCCCGGCCGGGCCCTGCGAGCGGGGCTCGGTCCAGTCGTGAAGAACCTGTGGAAGGACACCGGCGGGCCCGCGCTCGACGGGCCGGGAGCCACCGCCTCCTGCTGGGGGTCCTTCGCAGCTCGCCATCACCTGGTGTCCTCTGGGGACGGCCGTGGGAATGACCGGGTTCCGTTCGCCGCGACGACCGCGACGTGAACGCATGGCTACGGAGAGCTCCGTCACGCTCGGCTAACGAGTAGCTGTGAGAGGAAGGTTGACCCTTCCACAATGTGAAGGTCGTGTGATTGGGTGAGCGTCATCACAGGCGCAGCGTGCTGACTCCGCGCGCCGATCAGGGGTGGGGCGTTCCGAGGAGAGCACGGCGATGCGGTCGATCCGTATGCGAATGGTGGCCATAGGCGCGGCGGTGGTGGTCGCGGGGGTCGGTGGCTGGCAGCTGCTGCCGTCCGACCAGGGCAAGAAGGACCCCATCGTCGTCGGCACCACCGACGTGATCACCTCGCTCGACCCGGCGGGCGCCTACGACGCCGGATCCTGGTCGATCTACAACAACGTCTACCAGTCGCTGCTCACCTTCCGGCAGGGCAGCACCACCCCGGTCCCGGACGCCGCGAAGAGCTGCGCGTTCGTCGGGCAGAAGCTCCAGACGTACCAGTGCGTGCTGCGCGACGACCTCAGCTTCTCCAGCGGGCGCACGATGACAGCCGAGGACGTGAAGTTCTCCTTCGACCGGATGCTGAAGATCGCCGACAAGCTGGGCCCGGCCCCGCTGTTCTCCATGCTCGGCTCGGTGCGGGCCGAGGGGAACACGGTCACCTTCAACCTGAAGAGCAAGGACGCCACCTTCCCCTCCAAGCTCGCCACCGGCGCGGGCTCGATCGTCGACAGCAGCCAGTACCCGGCGGACTCGCTCCGCAAGGAGAACTCGGTGGTCGGCTCGGGGCCGTACGTGCTGAAGGCGTACGACAAGGACGCCTCGGGGCGGCCGGTCAGCGCCCACCTGGAGGCCAACCCCCGGTACAAGGGCGCGGTCACCAAGACGGGGCTGCCCGTCACGGTTCGCTACTTCGCCGAGGCCGACCAGCTCAACGCCGCCTGGCAGGCCAAGCAGGTCGACGTCACCCACCGCGAGATGCCGCCCGAGGTCCTCGCCAAGCTCTCGCCGGGGCCCGACCTGCGGATCACCACCTCGCCGGGCTACGACATCCGCGAGCTCAACTTCAACGTGAAGTCCCCGAGCCCCGTCTCCAAGGTCAAGGTGCGCGAGGCCGCGGCCGCCCTGGTCGACCGGGCCGCGCTGGCCACCGCCGTCTACAGCGGCACCGTCGACCCGCTCTACTCGGTGATCCCCCAGGGCTTCACCGGGCACAGCACCGCGTTCTTCGACGCCTATCCCAAGCCCGACGCGACCAAGGCGAGGGCGCTCCTCAAGGGCGAGCAGCTCCCGGTCCGCTTCAACCTGGCCTACCGCAAGCTGGGCGCGAACGGCGCGGAGGCCGAGCAGCTCAAGAAGCAGCTGGAGCGCGACGGCCTCTTCCAGGTCGACCTGATCGCCGAGCCGGACTGGCCGAAGATGCAGCAGAACTACGCGGAGGGCAAGTACGACGCGTACACCGCGGGCTGGCTCGCCGACTTCCCCGACCCCGACAACTTCGCCCAGCCGCTCGTCGGCACCGGCAACAGCCTCCACAACAACTACTCCGACAAGGGCGCCGACGAGATCATCCAGCGCACCCAGGAGTTCACCGACCGCGGCCGGGCCGCCGACGACTTCAAGGCGCTCCAGGAGAAGGTCGCGCAGGACGTCCCGCTGATCCCGCTGTGGCAGGGCAAGAACTACGTGCTCGGCAACAAGGACGTCAGCGGTTCGCAGTACCTGTCGGACGGCACGGGCGTGTGGCGGCTGTGGGAGCTGGGCTGGATCTGAGGCCCTGCCGGGCGGGCCGGGAACGGCGGCTTCCGGGTGACGGGTTTGGCACGCGGCTGTTCACCCAAAGGGCTTTTGTCCAAGGAGTCACCGGTTCTGCTCCATTGACCGCGCTCGGACACGCTGCTTCCGTCGGGGGATGCGCCTTTCCCGTCGTACGCTCCTGAGCTCACTCGCCGGATCGGCCCTCGCCCTCGGGGCGGGCACCGAGGCCGGGTACGCCACCGAGGCCGGGTCCGTGGCCGCCCGGGGGCCCGCCGCGCGGGCGCTGGCCCGGCTGCTGCCCGCCCACCGCGACCAGGTCACCTTCCGCACGGTGCCGCGCGCGGCCGGCCGCGACCGCTTCCGGGTCTTCGGCACGTCCGGCCGGATCACCGTCGAGGGCACTACCCCGGCCGTCCAACTGACCGGATTCCACACGTACTTGAGACAGGTCGGCCACGCCCACATCTCCTGGGCGGGCGAGCAGACCCGGCTGCCCGGCCGGCTCCCGGCCGTGGCGGATCCCGTCGAGAGGACCGCCAACGTCACCCACCGCTTCGTGTTCAACGACACCAACGACGGCTACACCGGTGCCTATCACGACTGGTCGTACTGGGAACGCGAGCTCGACATCCTGGCCCTGCACGGCTACAACGAGGTGCTCGTCTACCTCGGCGCGGACTCCGTCTACCACCGCACCTTCCTCGAACACGGCTACGCCGACGCCGAGTTGCGCTCCTGGATCCCCGGCGCCTCCCACCAGCCGTGGTGGCTGCTCCAGAACATGTCCGGCTTCGGCGGCCCCGTCTCGCGGCAACTGCTGGACCAGCGCGCCGAGTTGGCGGTCCGGATCGTCGGCCGTCTGCGCGAACTCGGCATGACCCCGGTGCTGCCCGGCTACTTCGGCACGGTCCCGCCCGGCTTCGCCACCCGCAACCCGGGCGCACACGTGGTGCCCCAGGGCACCTGGGTGGGCTTCACCCGGCCCGACTGGCTGGACCCGCGCTCCGACCACTTCGCCCGCATCGCCGCGACCTTCTACCGGGTGCAGAACGACCTGCTCGGCGCCACCTCCATGTACAAGATGGACCTGCTGCACGAGGGCGGCACCCCCGGCGACGTCCCGATCGGGGCGGCCGCCCGGGCCGTCGAGCACGCGCTGCGCACGGCGCACCCCGGGGCGATCTGGAACCTGCTCGGCTGGCAGGAGAACCCGCACCGCGAGATCATCGAAGCGGTCGACAAGACGAAGCTGTTCATCGTCGACGGCCTCTCCGACCGCTTCCCCTCCGTCACCGACCGCGAGCAGTCCTGGGAGGGCGCGCCCTACGCGTTCGGCTCCATCTGGAACTTCGGCGGCCACACCGCGATGGGCGCCAACACCCCCGACTGGGCCTTGCTGTACGAGAGTTGGCGCACCAAGCCGGACAGCGCCCTCGACGGCATCGCGCTGATGCCGGAGGGCGCGGACAACAACCCCGCCGCCTTCGCCCTCTTCTCCGACCTGGCCTGGACGGACGGCCCCGTCGACCTGGAGAACTGGTTCGCGGCATGGCCGGCCTACCGGTACGGCGCCGCCGACGCCCATGCGGTGGAGGCGTGGGACGTGCTGCGCCGCACCGCGTACGGCACCACCCGGGCCGACTCCTGGAGCGAGGGGGCGGACGGCCTGTTCGGCGCCCGCCCGAGCCTCACCACCACCTCGGCGGCCTCCTGGTCCCCGCCCCAACTCCGGTACGACTCAGACGAGTTCGACCGGGCGCTGCCAGCCCTGCTGGCGGTGGCACCCGCCCTGCGCACCAGCACGGCGTACCGCTACGACCTCATGGACGTGACCCGCCAGACCCTCTCCAACCGGTCCCGGGCGCTGCTCCCGCGGATCCGTGGCGCGTACGAGGCGAAGGACAGGGCGGGCTTCGCCGAGCTCACCGGCGCGTGGCTGCGCTGCCTGGCGCTGCTCGAACGGGTGGTGGCGACCGACCGGGGCCATCTGCTCGGCCGCTGGATCGCGGACGCGCGGTCGTGGGGGACGACCGCCGCCGAGAAGGACCGGCTCGCCCACGACGCGGTGTCGCTGCTCACGGTGTGGGGCCCGCGGGCCGCGGCCGACGGCGGGGGGCTGCGCGACTACGCCAACCGCGAGTGGTCCGGCCTGGTGGGCGGCCTGTACACGCTGCGCTGGCGCACCTACTTCGACACCCTGACCGCGTCCCTGGACACGGGCCGCCCCCCGGCGCCGGTCGACTGGTACGCCCTGGAGGACACGTGGGTGCGGACGCACCCGGCGTACGGGGTGGAACCGAAGGGGGACATCGTGGCGGTCGCGGGGGAGGTGAGGGCGGCGCTGGGGCTGTGAGCCGGCGCTCTACCGCTTCTCGCGCCCGCTCCTGCGGGAGGCGGCCGCCTGCGACATGCCGGGCAGGAAGTCGGTGAACAGCTCGTGCACCTCGTGGACGAGCGGCCGCAGCACCCGGAACCGGGCCAGCGCCACGCCCCGCGTGGTCAGCTTGGCGCCCCGCGCCGCGAGGCGGTAGCTCCGCTCGCGGCCGGGGGACCGGTCGAACACCCAGTACAGGACGAGCCCCATCTGGGAGAGCCACATCAACTCCGGCAGGACGTCGACGAGTTCGGCCGGCACCTTGGTCCTCGTGCCGGCCAGGACCTCCCGGTGCACCGAGATCGCCTCCTGCCGGGCGTGCTCGGACTCCGAGGAGAACGGGCTGAGCGGACTGTCCGGATCCGCCGCGTTCTTGAAGAATTGCGCCGCGAACTCGTGGTACGGCGAGGCGATGTCGAGCCACACCCGCAGCACCCCGGCGAGCCGGGCCTCCAGATCGGTCTCGGTGTCCAGGACCTCCCTGACCGCCGCCTGGTGCTCGGCCGCGATCCGGTCGTAGAAGCCCTGGATGAGGTGCTCCTTGCCGGCGAAGTAGTAGTACGCGTTGCCGACCGAGACCCCGGCCTCCTGGGCGATGGCCCGCATCGTGGTCTTGTCGTACCCCCGCTCCTGGAACAGCCGCATCGCGGTCTCCAGGATGAGCGTGCGGGTCTGCTCGCCCTTGGCGGGCCGGACCTCCGGCCCCTCGTCCCCGGCCGGCCCGGACGCGGCGGGGGCGGTCTCTTCAGGCGCGTTCTCTGCTGGCACGGCAAGAGCCTAATCGGCCACGTGTCGGCCGGGCTCGCTGGGCCCGTGCTCAAGTTCTTCGAGCACCCGGTCTCCCCGCTGGACGAGTGGGGCCGCCGACGGCGATCCCCGGATTCGGCGAACGGCGAGGGCCCCGCACCGGGAAGCGAACTTCCGGGTGCGGGGCCCTCGTCGGAGCCGTACGGGAATCAGAAGCGGCGCGTGATCAGGGCGCGCTTGACTTCCTGGATGGCCTTGGTGACCTCGATGCCACGGGGGCACGCGTCGGTGCAGTTGAACGTCGTGCGGCAACGCCACACGCCGTCCTTGTCGTTCAGGATCTCCAGGCGCTGCTCGCCCGCCTCGTCACGGCTGTCGAAGATGAAGCGGTGCGCGTTCACGATCGCGGCCGGGCCGAAGTACTGGCCGTCGTTCCAGAAGACCGGGCAGGACGACGTGCACGCGGCGCACAGGATGCACTTGGTGGTGTCGTCGAAGCGCTCGCGGTCCTCGGGCGACTGGAGCCGCTCGCGCGTCGGCTCGTTGCCCTTCGTGATGAGGAAGGGCATCACGTCGCGGTACGCCTGGAAGAACGGCTCCATGTCCACGACCAGGTCCTTCTGGACCGTGAGGCCCTTGATGGCCTCGATGGTGATGGGCTTGGACGGGTTGATGTCCTTGATCAGCGTCTTGCAGGCGAGGCGGTTCTTGCCGTTGATGCGCATGGCGTCGGAACCGCAGATGCCGTGGGCGCAGGAGCGACGGAAGGTCAGCGACCCGTCCATGTCCCACTTGATCTTGTGGAGACCGTCGAGCACGCGCTCCTTCGGGTCGATCTCCAGCTGGAAGTCCTCCCACGTCGCTTCCTCGGAGATCTCCGGGTTGAAGCGGCGGATGCGGAAGGTGACGGTGATGTACGGCGAGTCGGCGAAGCCGGGCTCCGGCGCGCCGGCCTTGTCGGCCTTGTCGAGAGTCGGGGTTGCCATCAGTACTTACGCTCCATCGGCTGGTAGCGGGTCTGGACGACAGGCTTGTAGTCGAGGCGGATCGAGTCCTTGCCGCCGTCCGCGACCTCGCGGTACGCCATGGTGTGGCGCATGAAGTTGACGTCGTCGCGGTTGGGGTAGTCCTCGCGGTAGTGACCGCCGCGGGACTCCTTGCGCGCGAGGGCGGAGACGGCCATGACCTCGGCCAGGTCGAGCAGGTTGCCCAGCTCGATGGCCTCCAGGAGGTCGGTGTTGAACCGCTTGCCCTTGTCCTGGACGGACACGTTCTTGTACCGCTCGCGCAGCTCGGCGATCTTCTCGACCGCCGTCTTGATCGTCTGCTCGGTGCGGAAGACCATGACGTTGGCGTCCATGGTCTCCTGGAGCTCCTTGCGGATGACCGATACGCGCTCGGTGCCGGTCGCCGACAGCAGGTTCGCGACCTGCGCCTCGACCATCGCCGCCGGGTTCTCCGGAAGCTCGGCGAACTCCGTGGTGTGCGCGTACTGGGCGGCGGCGATGCCCGCGCGCTTGCCGAACACGTTGATGTCCAGGAGCGAGTTGGTGCCCAGGCGGTTGGCGCCGTGCACGGACACGCAGGCCACCTCGCCGGCCGCGTACAGACCCGGCACGACCGTGGTGTTGTCCGCGAGGACCTCACCCTGGACGTTCGTCGGGATGCCGCCCATGGCGTAGTGCGCGGTGGGCTGGATCGGGATCGGGTCCGTGTACGGCTCGATGCCCAGGTAGGTGCGCGCGAACTCCGTGATGTCCGGGAGCTTGGCGTCGAGCTGCTCCGGCGGGAGGTGCGTCAGGTCGAGGTAGACGTGGTCGCCCTCGGGACCGCAGCCCCGGCCCTCGCGGATCTCGGTGTAGATCGAGCGCGAGACGACGTCACGGGACGCGAGGTCCTTCATGACCGGCGCGTACTTCTCCATGAAGCGCTCGCCGTCCTTGTTGCGGAGGATGCCGCCCTCACCGCGGGCGCCCTCCGTCAGCAGGATGCCCATGCGCCAGATGCCCGTCGGGTGGAACTGGAAGAACTCCATGTCCTCCAGGGGCAGCCCGCGGCGGTAGCACGCGGCCTGGCCGTCACCGGTCAGGGTGTGCGCGTTGGACGTCACCTTGAAGAACTTGCCGGTGCCGCCCGAGGCGTAGATGACCGACTTGGCCTGGAAGACGTGGATCTCGCCGGTCGCCAGCTCGTAGGCGACGACGCCGGCGGACTTCTTGACGCCGTCCTCCTCCACCAGGAGCTGGTCGAGGACGTAGAACTCGTTGAAGAACTCCACGCCCTCCTTGATGCAGTTCTGGTAGAGCGTCTGGAGGATCATGTGGCCGGTGCGGTCGCCCGAGTAGCAGGCACGGCGGACCGGGGCCTCGCCGTGGTTGCGGGAGTGACCGCCGAAACGGCGCTGGTCGATCTCACCCTTGGGCGTACGCCCGAAGGGCAGGCCCATCTTCTCCAGGTCGAGGACGGCGTCGATGGCCTCCTTCGCCAGGATCTCGGCGGCGTCCTGGTCGACCAGGTAGTCGCCGCCCTTGATCGTGTCGAAGGTGTGCCACTCCCAGTTGTCCTCCTCCACGTTGGCGAGCGCCGCGGCCATGCCGCCCTGCGCCGCGCCGGTGTGGGAGCGGGTGGGGTAGAGCTTCGTCAGCACGGCGGTGCGGCTGCGCTTGGTCGACTCGATGGCCGCGCGCATGCCGGCGCCGCCGGCGCCGACGATGACGGTGTCGTACTTGTGGATCTTCATCAGAGAATTCCTCAGTCCCTCAGCCCGTGGCCTAGCGGATGTTCGGGTCGAAGGTGAAGATCACCAGCGTGCCCAGCAGGACGGTGAACACCGTGGCGGTGTAGAGAAGCATCTTCAGCCAGAAGCGGGTGTTGTCCCGCTGCGCGTAGTCGTTGATGACGGTGCGCAGGCCGTTGGCGCCGTGCAGCATGGCCAGCCACAGCATGGTCAGGTCCCAGATCTGCCAGAACGGGGACGCCCAGCGGCCCGCGACGAACGCGAAGCCGATCTTGGAGACGCCGCCGTCCAGGACGAGCTGGATGAGCAGGTGGCCGAGGACCAGGACGACCAGCACGATGCCGGACAGCCGCATGAACAGCCAGCCGTACAGCTCGAAGTTGGTGCGGGTCGACTTCGGGGTCTTCGTGGTGCGCTTGCGCGGGGCCTCGATCAGCGGGGCCGGGTGATCGGTGTCGTACAGGCTCACGCCCTCGACCTCGCCGATCGCGGAAGCGGAAGAGGTTTCGGCAGACATTCAGTCCTCAGCTCCCGAACAGTTCACGTGCGGCGTGCCCGAGCACCGGGTAGAGCGCGCCCGCCATCAGCACGACCCAGATGACCACGACGGTCCAGAGCATCTGCTTCTGGAGACGCGGGCCCTTGGACCAGAAGTCCACGGCGATGATGCGCAGGCCGTTGAGCGCGTGGAACAGGATGGCGGCGACGAGGCCGTACTCCAGACACGCGACGATGGGCGTCTTGTAGGTGGCCACGACCTTGTCGTACGCCTCGGGGGAGACACGCACGAGAGCGGTGTCGAGGACGTGTACGAACAGGAAGAAGAAGATGAGGACGCCGGTGACTCGATGAGCCACCCAGGACCACATTCCTTCCCGGCCGCGGTACAGCGTTCCAGCCGGCACGGAAGAACCCTCCGGGAGCGGTGTTGAGGGCCGGCCGGCTTCAGTGTCGGTCTGACCCGGCCGGGTACGGTCCACCGGCCCCGGTCATCGTAGCGACGAGATGTCGGTTCCCTTGCGCCGGGTCCATAGGTGTGATCAAACAGGCAATCAAACAGGCTCGTACGGCCTAGAGAACGCGATGTGTGGGACTCGGGCTGTCTGGTTCGGGGTGGTTGGACATGAGATGGGCGAGTCGGGCGCGGGCGAGGCGGCGCAGTTCGTCGGCCGCGATCGAGTGCTCCTCGTCCCGTTCGTTGTTCATCCGCACCCGGATCCCGGCGAGCACCTCGTCCAGGTGCTCGGCCGGGCTGACCCCGTCGAGGCAGATCACGAAGGCGTGCCCGAAACTGCTCTCGTACCGCGCGTGCGCGGCGCCCAGCGCCATGTGGGCGGCCTGGGGCGCGCTCTCGTGCAGCCCCGGCGACGGCTCCTCGGCCAGCGCCTCGGCGAGGTCGCCGGCGGACAGGTCGTAGCTGGCCTCGTCGGCCGCCGCGAGCAGGGCGTCCAGGTCGGGGTAGGGGCGGTGGGCCGTGATCCGCGCGGCCCAGCGTCGGCTCGCGCAGCAGGAGAGCAGGGCCGCTTCGGCGGCGCCGACGGAGGCGCGGTTGAACCGGTCGAGCCCGCCGGGCGCCGGGGCGGCCGCCGGAACGGATGTGCCCCGCAGCTGATTCGGTATGGCCGCCCGCCCTTGGGCACGAGGAGTGTGATGGAGTGTCGGCGGTCGCTTCCGGGGGCCGGCGTGGGAATCGCTGGACAGCGTGGGCTCCTCGAACACTGCGCGGGACGCGGTAGTACGGAACGGGACGGGCTGCGGAGCACGGAGACTGGAGTGGCAAGGGAGGTGGGAGTGCCGCCACGCTATCCACGTGGAGCGGGAGGCGCCCGAAGGCCGCGCGAAGTTCACCCGGACGTGCGAGTCGGGTCGCGCGCGGTGGACGGGCGCCCGGGCACTTCGGCGTACCTTCACCCCAGTTGTCCGACCGCTGTCCGGGGTCTCCGGATCGCCCTTACTGTTGTTGGACGGGAGGTTTCTGAGTGATGTCGCGTTTCAGGATGTCACGGGCCCGGACGCCGGAGCCCGGTGACCCGAAGCGGTCGTCCTCGCCGTCGTCCGAGGCGCGCGCCTCCCGGCCGCGTACGCCCCGGTCCCGCCCCGCCTGGCTGCACCGGCCCCGCGGCCGGCGCGCCCTGGTCCTGAAGGTGGCCCTCGCGGGCCTCGTCGTGCTGGCGCTGATCATCGCGGTCTGGCCGGACGACGACACCCACGGCGGGCACGGCGGCCCGGTCGACAACAGGCCCGCCTCCTCGGTGCTGCCGTCCCCGTCGCCGATCTACCCGATCTCCTCGCCGCCCCGCACCATCCCCTCCGTACGCGAACACCGCCCCGCGCGCGGGCCCGGCTTCCGGCCCGTCGACTCGACGCGGGTGATCGTGGCGGCCGGCAGCGAGAGCCTCACCGACGAGGGCAAGCTGCTCGCGCAGGAGCTCGGCGCCGACTACGCGCAGGGCGGGCAGCCCCGCGAGGGCGACATCGAGCTGGCCCTGACCCCGCCGCCGAAGGGGCGTAAGGCGGTGGCCGACTCGTACACGCTGACCACGCGCGACCGCCGGGTGCGGATCGAGGGGCCCGACGACGCCGGGGTGTTCTACGGCACCCGCACCCTCAAGCAGGCGCTCAAGGGCGGCGGCGTGATGCCCGAGGGGGTGGTCGAGGACCGGCCGGACAAGCCCCAGCGCGGGCTCAACCTCGACATCGCGCGCAAGCCGTACAGCGCGGCCTGGATCGAGGACCAGCTGCGGCAGATGGCCGACCTGAAGCTCAATCAGCTCGGGCTGCACTTCTCCGACGACCAGGGCTTCCGCATCGAGTCGGCGAGCCACCCCGAGGTCGTCTCGCGCGAGCACCTCAGCAAGCGCGAGGTCCAGCGGATCGTGGCCCTCGCCACCAAGCTGCACATCACCGTGGTCCCCGAGATCGACTCGCCGGGCCACCTCGGCGCGGTGCTCGCCGCCCACCCCGACCTCCAGCTGCGCGACAAGGACGGCAAGCCGGTCAAGGGCGCCGTCGACCTCGCCAACCCCGACGCCGGGCGCATCGTCGACGACCTGCTCCGCGAGTACGCCGACCTGTTCCCCGGGGCGTACTGGCACCTGGGCGGCGACGAGTACCAGGCGCTGGCCGTGAAGGCCCCGGCCACGCCCGACACCGCGTATCCGGGTCTCGCCGACGCCGCCCGCGCCAAGTACGGACCCAGGGCGGGCATCCAGGACCTGGCCGCGGGCTGGCTCAACGACCGTGCCGCGACGCTCCGTTCGGCCGGCGCGGGCCGCACCTTCAAGGCGTGGAACGACGGCTTCTTCCCCGGCGGCAAGGTGGCCGCCGACCAGGGCCGCGAGGTGGAGTACTGGACCGGCAAGGAGCCCGGCGAGCGCGCGCCCGAGGAGTACCTCGCCGAGGGGCGCGCGGTGGTCAACCTCAACGACGAGTACCTGTACTACGTCCTGGGCGAGCCGGGGAGCTACAAGTACCCGACCGGCAAGCGGATCTACGAGGAGTGGACGCCGCTGGTGCTGCGCTCGACCAGGCCCGTGGACGCCAAGTACGCCGGGCAGGTCCTGGGCGGGCGGTTCGCCGTCTGGTCGGACGTGCCCGGCGCGCAGACCGAGGAGCAGGTGGCCCGGGGCATCCGGATGCCGCTGCGCGCGACGGCCCAGAAGCTGTGGGACGCGCGGACGCCGTCGATGGACTGGGAGGAGTTCAAGGCCCTGGCGGACCGCCTGGGCTGAGCCCGGCCGCGACCGGGCCGGGGTGCGGAGGACGACCGGGGCCGCCACCCCCCACAGGAGAGGCCCCGGCCGTCTTCCGGCGGGGCCGTTGTGGCGACCCCGTACCTCCTTCAGCGCCGTGCGTGCGTTTTCTGTCACACCCCGCTGTGTCAGCGGGTTGTTGCAGGTTGTACAAGTCATGGACTTATGGGGCGTCGAGGCCGTAGCGTGCTGACTCGCGTTTGGGGACGCGACGCGATGACCAGCGGTGACATCAGGACAAGTCAGTCAGACAGGGTGCAGGGATTGCTGGGGGACGACGCGGAGCTGACCGCCGCGGTGCTCAGGGCGCAGGACGGGGACGAGGAAGCCTTCCGTGCTGTCTATCGCGCTGTGCACCCGCGCCTGCTCGGCTATGTGCGCACGCTGGTCGGCGAACCCGACGCCGAGGACGTGACCTCCGAGGCCTGGCTCCAGATCGCCCGCGACCTCGCCCGCTTCGAGGGGGACGCCGACCGCTTCCGCGGCTGGGCCGCCCGCATCGCCCGCAACCGGGCCCTCGACCACATCAGGATGCGCGGCCGCAGGCCCGCCGTAGGCGGCGACGAGAGCGAGCTCGTCGCGCGCCCCGCCCCCTTCGACACCGCGGACGAGGCGATGGAGGCGCTCGGCACCGGACGTACGATGGCGCTCATCGCCCAGCTCCCCCAGGACCAGGCCGAGGCCGTGGTGTTGCGCGTGGTGGTCGGTCTGGACGCGAAGAGCGCGGCGCAGACCCTGGGCAAACGGCCCGGCGCGGTGCGGACCGCCGCGCACCGGGGCCTGAAGCGGCTGGCCGAACTGCTCGGCGCCGACGGCTCCGCCGGGGAGGGGGCCCAGGACGTGGAGGAACTGGGTGCCGTGCCGTCGCAGCGTGCGCCGGAACGCGGTGTGACGCAATCGCGCGCCCGGACGCAGAAGGACATGTGATGGCTGACGAGCGGCACGAGTGGCTTGACGGGGATGCCGTCGAGCGACTGCTGCGCGGCGAAGGGGTCGAGCCCGGTGACGAGCGGGCCCAGGCCGAGGCCGACCGGCTCGCGGCGCTGCTGAGCTCCCTCGCCCCCACCGAACCGGCCACCACCGAACTTCCCGGCGAGGCCGCGGCCCTGGCCGCCTTCCGCGAGGCTCGTCCCAAGGACGCCGAGGGGCTCGGTGTCGTACGGGTCGGTCGCGTCGCCGAGGTGCGCGAGGCTCCACGGCGCAGGCGCTTCGCGCCGGTGCGCCTCGGGCTCGCCGCGGCCCTCGCCTGCTGTGCGCTCGGCGGGGTCGCCGTCGCCGCGGGCACCGGTGTGCTGCCGGGGCCGTTCGCCTTCGACGAGCGGGATCCCGCGCCCGCGTCCAGCGTCTCCGCCGAGGCGACCCCGGGCACGGTCACCGCCTCGCCCTCGCACTCCCTGCCCCCGGGCTCCCCGACGCCCGATCGGCACGGCCCGTCGACCGGCGCCGGCACGCCCGGCGACCCCTCGCACCCGGCGAGCCCGGACGGCTCGCCCGCCGGCGGCAGTGGCGACCCGGGCACGAAGGACGGCGCCCAGACCGGTGGTTCGGGGGACGACAACGATGGCACGGGCAACGGACAGTGGCTCGCCAGAACGGCCGAGGACTGCCGGGACTACCGCTCGGGCCGGCTGGACCAGGACAAGCGCCGCAGCCTGGAGTCCGCGGCCCACGGCGCGGGCGCGGTGAAGGCGTTCTGCGACGTGCTGCTCGACGGCGACGGCGGCGGCAGGTCCGGGGGCTCGGACGACCAGGGCCAGGGCCAGGGCCAAGGCCAGGGGCAGGGCAAGGGCCACGGCAAGGGCAAGGGCGACGGTTCCGGCAACAAGAACGGTGGCGGGGGCGGCGACAAGCAGAACTCCGTGACCACCCGCCCCGGCAAGCTCCTGGACTGGATCAGGCCCGGCGCGCTCGGCTCCGCCGTCCCGCACTGACCTGGCCGCCGCGAGGCGCGCTTCCGCGGGCCCGGAGGCCCGGGACCACCAGCTCGGCGGGGCCTTGCCGAGGGCCGAATCCCACCGCCGAAGCGCAGGTCAGAACCCGGAGTAACGTTTTTTGAGACGGCGGCGCAGTACTGAGTGAGCCGACTGGTCATCGGCGGCGCAGAAGAGCCGGGGTTCCCCCCGTACCCATGGCTCCGCGCGAATGGCGCGGGCGGGACACGTTCCCCCGGTCCCGCCCGCGCCCTCCCTTCCTCGGACCGCGACCCGCGGGCCGCCCCCGGACCGGGTCACCAGTAGACGACGACCTTGTCGCCGATGCGCACCTGGTCGAAGAGCGCCGCGATCTTGCCCTTGTCCCGTACGTTGACGCAGCCGTGCGAGGCGCCGTTGTAGCCGCGTGCCGCGAAGTCCGACGAGTAGTGCACCGCCTGGCCGCCGCTGAAGAACATCGCGTACGGCATGGCCGTGTGGTAGATCGTCGAGACGTGGTTGCGGCTCTTCTCGAAGACCTTGAAGACGCCCTCGCGGGTCGGCGTGTACTGCGAGCCGAAGCGCACGTCCATCGTCGACTGCACCTTGCCGTTGACCACCCACGACAGCGAGCGGCTGGTCTTGCTGATGCACATCACACGGCCGGTCATGCAGCGCGGGTCGAGCTTGGCGGCCGGTTTGTTGACCGTCTGCCCCGCCAGCTCCTCGGCCGTCGGCTTCGTCGTCATCGCGAGCAGCCGGTCCCAGGTCACGCTGTCCGTCGTGCCCGTGGCGGCGAGTCCGCGCTTGTCCTGGAAGCCCTTGACGGCCGCGGTGGTCGCGGCTCCGTACGTGCCCGTCGGGGTGTCGTCGAACCAGCCGATCTGCGCGAGCCTGGCCTGCAACTCCTTGACCCGGTCGCCCTTCGCGCCGTTCGACATCAGGACCTGCGGCGCGGGCTTGGCCGCGGTCGTGGCCGAGGCGGGCGCGCCGACCGGCTTGTCGTCGGTGACGGCCGAGACGGGCGAGGCCGAAGGGGTCGGCGCCCCGGGTGTCGCGGGGGTGGCCGCGCCCGCCTTGTCGTTCCCCGGACTGCATCCCACGGCCACCGTGATGACGGCGGTCGCGGCGAGGGTCTTGGCTATGACAGTGGTGCGGTGGTTCCGGCGCATCGGTCGCCCCCCTGAATCTCTCGTGTCCCCAGAGACAGATTCCCGCGCCGAACGGTTGCAAAAGCATTCGGTCGCATCACGGAGGCTGTGAGCAAGCTCCCAGCGTGCGCCTCTCCACCCGCCGCACGCCCGCCGCTACAGTCCGTCGCGAGGGTTGGACCAGCCAGTAGAGCTCTAGCGGGAGGCACAGCACATGGCGCGCGAGTCGGAATCCGGGTTGCCCATCGAGCCGGTCTACGGGCCGGAGACCCTCGCCGGATGGGATCCCGCCGAGAAGCTGGGCGAGCCCGGCTCGTACCCCTTCACGCGCGGTGTGTATCCGTCGATGTACACGGGCCGGCCGTGGACGATGCGGCAGTACGCGGGCTTCGGCACGGCTGTCGAGTCCAACGCCCGGTACAAGCAGCTGATCGCGAACGGCACGATGGGTCTCTCGGTCGCCTTCGACCTGCCCACGCAGATGGGCCACGACTCGGACGCGCCGATCGCCTCCGGCGAGGTCGGCAAGGTCGGCGTCGCCATCGACTCGGTCGACGACATGCGCATCCTGTTCGGCGGGATCCCGCTGGACAAGGTGTCGACGTCGATGACGATCAACGCGCCCGCCGCCCTGCTGCTCCTGATGTATCAACTGGTGGGCGAGGAGCAGGGGGTTGCGGCGGATCAGTTGACGGGCACGATCCAGAACGATGTGCTGAAGGAGTACATCGCGCGGGGTACGTACATCTTCCCGCCGAAGCCGTCGTTGCGGCTGATCGCGGACATCTTCAAGTACTGCAAGGCCGAGATCCCGAAGTGGAACACCATCTCGATCTCCGGGTACCACATGGCCGAGGCGGGTGCCTCGCCCGCGCAGGAGATCGCCTTCACGCTGGCCGACGGCATCGAGTACGTACGCACCGCGGTCGCCGCGGGCATGGACGTGGACGACTTCGCGCCGCGTCTGTCCTTCTTCTTCGTCTCGCGCACCACGATCCTGGAAGAGGTCGCCAAGTTCCGTGCCGCGCGCCGCATTTGGGCCAAGGTGATGCGGGAGGAGTTCGGTGCGAAGAACCCCAAGTCGCTGATGCTGCGCTTCCACACCCAGACCGCGGGCGTGCAGCTCACCGCGCAGCAGCCCGAGGTCAACCTGGTCCGTGTCGCTGTCCAGGGTCTGGCGGCGGTGCTGGGCGGCACGCAGTCGCTGCACACCAACTCCTTCGACGAGGCGATCGCGCTGCCCACCGACAAGAGCGCCCGCCTGGCCCTGCGCACCCAGCAGGTCCTGGCGTACGAGACGGACGTGACCGCCACCGTCGACCCCTTCGCCGGGTCGTACGTCGTCGAGAGGATGACCGACGAGGTGGAGGCTGCGGCCGTCGAACTCATGCAGAAGGTCGAGGAGTTGGGCGGCGCGGTCAGTGCGATCGAGCACGGCTTCCAGAAGGGCGAGATCGAGCGCTCCGCCTACCGCATCGCCCAGGAGACCGACTCCGGCGAACGCGTCGTGGTCGGCGTCAACCGCTTCCAGATCGAGACCGAGGACCCCTACGAACCGCTCCGCGTCGACCCGGCCATCGAAGCCCAGCAGGCGGCCCGGCTGGCCACCCTGCGCGCCGAGCGCGACCAGGCAGCGGTCGACGCGGCGCTGGCCGAACTGAAGAAGGCGGCCGAGGGCGACGACAACGTCCTCTACCCGATGAAGGACGCCTTGAAGGCCCGCGCCACGGTGGGCGAGGTCTGCAACGCGCTGCGCGAGGTGTGGGGGACCTACGTGCCCACGGACGCGTTCTAGGGGGAGCCCGAGGACGCGTCCCCCTACGAGTGACCGGAGGCGGAACCAGGACGCCTCCGGTTACTCTCGGTGGAGAGTGGTCTCCCGAATGGAGGATGCCGTGGCCGTAATACTGAACGAGATGACGATCGGCGAAGCCGCCGACCGCCTCTCGGAGGCGCTGCCCGGACATCGCGTGGAGGTCCTCAAGGGGAGCATCGTCGTGACACCACCGCCTGACGGCCCGCATCAAGAGGCATTGGACGAGGTCGCCTACCTGTTCCGCCAGGCCGGGGGCCGGGACGCGGGCCTCAAGTCACTCCAGGGCATCGGCGTCTGGCTCGGTACGGGGCCCGACGACTACGCCGAGCCGGACTGGGCCATCGTCGACGCCGACTACAAGGATGCCCTGGTCACGAAGAACTGCTACGCGGCGAACGTCTTCCGCCTCGTCCTGGAGGTGACGTCGTCCAACTGGGGCAACGACCTGGTCACCAAGGCCGAGACGTACGCGGAGGCCCGGATCCCGGTGTACGTCGTCGCCGACCGCAAGCACGGCGAGGTCCTGGTGCTCACGGATCCGGTGGGGGACACGTATCGGACCCGCTCCCGCTACGAGCGGGGCGCGACCGTGGTCCTGCCCTCGTCCGTGGGGTTCGCCCTGGAGCTTCCCGTCGACGTTCTGCTCGACGGGGACGGCGACTGACCGGTCGGGGCGGCCCGGTCAGGACGGTGTGGGGGTCCGGGTCAGGGATCGGCGCAGCAGCGGCGTCGCCCAGCGCTCCACGTACCGGTTGAGCAGCCAGGCCAGGAGCAGCATCGCCGCGATGGTGAGGGCGAAGGTGGCCGGGGCGGGGATGTGCAGATCCTTGTGCAGCACGCCGACGACCACCCAGCCCAGGTGTTCGTGGACCAGGTAGAACGGGTAGGTGAGGGCCCCCGCCACGGTGAGCCAGCTCCAGTTCGCCCAGCGGAACCAGCCGAGCGCGATGGCGCCGACCAGTACGAATCCCAGGGTGACGATGGCGATGATCACCGAGGCGTGCCGGTTGGAGAAGGCCGCCGGGTTCGGCTTGTGCCACAGGCCCGCGACCGCCCAGTGCTGGCCGATCGCCCAGCTGACCGCGACGATGCCCCACGCGGTGACGTCGCGCCGGTTGCGGTGCAGCAGGTACAGGCCCATGCCGCCGATGAAGAAGGGCGCGTACTCGGGCATGAACACGGCGTCCAGGAACGGCTGTTTGGTCGTCGCGGTGAGCGCGGCCGCGAGCGTCCAGCCCGCGCAGAACAGCACGACGCGGCGACGGGTCGCGCCCGGCAGGACGACGCACAGGGCGAACAGGGCGTAGAAGCGCAGCTCGGCCCAGAGTGTCCAGCACACCCCGAGCACCCGGTGCACGCCGACCGGCATCTGGAGCATGGTCAGGTTCACCAGGAACTCGCTGGGCGTGACCGTTCTGTAGACGACCCACGGCAGCGCGAACACCGCGGTGACGATGACCAGCGCCGCCCAGTACGCCGGGTAGAGCCGGGCCACGCGCGAGGCGAAGAACGAGCGCAGGGGGCGGCCCCACCCGCTCATGCAGATGACGAAGCCGCTGATGACGAAGAAGATCTGCACGCCGAGGCAGCCGTAGGAGAACCACTCGTGGGTGGCCGGGAACAGCTTCTTGGGCGAGGCGCCCCAGCCCTTGCTGATGTCGCCGGACCGGCCGCCGTAGTGGTACAGCGCGACCATGAGGGCGGCGACCAGGCGCAGCCCGTCGAGCGCGCGGAGCCGGGAGACCGGGGCCGCGACCGGCGCGCGGCCGGCCGCCGGTGCCGGCCGCGGCTGACCGCCGGCGTCGCTTCGTACCCGCGGCAGGGTGTTGGTCACGGCTTTCCTCTTCCCGGCGTCCCGCTGCGGCCCGTCGGGCCTTGGCGTCGACAGAGTAGGACCGCCGCGGCCCGGAATAGGGGCCGCGGCGGTGGTGTTCCGCTGTCCGACGCGGCCCGTTCACCTCGTGCCGGAACGGGTTTGCCTGGGCGTCGATTTCGCCGTCGGGCGAGGCCCGCCGCTCAGTGGTGCCAGGCCTTGCCGTCCACGTTGTGGATCATGCGCTGGAGGACCTTGAGGGTGCGGACGTACTCCTCGTCCGTGATCCCGGCGTGGATCCGCTCACGCGTCTCGCCCTGCCGGGCGGCGCCCGTCGCGCGCAACTCCCGTCCCGCGTCCGTGAGTTCGAGGAACTCGGCGGGATCCTGGGTGAGCAGACCGCGGGCCACGAGTTCGTCGATGCCGTCCCCGATGACCGGGGCGCCCGCGTCCAGATAGCCCTTGAGGACGGCCACCACCTCGGCGCGCGGACGGCCGTCCGCCGCCTGGTTGAGGATCCACCACTGGGGCTGGGTGAGGCCCAGCTCCGCGAGCATGGCGCGGATGTGGGTGACCACCGCGATGTGGGCGGCCCAGCTCCAGTAGCCGATCGGCTGGGCGGCGAGCCCGGCGTCGTCGTGGGAGTAGGTGAAAGCGTCGGTTGGCGGGGTGGCCCGCGTGTCGGTGTCCATGGCTCAGGACCGTAGGACCTCAACCGCGCTTGAGGTCAAGGGCGTTGGGCGGCGCCCACTGCCGCGAGGTAGTCGTCGAGCCCGGTGGCGTCCTCGCCCGCCCAGCCGACGTAGCCGTCCGGGCGGACCAGGAACAGTCCGCGGCCGTACGCCGCGTACGGGGCCAGCTCGTACGTCCGCACCAGGTCCCCGGCGACGGCGGGGGCGGGGGTGTCGAAGGCGAGCAGGGTGAAGTGCGGGCCGCGCAGCAGGTCGAAGACCCTGCCTTCGGGCAGCCTGCCGTCCGGGGCGCGGTCACCGGCCTCCAGGGCGCCCGCCCGGCCCGTGGCGAGTGAGCCGCCGCGGTAGCCGAGGCCGAGCTGGCGGACCTCGGTGCCGCGCCGGCTGTTCCCGCCGATGACGCCCGTGCGGTGCAGCCGCGTGCTCATGCCGAGCACTCCCGCCGCGATGGGGCGGCGCTCCTCCTCGTAGCTGTCGAGCAGGCCCTCCGGGGCGCCGTGGCGGAGTACCTGGGCGAGCTTCCAGCCCAGGTTGTAGGCGTCCTGGACGCTGGTGTTGAGACCCTGGCCGCCGGCCGGGGAGTGGATGTGCGCGGCGTCGCCCGCGAGGAGGACGCGGCCCTCGCGGTAGCGGTCGGCGAGGGCCGCGCGGGGGCGGAAGTCGGAGGCCCAGTGCACCGTGGCGATCTGGTCCGCGGTGACGGCGGTGCGGGCGGCGACCAGCTTGCGTACGCCCGCGTCGGTCGTGTCCGGGACGGCGTCCTCGTCGGCGTACTGGGCGATCAGCTGGAACAGGCCCGCCTCGCCGGGCAGCGGGCAGAGCACCGCCCCGCCGTCCGGACCGCCGCTCCACACGTGCCAGTTGCGGTCGTCGACGACCGCGTCCGGGGTCACGCTCAGGTCCGCGACGAGCATCGGCTTGGGGTCGACGCTCTCGCCGTGCAGGGCGATGCCCAGGGCGCGCCGGAGGCCGGAGCGGCCGCCGTCGCCCGCGACGAGGTAGCGGGCGCGGACGGTCCGCCCGTCGGCGAAGGTCGCGGTGACGCCCTCGGAGTCCTGGGCGACCGCGGTCACCTCGGCGTTGAACACCACGTCCCGGCCGAGGCTCCTGAGGTGCGCGTACAGCAGCTCCTGGAAGCGGGCCTGGCCCAGGAGCAGGGTGTTGGCGTAGGGGGCCTGCTCGGTGGGTTCCGCGGGCGCGATCATGTCCCACTCGCGGCCGGGCTCGGTGCCGCCGGGGCCCGCCCATTCGCGCATCCGCGGGTAGTCGCGGCCCGCCTCCAGCGCGGCGTCGACGAGCCCGAGGTCGTCGAGCACCTCCAGGGTGCGGGGTTGTATGCCCTTGCCGCGCGAGCCGGGGAAGAGCCGGTCCGCCTTCTCGACGAGCAGGGCGGGGACGCCGCGGCGGGCCAGGTCGATGGCGAGGGTCAGGCCGGTGGGCCCGGCGCCGACGACGAGGACCTCGGTGGTGACGGGGAGCGGGCTCGCCGCGGCGGCGGTCGTGATGGTGGTCGCCGCAGCGGTGGCCGGGACCGTTTCCTTAACGCCGTTAAGTTCCATGTCCGGAAGCATCGACTTAACGGTGTTAAGTTGTCAAGGTGGCTACGACGAAGATCGACCGGACGCAGGTCGCCGACACCGCGCTGCGGCTCCTGAACGAGCTGGGCCTGGACGGCCTCACGCTGCGCGCCATCGCGAAGGAACTCGGCGTCCAGGCGCCCGCGCTGTACTGGCACTTCAAGAACAAGGAGGCACTGCTCGACGAGATGGCGACGGTCATGTACCGCCGTCTCATGGCGGACGGCGTGCCCGGCGCGGACGCGGACAGCTGGCAGGACATGATCCGGGGGGCCAACCGCGCCCTGCGGGCCATGGTGCTCGGCTACCGCGACGGCGCGAAGGTGTACGGAGGCGCCCGCTTTACCGGCACCGACCACGCGGAATCCCTGGAGGCGTACATCGGGACGCTGGTGCGGGCGGGCTTCGAACCCCGGGACGCGACGCGCGCCCTGGCGACGTCGTACGCGTACACCATGGGCTTCGTCGCCGAGGAGCAGGGCACGCGGCCGCGTCCGGGCGAGCGGGGCCCGGGGATCGACGTGGCCGACCGCGCGGTGCGGCTGGCCGCCTACCCGCTGGCCGCGGCGGCGGGAACGGAGCTCTTCGAGCACCTCGACGAGCGGTTCGACGAGGGTCTCGACGTGCTGGTGGCGGGCATCGAGGCGACCTATCCCCGGCGGGGCTGATCCGGCGCGGTCCAGCGGCTGTGCGACCCCGTGGAATGACCCTTCGGGGCGCACGGGAAGGCGGCTGCCGGGGAATTGGGCATGCCATCAATGTGAGGGTGAATAAGAGGGGCGCTTTTTCGGGGGCGTGCGTGGTTTAACTCGCAACCTCTTTGCGCTCCCGCGCGCCGCACCGTTCCTTGAATTCCGCCGGGGCCGTCGATACATCGGTGATAAAACTGTCGTTGTCCAGCTCGTCGGATGGTTCTACTAAAGCAAAGGTGGAGTCATGATTTCAGGTATCAAGCGAGCGATCGCTCTCGGCACCGCTACCGCCGCCCTCACCGCGGGAGTGGCTTTCTCCTCGGTCGGTGTCGCGGAAGCCGCGCCCTCCCACGCGGTCGCCGTCGCGGCGTTCCACGGGGGCAAGGAGAGGTGCCACGTGGTCAAGGGGTACTGGACGAAGACCTGGCACAAGCCCACTCGCGACCGGCACGGCAAGGTCCACCCCGGGTACTGGACGAAGACCTGGCACAAGGCGCGCAAGGTCTGCTCCCGCTGATTCGGGTGACCGTCGCAAAGAGTATGTGAGACCTCTTCAAAAAGGTCGTCAAAATGGGTGCGGGGCCTCCAGGAGAAAACCTCCGGGAGGCCCCGCACCCCTTTCCCGGCCCGATTCTGTGAATGCGCTGTGAATTGCCCGAGTCATGGGCTCGCGGTCGAAATATCTCTTCTTTTGTTTCCGAGCCCGAGGTGATGTGGGGCCCTTGGGGCTGAGGGGGCCCGAGTCGAATGCCCGGTTCATCGCTCGGGATTGCGGAAATCCTCTCATCGGGCGCGGGCAGAAAACGCGCCCCCGCCCTACGCCCCCCGCCGCACCACCGCCCGGGCCCGCCGGGCCACCCGGCGCACCGTCGCGTTGCGCGGGATGAAGGCCAGCTGGGACGGGATCGCGCCCGGCAGGGCGAGCGCGGTCAGGCGGCGGCGCTTGAAGTACCGCCAGGTGTGCGCGTCCAGGGATCGCGCCAGGTACTGCTCGGCCGCACCCCGCAGATCCGGGCGCAGCTCCGGCTGCATGGCGTAGCCCACCGCGCCGAGCAGCCCGGCCAGGTCCACGAAGGGGGTCGAGACCTCCCCCTCCAGGGGCGGGAGCAGCGCGTCGGCGATGGTCACCGGCACCCGGTTGCTGTTCTGGTAGGGCGCGAGCCGGTCCAGGAGGAGCTCGGTGCCGACCCGGGCGACCGGGATGTCGTAGAACGTCGACGCCGTGAGCAGCGCCGTGGAGAAACAGCCCACCACGAGCGCGGGGGAGATCCGCTCGTACAGCACCTCGGCCAGCAGCGGCCGCTCCAGCACGGTCAGTCGAACCTCCAGCGCCTGCGCCTCGCGGGTCAGGGCGTGTGACCACGCGGGCGGCGCCGAGGGATGCGGCTTGAAGACGATCCGGCGGTACCCCCGCTTCGCCGCACCCCGCAGCATGCGCAGGTGAAGCTGCTCCTCCTGCTCCGGCGTGAGGATGGACAGCGCGGAGAGGTACTGGCCGAGGAGCAGCGCCACCGGCTCGTTCGCGTCGGCGGTCACCTCCAACTCGGCTTCCGCAGCCGCCAGTTCACCCACGGTCTTGATGAACGCCGCCGTCGGCACCGTCTCGCTCCGCACCCCGAACTCGCCCAGCAGCAGTGGCCTGAGGCCCGGGACCAGATCCAGGTGGAGCACCCGCCGGACCCGTGACCCGATCAACGGGTCGAGCTTGTTGCGGGTGGGGCCGTACGTCATCAGGCCGTCCGCGTACACGGTCAGGGGTGCGTCCGGGAAGATCTGGGCGACCGCCTGGGCCGGGTTCACCTGGATGGACTCCAGAGCGAGCTCGACCCGGTCGTCGCCGAGGCCCCACAGGGCCCTCAACTGCCGCTCCCACAAAGGGACATCGTCCGGGCGGGGCGACCAACCGCCCGGATGGAAGGGGGCGATGGTGTCGTTCCAGGAGAGCACCCCGTCGAAGCGGCCGCGCAACTGCGCGAAGCCCGGCATGGTGTCGAGCGGGGCCGAAGTCTCCGGCACGGGCGCGTTGTTGCTGACGAGCAGCAGCCGGCGGTCCGCGGCCGGAAAGCAGTCGCTGTCGAGCGCTGCGGCCAGCGTGGCCACCCCGTACAGCGTCGACGCCGCGAAGATCTGGGTCGTGGGCATCAGGCGGCCGCCCCCGCCGAGGAGACGGCCGGGCGGTGGCGCAGTCGGCGCAGGCGGGCGGCGCGGCGGGAGTCCATCGAGTTCAGCGCGTCCTTGAGGTGGTCCTGCGGCATCCGCCGCAGGGCGGCCGCACTCATGGTCCGCAGTTTTCTCGCCACGGCCGGTTCGAACCTTTCGATGGTGCTCATGTGGTGGGAAATGATCGCGCAATACGTCCGTACCGCTTTCGGCAGCAGTTCGGCCGCGTCCGGGTCCTTCGCCGTGTCGGCGATTACCTGGTCGAAAGCGCGAATGAAATCGAGTTGTCGCACATCACCGATTTGAGTCAGTGAGGACGCGACCCCGCGGCGGTAGAAGACGCCGAGTTGTCCGGTCACCGCGAACGACTCCGCCTCGCGGTGCAGCCGCCAGATCCACGGCCGGTCCTCGGCGGTGCGCAGGCCGTCCGTGAAGTGCAGCAGACCGCGCTCGGCGAGCCTGCGGTGGTACATCCCGGCCCAGGCGTACGCGTAGTCCACCGAGGTCGAGCGGGTGGTGGGCAGTATGGCGTCCCGCGGCGACATCACCTCCCCGCGCCGGCCGTGCGGAACGCGGTGCACCGTGCGCTCCTGGCCGGTCACCTGGACGTGGTCGGTGCGGATGAAGTCGCACCCCAACTCCTCGATGGAGGACAGGAGTTGGGCGAAGTGGCCGGGCGCCAGCCAGTCGTCGCCGTCCAGGTACGTCAGGTATTCGCCGCGGGCCGCGTCCAGGCCGGTGTTGCGCGCGGTGGCGAGGCCGCCGTTGCGTTCGTGTCTCAGCAGCACCGCCCCCGGCAGCTCGCGCTCGGCGCGTTCGAGCAGCTCGATCGTGCCGTCCGACGAGCAGTCGTCGACGAGCAGGAACTCGAAGTCGTCGCGGGCGTTGGCGCGCAGACTTCGCAGGGTGTCGGGTGCGTAGGCGCGCACGTTGTAGAACGGCACGATGACGGAGAGCTTGACCACGGCGGTGACGCTATGGCGGCCGCCCGTCATTCGTCCTGTCCGGGACAGGGATGCGGGGTGAACGAAGAATGGCGGGACTGTTAACCGGCCCGTCCGCCCGTCCCGCACGCCTTTCGTAGTTGCGCTGTTAACCAGTTGTTGCAGTCGAGTTGGGCCGCGAATCCGCGGGGCTTTCTAGTTTCTACGGCGTGCCATCACGTACCGATTCAAGGCTGCGGATCGCGGTTCTCGCGGATTCGGACACCCGGTGGAAATGGGGTGCGCTCACCGCGCGCCGCCTCGTCGAACAGGCGCCCGGGGCCGAAGCCGCCGCCCCGGCGCCCGCCGCCCCCGAGCTCGACGGCTTCCTGCTGCGCGGCCGCGCCACCCCCACCCCTCGCCAGCTCGCCGAGGTGGGGGTCGCCACGGACGCCCTGCGTGAAGTGACGATGGCCCAATTCCTCGACGCGGCAAGTAAGTTGGACTCGGCGGACGCGTACGACGTCATCGTGCTCGCGCTCGTCGGCGGCGCCGCCCAGGCCGCGCTGCACGGGCTCGCCGCCCGGTGGCCGGGGCACACCCGGCGGCCCGTGATCGTCACCGGCTATGTGGGCGTCGTCTACGAGAAGCTCGCCGACGGTCTGCTCCTGCGGCACGGCGCGGACGTCGTGCTCGCCAACTCCCGCCACGACGCGGCGCGTTTCCGCGCGGTGTACGAGGGGGTGGGCGCGGACGCGTCCGCCGTTACGGAGGCCGCCCTGCCTTTCCTCGGCGGCGCCGCCTACGCGCCGGAGCCCGGCCGCGACACGGTCGTCTTCGCCGCCCAGCCCTCGGTGCCGGAGAGCCGCGCCGACCGGCAGTACCTGCTGCGCCGCCTGGTCGAGCACGCCCGGCGCCACCCCGGCCGCGAGGTCGTCCTCAAGCTCCGCTCCAAGCCCGGCGAGCACACCACGCACCTTGAGGAACACCCCTTCCAGAAGCTCGCCAAGGGCCTGGAGCTGCCGCCCAACTTCTCGCTCGCGTACGGGAACATGGGCGAGATCCTGGACCGCGCCGACCTCCTGGTGACCGTCTCCTCGACCGCCGCACTGGAGTCCCTGCACCGCTCGGTGCCCACGGCCGTCCTCACCGACCTCGGCGTCCGCGAGGTCCTCGGCAACCACCACTTCCTCGGCTCCGGCTGCCTCGCCTCCTGGGACCGGCTCGACGCCGGACACCGGCCCACCCCCGACGCCGACTGGCTCGCCGCCCAGGGCGTGGCCCCGGGCGAGGCCTACCACCGCGCCTTCGATCAAGTACGGGCGCGCATGGGCGAGTTGCTCGCAGAGGAAAGCCTGCCGCCCATCGCGCCCTACTACACCGCCGCCACCGCGCCCGGCTACCTCCCGGGCATCCTCGCCCGCCACCACCTCGCGCCCGACGGCACCCCGCTGCCGGGCGCGGCCCCCGCGCACGAGCCGACCGGCCTGCGCCGACTGGTCCGGGACGCCGTGCGCGACGCGGCCCGCGGCGCCTACCGCCACGGCGTACAGCGGGTCGCGCCCGTGATCCGCCGGATGGGAGAACTGTGATGCCCCCGACCAACGGCGCCACCGACGCCGCGAACCGGCCCGCCCCGCGGCCCCCCGCGCCCACCGCGCCTCCCAAGGTCCTTGCCGTCATCCCGGCCCGGGGCGGCTCCAAGGGCGTGCCCGGCAAGAACCTTGCCCCCGTCGCCGGGGTGCCGCTCGTGGTGCGGGCCGTGCTCGCCTGCCGCGCCGCCCGCCACGTCACCGACGTCGTCGTCTCCACCGACGATCCGGCGATCGCGGCCGCGGCCCGCTCGGCCGGCGCCGAGGTGGCCGACCGCCCGGCCGGGATCTCGGGCGACACCGCCACCAGCGAGGCCGCCGTGCTGCACGCCCTGGACGCGTACCCGGCCACCGACGTGGTGCTGCTCGTGCAGTGCACCAGCCCGTTCCTGACCCGCGAGGACGTCGAGGGCGTGGCGGCCGCCGTCGTCGAGGACGGCGCCCAGAGCGCGGTGACCGTCGCCCCCTTCCACGGCTTCCTGTGGCGCGAGGGCGAACTCGGCGAGGGCCAGGGCATGGGCCACGACAAGTCGGTCCGCCCGCGCCGCCAGGACCGCCCGCAGGACTTCCTGGAGACCGGCGCCGCGTACGCCATGGACGCCGAGGGCTTCCGCACGCACAAGCACCGCTTCTTCGGCCGCACCGCGCTCGTGCGCACCGACCCCGCCCGGGTCCTGGAGATCGACGAGCCGCACGACCTGGAGCGGGCCCGCGCGCTCGCCCCGCTCCTGGACCGCCCGGCCACCCCGGCCCGCGACGACGTCGACGCGGTCGTCCTCGACTTCGACGGCACCCAGACCGACGACCGGGTCCTCATCGACTCCGAGGGCCGCGAACTCGTCGCCGTGCACCGGGGCGACGGCCTCGGCATCGCCGCCCTGCGCCGGGCCGGACTCAAGCTGCTCATCCTGTCCACCGAGCAGAACCCGGTCGTCGCCGCCCGCGCGCGCAAGCTGAGGATCCCCGTGCTGCACGGCATCGACCGCAAGGACCTCGCCCTCAAGCAGTGGTGCGAGGACGAGGGCGTCGACCCCCAGCGCGTGCTCTACGCCGGCAACGACGTCAACGACCTGCCCTGCTTCGCGCTCGCCGGCTGGCCCGTCGCCGTCGCGGACGCCCACGACGCGGTGCGCGCCGCCGCGCGCGCCGTCACCCGCACCCCCGGCGGCGAAGGAGCGGTCCGCGAGATCGCCGCCTGGCTCCTCGGACCCGAGCTCGACCCCACCCCGCGGGCCCCGCGCCTTCCCCAGACCCACCGGGCCCCGCAGTCCGACCACACCCCCGCTTAGCTAAGGAACACCCTCATGAGCAACCGTCTGCGCACCCTCGGCAGCCGCACCGCAGGACCGGGCCACCCCGTCTACGTGACCGGCGAGATCGGCATCAACCACAACGGCGACCTCGACAAGGCGATCGCCCTGATCGACGCCGCCGCCGACGCGGGCTGCGACGCGGTCAAGTTCCAGAAGCGCACCCCGGAGATCTGCACCCCGCGCGACCAGTGGGACATCGAGCGGGACACGCCGTGGGGCCGGATGACCTACATCGACTACCGCCACCGGGTGGAGTTCGGCGAGGCCGAGTACCGCGCCATCGACGAGCACTGCCGCACCCGCGGGATCGACTGGTTCGCCTCGCCGTGGGACACCGAGGCCGTCGCCTTCCTGGAGAAGTTCGACGTCCCGGCCCACAAGGTGGCCTCCGCCTCGCTCACCGACGACGAGCTCCTGCGCGCCCTGCGCGCCACCGGGCGTACGGTCATCCTCTCCACCGGCATGTCCACGCCGAAGCAGATCCGGCACGCGGTGGAGGTGCTCGGCAGCGACAACATCCTTCTGTGCCACGCCACTTCGACCTACCCGGCCAAGGCCGAGGAGCTCAACCTGCGCGTGATCAACAGCCTGATGGCCGAGTACCCCAACGTGCCGATCGGCTACAGCGGCCACGAGACGGGCCTCCAGACCACCCTCGCCGCGGTCGCCCTCGGCGCCGCCTTCGTCGAGCGCCACATCACCCTCGACCGCGCCATGTGGGGCTCCGACCAGGCCGCCTCCGTCGAGCCCGGCGGCCTCACCCGCCTGGTCCGCGACATCCGCACCATCGAGGCCGCGCTCGGCGACGGCGTCAAGAAGGTGTACGACTCCGAGCTCGCCCCCATGAAGAAGCTGCGCCGCGTCGCCGGGGTCGTCGCCCAGGCGGAGGCCGCCGAGGCCGCCGACGTCCACGCCGCCGGGGGCCGCGCTCCGGCCGCGGTCTGAGGGGGCGGGCCCGCCGTGCCTCGGGACACCTCCGCCACCGTCGCCTTCGTGGAGAGCCCGGTCCAGCTGCTCAACGTCCTGGAGTGGGCCCATTCGCCGGGTCCGCTGCTCGACGGCGTACCCGCGCAGCAGCGTCCCGGGGCGCCGGACCTGTCGGAGCTGACCGTCGTCGTGCTCTCGCCGACCGACCCCATGTCGCGCGGCCAGCTGCGCCGGATGGCCGAACTCGCCCGCGACGCGGGCACCCGGGTGCGCTGGGAGGAGGCCCGCGGCGGGCTCACCGCCCCGCTGCACACGATAGGCGGGCTCACCCCGATGCTGCGGCGGGCCGACCGGATCGTCATGGGCGACCCGTTCTCGCGCTACGTACAGCTGCTGCTCACCGTCGCCCGCGCCCGTGACCTGGTGGTCGTCGACGACGGGACGGCCACCATGGAGTTCGTCTCCCAACTCGCCCGCGGCGAACGCCTGGTGCGCTGGCACCGGCGGGGCAGCCGGGCCGGCGCGCGCGACCTGCTGTTCGCGCCGGTCTCCGCGGCGGCCCGCCGCCGGCTCACCCCCGCGCCCCGCCGCGACGTCGAGGTGTTCAGCGCGATGCCGGTCGAGGCGCCCGAGGGCATCACCGTCACCCCCAACACCTTTGGCTGGACCCGGGCGAACTTCGGGCCGCCGCGCCTGACCAAGGGCGCCGACCTGGTGGGCACCTCCCTGGTGGAGACCGGCGTCGTCGACCCGGAGAGCTATCTCGCCGCCGTCGGCATGCTGGCCCGGGCCCACGGCGTGACCCGGTACTTCGCGCACCGCAGGGAGTCCGCCGAGAAGCTGCACACCCTGCACGCGCGCACCGGCCTGGAGGTCGTACGCCCCGACCTGCCGCTCGAACTCATAGCACGCCGGGGGCCGGTGGGCCGGACCGTCCTGAGCTTCCCCTCCACCGTCGTCCACACGCTTCCGCTCGCGCTCGCGGGCACCGGCGTCTCCGTGGTGGTCTGCGACATCGACCCGCGCTGGCTCACGGACAAGGCCTCACCTCGGGCGCAGGGCTTCCTCGACGGGGTGACCGGGACGGCCCGAGCGGCCCACGGCCTCGCCACGGTGGCGGCCTAGCCGGGATCTTCGCGCTGCGGTTCGCGCCCGCGTCTCCTACCCTGGGGAGTACGCCCCCTCATCCTCGGGGGGGGAACGCCAGTTCCAGGGCATCGGGCACAAGGACGAAATAGTTTACCCAGCCCACGCGATCGGCATGCGCCAGGCGACCAGGTTTCTTTCCCCTATGCGGCTGAACTTTTGTTGATCGCGCGCCAGTTGACCCTTCAAGAGGCCTACCCTCAACGAGTGAACCAGTTGATGTCCCGTGAGTCGTACGAAGCCGATCTGCCCGGCGAAGCACCGCTGCCCGGCGAGCTGAGCGAGGCCCTGTGTGCCGAACTCATCGCCTTCCGCCGGGACTTGCACATGCATCCCGAGCTCGGCAACCAGGAGTTCCGGACCACCGCGGCGATCAAGGCCCGGCTCGAGGCGGCCGGGCTCGAACCGCGCGTGCTGCCGTCCGGCACCGGGCTCATGTGCGACATCGGGACCTGGGACGGCGTACACCCGATGCTCGCCATCCGGGCGGACATCGACGCGCTGCCCATCCCCGACGCCAAGGCGGGCGTGCCCTACCGCTCCACCGTCCCCGACCGCGCCCACGCCTGCGGCCACGACGTGCACACCACCACCGTCCTCGGCACGGGCCTGGTCCTCGCCGAACTGGACCGTGAGGGGCTGCTGCCCGCGCCCGTGCGGCTGGTCTTCCAGCCCGCCGAGGAGGTGCTGCCCGGCGGCGCCGCCGACGCCATCGTGGCGGGCGTCCTCGACGGGGTGGGCCGCATCATCGCGGTGCACTGCGACCCGCGCGTGGACGCGGGCCGGATCGGGCTGCGCCACGGCGCCATCACCTCCGCCTGCGACCGCCTCGAAGTCTTCCTGGACGGCCCCGGCGGGCACACCGCGCGCCCGCACCTGACCACCGACCTGGTGACCGCCGTCGCGCGGGTCGCCTCCGACGTGCCCGCGCTCCTCGCCCGCCGCATCGACGCCCGCGCCGGGCTCGCGCTCACCTGGGGCCGCATCGAGTCGGGCCACGCCTGCAACGTGATCCCGATGCACGCCGAGCTGGCCGGAACCGTGCGCTGCCTGGACCTCTCGGCGTGGCGCGACGCGCCCGACCTCGTACACGCCGCGATCGACGAAGTGGCCGCCCTGCACGGCGCCAAATCGGAGATCAACTACGTCCGCGGAGTGCCTCCGGTCGTCAACGATCCGGTCGTCACCGAGCTGCTCCGCGACGCCATGACGGCGCGCCGCGGACCGTATGCGATCGAGGACACGGAGCAGTCACTGGGTGGCGAGGACTTTTCGTGGTACCTGGAGCATGTACCTGGGGCGATGGCCCGCCTCGGGGTCCGTACGCCCGGCTCGAATGCCCGGCTTGACCTCCATCGGGGTGATTTCGACGCGGACGAAGCCGCCATCAAGGTCGGGGTGGAGCTGTTCACCGCCGCAGCGCTCCTGGATGGCAACCGCTCGTAACCGGACACTTCATCCCCTGTTCGCGGCGATTCGATAACGGCTTCCGAACAGGGCTTTACGCGACATCTACGCGCGTTACGATCCGACGCGAAACCAGCGCCGGTAGGGGCGCCTCGGTTCAGGTTTGAAGGGACCTCCTCTTGCGCCGGGTATCCAAGATCGCTGCGGCCGGTATCGCCACCGCCGCGCTCGCGCTTTCCGCCACCGCCTGTGGCTCCACGTCCTCCCAGAAGGACTCGGGCACCTCGTCGTCCTCCGCGGGCGGCAAGGGCGTCAAGATCGGTGTCGCGTACGACGTCGGCGGCCGTGGCGACCACTCGTTCAACGACTCCGCCGCGCGCGGCATCGACAAGGCCAAGTCCGAGTTCGGCGGCTCCGTCAAGGAGCTGACCGCCAAGACCACCGACACCGAGGCCGACCGCGAGCAGCGGCTGACCGACCTCGCGGGCGCGGGCTACAACCCGGTCATCGGCATCGGCTACGCCTACGCGAACTCGATGAAGAAGGTCGCGGGCAAGTACCCGAACGTCACCTTCGGCATCGTCGACTCGGTGGTCGAGGGTCCGAAGAACATCGACAACATCGTCTTCACCGAGGAGCAGGGCTCCTACCTCGCGGGTGTCGCCGCGGCGCTGAAGACCAAGACGAACCACGTCGGCTTCATCGGCGGCGTGGACGTCCCCCTGATCAAGAAGTTCGAGGCGGGCTTCAACCAGGGCGTCAAGGACACCAAGCCCGAGATCAAGGTCGACAACCAGTACCTGTCGCACGGCTCGGACACCTCCGGCTTCGCCAGCCCCGACAAGGGCAAGGAAGCCGCGCAGGGCATGCTCGACAACGGCGCCGACGTGATCTACACCGCCGCCGGTTCCTCCGGCACCGGTGCGATCGAGGCCGTCGCGGGCAAGAAGGGCGCCTGGGCGATCGGTGTCGACTCCGACCAGTACCAGCAGGCCTCGCTCGACAAGTACAAGAACTCGATCCTGACCTCGGTCGTCAAGAACGTCGACATCGGCGTCTACGACCTGATCAAGTCGATCAAGGACGGCAAGCCGCTGGTCGGCACCAACAGCTACCCGCTGGCCAAGAACGGCGTCTCGCTCGCCACCAGCGGCGGCTTCATCGCCGACATCCAGCCGCAGCTCGACGCGGCCAAGAAGAAGATCGTCGACGGTTCGATCAAGGTCAAGACGACCCCGTGACCCACGGCGGTCGCTGACCGCCTCCCGTCACAACCGGCCCGGTGAGCAGGGACCGCCCTGCCCACCGGGCCGTAACGAAGTGTCAACTCTACGCGCGTAGGCCGGAGTTGGCGCGCCAGGAGTGTGCTGAACTACTACGCCGGGAGCCCGGCGTGGCACATCAGTACGCTTCCCGGCTTCCCCGGAAGCTCCCCGCCCCCCTGCTCCTGCCCACGAGGAGAGTGCGCCATCAACGCGTCCAGCCCTCCCGCCGTCGAACTGCGCGGCATCACCAAACGATTCCCCGGTGTCGTCGCCAACAAGGACATCGACATCACCGTCCGCAAGGGCACCGTGCACGCCCTGTGCGGTGAGAACGGCGCCGGCAAGTCGACCCTGATGAAGATCCTCTACGGCATGCAGAAGCCGGACGAGGGCACCATCACCATCGACGGCGCCCAGGCGTCCTTCTCCAGCCCGGCCGACGCCATCGCGCTCGGCATCGGCATGGTCCACCAGCACTTCATGCTGGCCGACAACCTGACCGTCCTGGAGAACGTCGTCCTCGGCGGCGAGAAGCTGTACGGCATCGGCTCCAAGGCCCGCAACAAGATCAAGGAGATCTCGGACGCGTACGGCCTCGGGGTCCGCCCGGACGCCCTCGTCGAGGACCTCGGGGTCGCCGACCGCCAGCGCGTGGAGATCCTCAAGGTCCTCTACCGCGGCGCGCGCACCCTCATCCTGGACGAGCCGACCGCGGTCCTGGTCCCGCAGGAGGTCGAGGCGCTCTTCGACAACCTGCGCGAGCTCAAGGCCGAGGGCCTGACCGTCATCTTCATCTCGCACAAGCTGGGCGAGGTGCTCTCGGTCGCCGACGAGATCACGGTGATCCGGCGCGGCACCACGGTGGGCACCGCCGACCCGCGCACGACCACCACCAAGCAGCTCGCCGAGCTGATGGTGGGCAGCGAGCTGCCCTCGCCCGAGACGCGCGAGTCGACCGTCACCACGGTCCCGATGCTCCAGGTCGACGGCCTCAGGCTCGCGGCCACCGACCCCGACGGCGTGGTCCGCGAGGTGCTGTCCTCGGTCTCGTTCACGATCCACAAGGGCGAAGTCCTCGGCATCGCGGGCGTCGAGGGCAACGGCCAGGCCGAGCTCGTCGAGGCCATCATGGGCATGCGCATCCCCGACGGCGGTGTCATCACCCTCGACACCGCCGACATCTCCACGGCCCCCACGCGCAAGCGCCGCGAGGACGGCATCGGGTACATCCCCGAGGACCGCCACCGCCACGGCCTGCTCCTTGAGGCACCGCTGTGGGAGAACCGCATCCTCGGCCACGTCACCGAGAAGCCCAACTCCAAGGGCGCCCTCCTCGACAACAAGGCCGCCCGCACCGACACCGAGCGGATCGTGCGCGAGTACGACGTGCGCACCCCCGGCATCGAGGTCACCGCCGCGTCCCTGTCCGGCGGCAACCAGCAGAAGCTGATCGTCGGCCGGGAGATGAGCCACAACCCCAAGCTGCTGATCGCCGCGCACCCCACCCGGGGCGTGGACGTCGGCGCGCAGGCGCAGATCTGGGACCAGATCCGCGAGGCCCGCCGTGAGGGCCTCGCCGTACTCCTGATCTCCGCCGACCTGGACGAGCTGATCGGCCTGTCCGACACCCTGCGGGTGATGTACCGGGGCCGTCTGGTCGCCGACGCCGACCCCGCCACGATCACCCCCGAGGAACTGGGTTCCGCCATGACCGGTGCCGCCACCGGCCACCTGGAGCACCAGCAGAACACTGGGGGAGAGGACCGATGAAGAAGCTCACCTCCCGCATCGACAAGGAGAAGCTGCTCCTCGCGATCGCGGCCCCCGTGCTCGCGCTCGTCGCGGCCCTTGTCGTCACCGCGCTGGTCATCCTCGCCACCGGCAGGAACCCGTTCCCGGCCTTCAACGACATGCTGTCGTACGGCTCCGCGAGCGACAGCCAGGTCTACATCCTCAACAAGGCGACGACCTACTACCTCGCGGGCATCGCGGTGGCCATCGGCTTCCGGATGAACCTGTTCAACATCGGCGTCGACGGCCAGTACCGTCTCGCCGCGTTCCTCGCCGCGGTGGTCGGCGGCGCGCTGAGCCTGCCCGGCATCGTGCAGATCCCGGTCATCATCATCGTCGCCATGCTGGTCGGCGCGGTGTGGTCGGCGGTCGCGGGCATCCTGAAGGTGACCCGGGGCGTCAGCGAGGTCATCTCGACCATCATGCTGAACGCCATCGCGACCGCGATCATCGCCTATCTGCTCCAGCCCGACCGGCTCGGCCAGCTCGACGAGGCGGGCACGCTCGTCTCGACCAAGCCGCTGCCCAGCTCGTCGTGGTTCTTCACCATCGACATGGGCCCGGCCGGCCAGCTGTGGGGCTTCATCATCGTGGCCGCGCTCGTCGGCGTCGCGTACTGGTTCACGCTCGGCCGCACCCGCTTCGGCTTCGACCTGCGCGCGGTCGGCCAGTCCGAGTCCGCGGCCGCGGCCAGCGGTGCCAACGTCAAGAAGATGATCGTCACCAGCATGATCATCTCCGGTGCGGTGGCCGGTCTCGTCGGCATGCCGACGCTGCTCAACGACAGCCACCAGTTCGACAACAGCTTCCCGCTCGGACTCGGCTTCACCGGCATCGCCATCGCCCTGCTCGGCCGCAACCACCCGGTGGGCGTCGCGCTCGCCGCCCTGCTCTGGGGCTACCTGGAGCGCACCACCGGCCACTTCGAGGTGATCGGTTACGACAAGGAGATCCTCGGCGTGATCCAGGGCGTCATCGTCCTGTGCGTCGTGATCGCCTACGAACTCGTCCGCCGTTACGGCCTCAAGCGCCAGCAGCAGCGCGTCGGCGCCGAGCTCGCGGCCCAGGCCGCCAAGACCGAGACGGAGGTGACGGCATGAGCGTCACGACTGACACGACCACGACCCCACCGCCTCCGGCCGGGGTCAAGCGGGGCAACGCCAAACGCAAGTTCTCGCTCGCGCAGGTCCTGATGATCATCGCGGGGGCGCTGATCCTCGTCTCCGCCGTACGCATGATCACCGGGGCCGACCAGCTCACCAGCGAGGGGCAGATCAGCGCCGCGCTCGGGCTCGCCGTGCCGATCGGGCTCGCGGGCCTCGCCGGTCTGTGGTCCGAGCGGGCCGGCGTGGTCAACATCGGCCTCGAAGGCATGATGATCCTCGGCACCTTCGGCGCCGGCTGGGTCGGCTGGCAGTCCAGCCCCTGGCTCGGCCTGCTCGCCGGTGTCGGCTTCGGCGTCGTCGGCGGTCTGATCCACGCGGTCGCCACCGTCACCTTCGGCGTCGACCACATCGTCTCCGGTGTCGCGATCAACCTGCTCGCGCTCGGTGTGACGCAGTACCTCGCCAAGCTCTTCTTCAACGGCGGCGAGGCCCAGGTCAAGGGCGGCAACCCCAAGCAGTCGCCGCCGGCCGACTCGCTGCCGAGCTTCAGCATCCCGGGCCTGTCCTCCGGTTTGGAGTCGGTCCAGAACCACCACTGGTTCCTCGTCTCCGACGTCGCGGGCATCCTCGGCGGCCTCTTCACCGAGGTCTCCTGGGTCACCGTCATCGCCGTCGCGCTGTTCGTCGGCACCTGGTGGGTGCTGTGGAAGACGGCCTTCGGTCTGCGCCTGCGCTCCTGCGGCGAGAACCCGATCGCGGCCGAGTCCCTCGGCGTGAACGTGTACTCCTACAAGTACGCGGCGGTCGCCGTCTCGGGCGGCCTGGCCGGCCTCGGCGGCGCCTTCCTCGCCCTGGTCACCTCGCACATCTACCTGGAGAACCAGACCGGCGGCCGCGGTTACATCGGCCTCGCCGCGATGATCTTCGGCAACTGGCGTCCGGGCGGCCTCGCCATGGGCGCGGGCCTGTTCGGCTTCTCCGACGCGCTCCAGCTGCGCAACGGCGGCACCACCGTGCACGCCCTGCTGCTCCTGCTCGTGGTGCTGCTCGCGGCGCTGGCCGGCTGGAAGGCGTACAAGAAGGCGATGCTCCAGGCCGCGATCAGCGCGGTGATGGCCGTGCTGATCCTGGTCTGGTACCTGGTGACCGACGACGTGCCCGGCGACTTCGTCGGCGCGACCCCGTACGTCGTGACGCTGCTCGTCCTCTCGCTCTCCGCGCAGCGCCTGCGGATGCCCAAGGCCGACGGCATGCGCTACCGGAAGGGCCAGGGCAAGTGACGCCCGACTGGGAGGCGCTGCGCACGGCCGCGCGCGAGGCCATGTCCCGCGCGTACGCGCCGTACTCGGGCTACCCGGTCGGCGCGGCCGCCCTGGTCGACGACGGGCGCACCGTGACCGGCTGCAACGTGGAGAACGCCTCGTACGGCATCGGCCTGTGCGCCGAGTGCGGGCTCGTCTCGGCGCTCCAGCTCTCCGGCGGCGGCCGCCTGACGCACTTCACCTGCGTCGACGGCCACGGCGACGTCCTGGTGCCGTGCGGCCGCTGCCGCCAGCTCCTCTTCGAATTCGGCGGCCCGGAGCTCCTGTTGGAGACACCGGGGGGCATCCTCAAGCTGTCCGAGATGCTGCCCCAGGCCTTCGGCCCGGACCACCTGAAGTAACCCCGCGGCCCCCGCACCTGGTGCGGGGGCCGCTCTCTCAACACCCCTCTATGCGCGTAGAGTCGCGTACGTAACGTGCACCAAGCCGGAAGGAATGCCATGGACGTCATCTCCGTCATCCGCACCAAGCGAGACCGGGGCGAGCTGTCTCCCGAGCAGATCGACTGGGTCATCGACGCGTACACGCGCGGCGTGGTCGCCGACGAGCAGATGTCCGCCCTGGCCATGGCGATCCTCCTCAACGGCATGAACCGCACGGAGATCGCCCGCTGGACCGCGGCCATGATTGCCTCTGGCGAGCGCATGAACTTCGACTCGCTCTCGCGCCCGACCGCCGACAAGCACTCCACCGGCGGCGTCGGCGACAAGATCACCCTGCCGCTCGCCCCGCTGGTCGCGGCCTGCGGCGCGGCCGTGCCGCAGCTCTCGGGCCGGGGCCTCGGCCACACCGGCGGCACCCTGGACAAGCTGGAGTCGATCCCCGGCTGGCGCGCGCTGCTCTCCAACGAGGAGATGCTGAACGTCCTGGACACCACGGGCGCGGTCATCTGCGCGGCGGGCGACGGCCTGGCCCCCGCCGACAAGAAGCTGTACGCGCTGCGCGACGTGACCGGCACGGTGGAGGCGATCCCGCTGATCGCCTCGTCCATCATGTCGAAGAAGATCGCCGAGGGCACCGGCTCCCTGGTCCTGGACGTGAAGGTCGGCACCGGCGCCTTCATGAAGAACATCGAGGACGCGCGTGAACTCGCCTCCACGATGGTCGCGTTGGGCACGGACAGCGGCGTGAAGACGGTCGCCCTGCTCACCGACATGTCCACCCCGCTCGGCCTGACCGCGGGCAACGCGCTCGAAGTCCGGGAATCCGTCGAGGTGTTGGCGGGCGGCGGCCCTGCCGACGTCGTCGAGCTCACCATCGCGCTGGCCCGCGAGATGCTGGACGCGGCGGGCATCAAGGACGCCGACCCCGCGAAGGCGCTGGCCGACGGCTCCGCGATGGACGTGTGGCGCCGGATGATCGCGGCCCAGGGCGGCGACCCGGACGCGACCCTGCCCGTCGCCCGCGAGCAGCACGTCATCACCGCGGCGTCCTCGGGTGTCCTGACCCGGCTCGACGCGTACGACATCGGCGTGGCCGCCTGGCGTCTGGGCGCGGGCCGGGCCCGCAAGGAGGACCCGGTGCAAGCGGGCGCCGGCGTGGAGCTCCACGCCAAGCCCGGCGACACGGTCACCGCGGGCCAGCCCCTGCTGACCCTGCACACGGACACGCCGGAGAAGTTCGAGTACGCCCTGAAGTCGCTGGAGGGCTCGTACGACGTGGCCCCCGCCGGAACGGAGTTCTCGGCCAACCCGATCGTGCTGGAACGTATCGCCTGACCTGCGGTTCCGCGGGTCTCGCGGGGTTTCACGGAAACGGGTGAAGGGGGCCGGAAGCGCCATACCAGCCCCCTTCGGCGTGCTGAAGTCGGTCCCACCGATGCGAGGGAGACCGTCGTGAGCACACCCGTCGTCGACCCGGAGCCCGGCCAGGCATGGGACGACCTCGTCCGGCTCTGGTTGGCGACGGAGGCGCCCAAGGGGTGCAAAGTGGAGATCGTCGAAGGGGTCGTCACCGTCGCGCCCCTCGTGTCGGTCAACCACCACTGCATCGCCGACGAGACGCAGAGAGCCCTCTACCCGGCGATCCGCGAGGACTGGGGCATCTACCAGAGGCTCGCGCTGGCCGTCCCGTCCCGGTACGGCATGTACGTCCCCGACCTGCTGGTGTTGCGCAGAGCCCTCTTGGGCACCGGCCTCTTCACGTCCGCGCACGCGGCCGAGCTGGTCGTGGAGATCACCTCGGAACTCAACGCGGGCCACGACCGCATCCACAAGGCGGCGGGCTACGCGGAGGCCGACATCCCGCTCTACCTCCTCATCGACCGCTGGGCTCACGGGGGCCCCACGGTCACGCTCTACGGGGAGCCCGAGCACGATGTCTACCGTGTCCTCCAAACGGGCGGGTTCGGCGCGCTGATTCGCCTTCCCGAGCCGTTCGGGGTCGTTCTGGATTCGGGAGTGTTCCCCGTCGACCACGCAGGGCCCGACCCGTGTCTTCCTCGTACGGGTGAACGGGACCGGTGGACCTCCGCCGGTCCCGTTCGGCATGCTGGACTGCGTGACGAACCGACGTAGGGAGACCGCCGTGGGCGCACTCACCGTCGACTACGACCCTGGTCAGGGCTGGGACGATCTGGTCCGCCTGTGGGGGGAGTCGAACTGGCCCGAGGGTTGCAAGGTGGAGATCATCGAGGGGATCGTCACCGTGTCACCAGCTCCGGCGAACCGGCACAACAGCATTGCGGCCAAGGTCCATCGAGCTCTCCTCGGTGTCATCCCGGACGACTGGAACCCGCACCAGACCCTGGGGGTGGCCGTTCCTTCCCGGCTCGGTCTGTACATCCCCGACCTCGTCGTCGTGCCGGACGCGGTGGTCGACGCCGAGCCGGGCAACTTCGTCCCGGCGGCCGCGGCCGAGCTGGTCGTGGAGATCACCTCGAAGGCGAATGCCGTCCACGACCGTGTGACGAAGGCGGCAGGCTATGCCGCGGCGGGGGTTCCGCTCTATCTCCTCATCGACCGGTGGGCCCCGTCCGGCCCCATGGCGACCCTCTACGGGGAGCCGAAGGGCGGCGTCTACCGGGTTCTGCAGGCGGCCAAGTTCGGCGAGGTGATCCGGCTTCCCGAGCCGTTCGGGCTCGCTCTGGACACGGGGGTGTTTCCCCTCGACTAGACGACGGACTCGGTGGTGTCGCCCCACCGATGAGTTCCGCGGCCCGCCCCGGTCTCATCGGTGTGGAAGCCATCGATCCCCCGGAGCAGCCCGCCGTCCTGTCCCTCCCCGACCCCCTCACCCTCGCCGACGTCCCCCTCCTGTGCGAGCGGCTGCTCGGGCTGTACGGGGACGGGGCGCGGGAGGTCGTGTGTGATCTCGGGGCGTTGACCCGGGCCGACCTCGCCGCCGTCGAGGCGGTGGCCCGGCTGCGGCTCACCGCCCGGCGGGCCGGGGGGCGGGTGCTGCTGCGCAATGCGGGGGCGGGCCTTGTGGCGCTGCTTGAGCTGACGGGGCTGGGGGGCGACTGAGGCGTTCGCAGGTCGTCCTCCGTCCGCCGTGCCTGCTACTCGCGCGGTTCCTCGCGCCCCCTCGCCGTACGGGTGGCGGTTCAGCGGGCCGGGGCCGGGTCGCCGTCCTCGTCCAGGCGGGCCGGGAGGTTGAACAGGGGGAACCAGCGGGGCGTGTCCAGGAAGGACGTGATGCCCGAGACCTTGCCCCCGCTCGTCTCCAGCACCATCAGGGCCCAGGGTGTGAAGCCGCCCTTCTCGTGGTCCGGGTGGTAGTGGGCGAAGGCCGGGGTCCCGTTGGCCACCGTCGGCAGCAGGCGGGAGCCGCGGCAGACCGAGCCCACCCCCAGCATCCAGCCCACGATGTCGTCGTGGCCGCGCAGCCACAGGTCGTACGGCGGCATCGACAACGTGGCGTCCTCGTGGAGGAGGGCGGTCAGGGCCGTCATGTCGTAACCCTCGAAGGCCGCCACGTACCGGTCGAGGAGCTTCTGCTGCTCCTCGTCGAGCGGATCCGCCGCGTCGGACTCCTTCGGCGCCGACTCCGCCAGCGTCGAACGGGCGCGCTGGAGCGCGGAGTTGACCGAGGCGACCGAGGTGTCGAGCAGCTCGGCGACCTCCGACGCCTTCCAGGCCAGCACCTCGCGCAGGATCAGGACCGCACGCTGCTTGGGCGGCAGGTGCTGGAGGGCCGCGACGAAGGCGAGCCGCACCGACTCGCGGGCCAGCGCCGCCTCGGCCGGGTCCTCCACGGTCGGCAGCACCCGGCCGTCCGGCACCGGCTCCAACCAGGTCACCTCGGGGCGGGAGTTGAGCTGTGCGTTCGCCACCGGCGTGGCCGCTGTCAGGTCCATGGGCCTGGCCCGCTTGTTGCCCGCGCTCAGCATGTCCAGGCACACGTTCGTCGCGATGCGGTACAGCCACGAACGCAGCGAGGAGCGGCCCTCGAACTTGTCGATGCTGCGCCACGCCCGCACCAGCGTGTCCTGCACCGCGTCCTCCGCCTCGAAGGCCGAGCCGAGCATCCGGTAGCAGTACCCCGTCAGCTCCGTGCGGTGTCCTTCGAGGCGTACGTCCAGGTCCGTCGCCGCTGCCAGATCACTCATCGGTCCACCCCATGTCGCGCCCTAGTGGTGCCAGCACTTCGGAAGCTACCGGACCCCACTGACAATCGCGCGGCTACGGGCAAAGGCGCAGGTCAGTGGCGGGCGTGCGCCAGCCGCAGCGAGTGGGTGCGGCGCTCGGCGCGGGCCGCGTGCGAGCCGTACAGGGTGACCGAGACGACGCCGAGCACGGCGAGGACGCCGAGCAGCACCGTGGCCGGCCAGCCCGCCGCGTGGAAGGCGACCGCGCCGAGCGTGCCGCCCGCGCTGGAGCCCAGGTAGTAGGCGGACTGGTAGAGCGCGGACGCCTGGGCGCGGCCCTGCTTGGCGGTGTGGCTCACCGAGGACGAGGCGACCGCGTGGCCCGCGAAGAAGCCCGCCGTGATGAGGACGAGCCCCGCCAGGATCGCGGGGAGCGAGGCGGCCAGCGACAGGAGCAGACCCGCCGCGGTCGTCGAGACCGCCAGGTACAGGGCGCCGCGGCGGCCCACCCGGGCCACCAGCTTGCCGGCCGCCGCGGAGGAGACCGTACCGACCAGGTAGACCAGGAAGATCGAGCCGATCAGGCCCTGCGGCAGGTGGAACGGCGCCGCGGTGAGGCGGTAGCCGATCACCGTGTAGACCGCGCCGAACACCGTCATGAACAGCGCGCCGATCGCGTACAGGCGGACCAGGAGCGGGTCCGCGAGGTGGCCGCGCACCGTGCGGGCCAGGGCGCGCGGGTTCAGCGAACCCGGCGTGAAATGGCGGGCCTTGGGCAGGAGCAGGCGGAACACCACGGCGCACACCGCGGCGAGCGCGCCCACCGCGAGCAGCGCGGCCCGCCAGCCCCAGGCCTGCGCGACCCAGCCGGTCAGGATGCGCCCGCTCATGCCGCCGATCGAGTTGCCCGCGACGAACAGGCCGATCGCCGCGACCAGCGCCTTCGGCTTCACTTCCTCCGCCAGGTACGCCATCGCCGAGGCGGGCAGACCCGCGATCGCCGCGCCCTGGACGGCGCGCAGCGCCACCAGCCAGCCCACGCCGGGCGCGAACGGGACGAGCAGGCCCACGGCCACCGCGACCGCCAGCGACACCGTCATCATCCGGGTCCGCCCGAACCGCTCCGACAGGGCGCTGAGCGGCAGCACGAACAGGGCGAGGGCGCCGGTCGCCGCCGACACCGTCCAACTGGCCGCGCTCGCCGTGGCTCCGAGGTCGGCGGAGATCAGCGGCAGCAGGGCCTGGGTGGAGTAGAGGAGGGCGAAGGTGGCGACACCGGCGGCGAAGAGCGCGAAGCTCATCCGGCGGTAGCCGGGGGCGCCCGGGGTGAGCTGGAGCGGGGACGGCGCGGGGGAGGCGCCCACGGTGGTGGACGCCCCGGTACTGGCAGGAGGCATGGGTCGACCGTAGGGCCGCCCGCATTCATGCGTCCAATGCACAGATGGGCGACAATCGATCCACTCCTGCATCAGTGAAGGTCAGAGGCGCGCGTGTCATCGAACAGTTACGAAGAATCCATGGAAGAGGCGGCGATGGCCCTCGCCCCTCGCCTCGCCTACTTCGCCGGGGTGGCGCGCCACGAGCACGTCACCCGGGCCGCCCACGAGCTCGGCGTGCCCCAGTCGACCCTCTCGCGCGCCATGGTCCGCCTCGAAGAGGACCTGGGTGTCGCCCTGTTCGCGCGCAAGGGCCGCACCGTCTCGCTCACCGCCGCGGGCCGCGCCTTCCTCGGCTCCGCCGAGCGGGCGCTCGCGGAGGTCGGCCGGGCCGCCGAGTCGGTGCGCGCGGACGCCGACCCGGCCGCGGGGCGGGTCGCCTTCGGCTTCCTGCACACCATGGGTTCCGAGACCGTGCCCGGCCTCATCCGCGCCTTCCGGGTCGACCATCCCCGCATCCGCTTCACGCTCGTACAGAACTACGGCGAGGCGATGATCGAGCGGCTGCGGGCCGGGGAGCTCGACCTGTGTCTGACCTCGCCCGTGCCGGACGCCCCCGACCTGGCGGCCCGGCGCCTGGACGAACAGCGGCTGCGTCTGGTGGTGCCCGACGACCACCGCCTCGCGAGCCGCAAGCGGGTGCGGCTGGCGGAGGCCGCGGACGAGACGTTCGTGACCCTGGAGCCCGGCTACGGGCTGCGCCGCATCACCGACGACCTGTGCGCGCAGGCCGGGTTCGCGCCGCGCATCGCCTTCGAGGGCGAGGAGGCCGAGACGCTGCGCGGTCTGGTGGCGGCCGGGCTCGGGGTGGCGCTGCTGCCGCCGCCCGCGGTCGCCCGGCCCGGGGTCGTCGAGCTGACCGTCACCGCGCCGCGCGCGGTGCGCGAGATCGGGGTCGCCTGGCTCGACGGGCACCCGGACACGCCGCCGGTCGCAGCCTTCAAGGCCTTTCTGCTGTCCCGGCGCGGAAAGCTCATTCCCCAGTAACCCGGCTACGGACGCAGGAACTTGCCGAAGCCCGCGGCCAGCGGCATCCGCAGCCCGAGGGGCGGGGGCGCGGCGAACGCGTCGGTGACCGGGCGGGCGTACGGGCGCGAGAACAGGGCGCCGAAGACGAAGTCCACGGCCAGCGCGTGGACTTCGGGCCGGTGCTGGCGCATCGCGTGACCGTCGGAGTGCACCTCGAAGCGGCAGGTGTCCCGGTTGGCCTTCTTGGCGCGCTCGGCCAGCCGGTAGGACAGCTCCGGGTTGCTGCGCGCGTCATTGGTGCCGTGCACGATCATCACGCGCCGGCCCACCAGCTGCTTCACCGGCTCCGGGTCGGCCGCCACGTCGTCCTCGGGGAGCCAAGGGGCCAGCGCGAGCACCGAGTTGACCGCCGGGTGGCCCGCCGCCCGCAGCGCCGCCCGGCCTCCCATGCCGTGTCCGGCCAGGCACACCGGCACGTCTCCGTAGCGGCGTACGACCTCGTCGGCGGCCCATTCGGCGTCCGTGGCGAGCCGTGCGTCGCCGCCGTTCCAGCCCTGGCCGCGGTAGTGCACGGCGTGCGTCACCAGGCCCTCCGCGCGGCCGTCCCTGGCCAGCCTGCGGGCCAGCGGCAGCGCGGCCGCGTAGGCGAGGGGGGAGGGCCGACGTGCCGAGACGGGGTCGCCGTCCGGGAGCACCAGGACCACACCGCCGACCGTCGCGCCGGCGCCGGTCGCACCGACGGCCCGTCCGAGCCGGGCAGCAGGCAGGGGAATCGCTTGCTGTGCCATGGCAGAACAGTCTCAGAAGCCGAGGTGTACGCCACCCGTCCGCGCGGTCACTGTTACGTATCGACGGTGTTCGTACGCCGGGCGATCTACGCGCGTAGGGGCTAGAGTGCGCAAATGACGAGCCAGACCGCATCCGTACCCACCCCGGATCAGATCAGCCGTGCCCCGAAGGTGCTGCTCCACGACCACCTCGACGGGGGTCTGCGTCCCGGGACCATCATCGACATCGCCCGCGAGACGGGCTACCAGGACCTGCCCGAGACCGAGGCCGACAAGCTCGGCATCTGGTTCCGCGGGGCCGCCGACTCGGGCTCCCTGGAACGGTACTTGGAGACCTTCGCGCACACCTGCGCCGTCATGCAGACCCGGGACGCGCTGTTCCGTGTCGCCGCCGAGTGCGCCCAGGACCTCGCCGAGGACGGCGTCGTCTACGCCGAGGTGCGCTACGCGCCCGAGCAGCACCTGGAGCGGGGGCTCACCCTCGAAGAGGTCGTCGAGGCCGTCAACGAGGGCTTCCGCGAAGGCGAGCGCAGGGCCCGCGCCAACGGCCACCGCATCCGCGTCGGCGCGCTGCTCACCGCGATGCGGCACGCCGCGCGCGCCCTGGAGATCGCCGAACTCGCCAACGCCTACCGGGACTCGGGCGTCGTCGGCTTCGACATCGCCGGCGCAGAGGCGGGCTTCCCGCCCACCCGGCACCTGGACGCCTTCGAGTACCTCAAGCGCGAGAACAACCACTTCACCATCCACGCGGGCGAGGCCTTCGGACTGCCCTCGATCTGGCAGGCGCTCCAGTGGTGCGGCGCCGACCGGCTCGGCCACGGGGTGCGCATCATCGACGACATCGAGGTCGCCGAGGACGGCGCGGTGAAGCTGGGCCGGCTCGCCTCGTACGTGCGCGACAAGCGGATCCCGCTGGAGATGTGCCCGACCTCCAACCTCCAGACCGGGGCGGCGACCTCGTACGCCGAGCACCCCATCGGGCTGCTGCGCAAGCTGCACTTCCGGGCCACCGTCAACACGGACAACCGGCTGATGTCGGGCACCAGCATGAGCCAGGAATTCGAGCACCTGACGAATGCCTTCGGCTACACCCTCGACGACATGCAGTGGTTCACGGTCAATGCGATGAAATCAGCATTCATTCCTTTCGATGAACGACTGGCCATGATCAATGACGTGATCAAGCCCGGTTATGCCGAGCTGAAGTCCGAATGGCTGTTCCAGCAGACCGCCACGACCAGCGGTTCTGCGGTCGCGGGCGGCTGATCTTAGGTATAGGAAAACCGCCGGGAGTGTGAACTCCCGGCGGTTTTCCCATGTTTGCGGCCGGGGCGGTCGTCTGACTAGCTTGGCGAGCCGCTCACCTTTCCCACCCCAAGGACACATTTCTGATGAAGCAGTCTGCCAAGACGCTCGGTGTAGTTGCCCTCGGTGCCGCCTTCGCCGCCGCTGCCGCCGGGACGGCGTCCGCCGCCCCCGCGCTCCCGATGGGAGCGCTGTCGACCGTGACCGCCGGGACCCCGCTCGGCATCGTCGCCAAGGCGCTGCCCGCCGCCGCCCCGCAGTCGGGTCAGAAGAGCACGAGCTCCGACCCGGTCTCGGGTCTGCTCGGCGGCCTGCCGACCGGCCCGGTGGCGAGCAACCTCGCCGGTGGCGGACTGCCGGGCGGCCTCGCCGGCTGACCCCAGCACCACGCGCCGCCGGGGCGCACACCCGTGAGCCGGGTGTGCGCCCCGGCGGTGTGTGAGTAGGGTCCTGATCATGCGCCCGAAGGCGTCCGTCCTCGCGACGGGGCTCACCGTGACCGCGTTGCTCGCCGCCGCGGCCTGCACCGGGCCGCCGGACGGCCCGGTCGAATCCGTGAGCGGCCCGGGCGGCACACCGGCCGCGCTGCGACGGGCGGCCCTCGAAGCGGGCGACGTGCCCGGCTACCGGATCTCCGGCGACGCCTCGCCCGGTGACACCCAGGGCACCCCGAGAGCCGACCGCGCCGCGTGCGCGCCGCTGGCCGAGGTGATGGGGGAGCGCCCCGACGACCGGGCCCGCGCCACGGTGAGCCGGGGCCTCGGCTCGCAGCGCACGCCGGGCCTCGCGGTGTCGGCCTCGCTGTCCGCCTACGCCGCGCCGGACGCCCACCGCCTCATGGCCGGGCTGCGCACGGCGCTCGCCCGCTGCCACGCCGGATTCGCCACCCTGCTGGACGGCCGCAGAGCTGTGTACCGCGAGGTGCGCGAGGCGCCGTACGCGGTGAAGGGCGACGAGTCCGTCAGCTGGACGGCGTCCGCGCTCGCCCAGGGGGCTCCGGCCCCGGTGCACATCGTCGTGGTGCGCCAGGGCACGACCGTCGTGCGGTTCATGGCGATCGACCTGTCCGGACGGCCGCCCTCGACGGTGACCGTCCCGCACGAGATCACCGACCGGCAGCTCGACAAGCTGGCCGGGACCCTCGGGGGCTGACTACCAGGCGGTGCGCGGCGCCTTCTCGGCGGGGATCAGCGCCCACAGGGCGAGGTAGAGCAGGAACTGCGGCCCCGGCAGCAGGCACGAGAGCACGAAGATCACGCGCATCGTGGTGGCGGAGGTGCCGAAGCGCCGTGCGAGCGCGGCGCACACCCCGCCGATCCGGCGGCCTTCGGTGGGGCGGAGAAGAGGGGCGCTCATGGAAGGCTCCTTCGGAGCTGGAGTGGGAGAGCCGCTCGTGGTGGGCTCCCTCGTGATGTCTCCATGGTCCCGCCCCGGCGCCGCCCGGCCGTCGGGCTACGGGGCGATCCCGACCCTGGGAATCCTCGGGGTGCGCCCCTGAGGGGTGTCATCCCGAAGGACGGGGGCGGGCCTTTCCCGCTGGTTCCTGCGGCGCAGCCCCCTGCGGCCGGCCGGCACCACCGCGAGGTGCGCGAGCGCGACGCCGGTCGTGTTCAGGAGCAGCGAGTCCACGTCGGGGACCTGGCCGGGCACCGCCGTCTGCAACAGCGCGATGCCGAGCGAGATCAGCGCGCCGGCCAGGACGGTGCGTACCAGCGAGGCGAGCGGGGAGACCTGGAGCCGGCCGCCCACCATGGGCAGCAGCACGCCGAGCGGGGCGAGCAGCAGCAGGCCCTCGCCGATCTGGTGCGCGGCCTCCAGCGGGCCGAGCGCGAGGTCGGCCTTGATGCCGGCGAACGGCGTCAGATTGGTGGCCGTCACCCACATCACGTTCCGTGGCCGCAGCGAGGTCCACGCCACGAGCAGCAGATGCGCGAGGAGGAGGACGAACCCCACCACGCGGAACCGGATGACGGCGCTGCCGCCTTGACCATGAAGCTGCTGCACGCCCCCCAAGACGCCGCCCGCGGCGGGAACGGTTCCGCCGCGGCCGGGTGATTTGGCCGGGCCGTTCCGTTAGGTGCGGGTGGGCCGGGGGATGTCACCCAGGGTCGCCGCGCTGTCCGGCCGGGACTTCATCTCCGACGTGCAGGTGTAGCCGCGCGCCGGGTCCTCGCCGGGCCCGCCGAGCACCACCTGCTGGCTGCCGGGCGCCGTGGGGGTGTTCTCCGCGTACGTGCAGACCACCTGCGACAGCGCGAGCGCGGAGAGGTCCGCCGGATTGCGGCTCAGCCGCAGCGCGCCCGCCGGATCGTTCTTGTGCGCCGCCGTGACGGTGAGCGGGCCCTTCACCTCGGTGGTGAACCCGGCGTCCTTCTCGTCGCCCGACGGCTGCGCGATGAGCTCGTCGAGCAGCGCCTGCGCGAAGCGGAGCCGGTCCGCGGCGCCCGTGCTCTCCGGGACGCGCACCGAGCGCCGGGCCGTGACGAGCTGCGCCCCGCACACCAGGTAGACCTGGGCGGTGACGCCCTCGAACTGCGGGGTGACCGCGTTGTCCGGCACCTCGCACGGCACTCGGGAAGGGGCCGGGCCCGCGTCGACCGGGACCGAGGTGGGCCGGATTCCGCAGCCGGTGGCGGCCGCGCCCAGCGCGAGCAGCCCGGCCAGCGCGATGGCTGCCCGGCGAAGTCGTCCTCTCACTGCGCCGCGCCTCCTTCCGGCGTCTCGGTGGTGGCGGGCGGGGTGGCGTCCAGCGGAAGCCGCAGCACGAACACCGCGCCGCCCTCGGGGGAGTTGGACGCGGAGATGTCGCCGCCGTGGATGTGCGCGTTCTCCATCGCGATGGACAGGCCCAGACCGCTGCCCTCGGAGCGCGGCCGCGAGGCGCTGGCCTTGTAGAAGCGGTCGAAGACGTGCGGCAGTACGTCCTCGGGGATGCCGGGCCCGTGGTCGCGCACCGCGATGACCAGCTCGTCGCCCTCGACGCGGACCGAGACCCGCACCGGGGAGCCGCCGTGCTTGAGGGCGTTGCCGATGAGGTTGGCGAGCACCACGTCCAGACGGCGCGGGTCGAGGCGGGCCATGATGCCGCGCTCGGCGTCCAGTTCGACGGCGTCCAGCCAGGCCCGGGTGTCGATGCACGCGGTGATCTGGTCGGCGATGTCCACGTCGTCCAGGACCAGGCGGGCGGTGCCCGCGTCGAAGCGGGTGACCTCCATCAGGTTCTCGACCAGGACGTTCAGGCGCCGGGTCTCGGAGACCACCAGGCGCACCGCGGGCGCGATCATCGGGTCGAGGCTGTCCTCCTCCTCGTCGAGGACCTCGGCGACCGCGGTGAGCGCGGTCAGCGGCGTACGCAGCTCGTGCGACATGTCGGCGACGAAGCGGCGGCTCGCCTCCTCGCGCGCGCTCATGTCGGTGACCTTCTTCTCCAGGGCCTCGGCCGTGCGGTTGAACGTCCGTGACAGATCGGCGAGTTCGTCCGTGCCGGAGACCCGCAGCCGGGTGTCGAGCTTGCCCTCGCCGAGCCGGCGCGCCGCGTCCCCGAGCCGCTGCACCGGCCGCAGCACGGTGGTGGCGGCCGCCTGCGCGAGCAGCGCCGAGGCGAGCAGCGCGAGGAAGGTGGCGATGCCGAGCGACCAGGCGAGCGAGTTGAGGTCGCGCCGCTCCTGGTCGAGCGGGGCCAGCATGTAGCCGGTCGGCCCGGCGCCGATGATCTTCGTCCCGCCGACCAGGTACGGATGGCCGTGCAAGGTGATCCGCTGCCAGAACAGGTGGTACGGGTAGGCGTTGTTCTGGGTGACCTTCTGCTTCTTGGTGACCGCCTCCTGGAGGGAGGTGGGCACGTCGTCGAGCGTGAAGCCGTCGACGTTCGACGCTCCTACGATCGGCTTGCCCGGGGCGCGCTCGGCCACCAGCAGCACGTTGTAACGGGAGTTGCTGCTGTCCGCCATCTGCTTGGCGGCCACCTGCAGATCGCGCTCGGTGGGCTGCAACGGCAGCGAGGCGGCCCGGTTCTGCATGCCCTGACGGAAGTCGTTGAGCGCCGAGTCCTGGGTGCGGACGAGAACGGCCTCACGGTTGAGCCAGTACGCGATGCCGGACGCGGAGACGGCCGCGGTGAGCGCGACGAGCGCGAACACGACAACGAGACGCAGCCGCAGACTGGTCCAGCGCAGACCGGCGAGTATCGCTCGCTTCACATGTCCTGCTTATCGGAGGTGCGGAGGTGGTGCGACAGGTTCACGAGGGGGTGTCCAGGCGGTAGCCCACGCCACGGACCGTACGGATCAGCGTCGGCGAGGACGGCACGTCCTCGACCTTGGCGCGCAGCCGCTGCACACAGGCGTCGACGAGCCGGGAGTCGCCCAGGTAGTCGTGCTCCCACACCAGCCGGAGCAGCTGCTGGCGGGAGAGCGCCTGGCCGGGGCGGCGGCTCAGTTCGAGCAGCAACCGTAGCTCGGTGGGCGTGAGTTGGAGGTCCTCGCCGTTCTTGGTGACGGTCATCGCGGCCCGGTCGATCACCACGTTGCCGAACGCCGCCGAGTCGGTGGCCTCGCGCTCCCCCCGCCGCAGCACCGCCCGGATCCGGGCGTCCAGGACCCGCCCCTGGACCGGCTTGACCACATAGTCGTCGGCGCCGGACTCGAGGCCCACCACCACGTCGATGTCGTCGTTGCGCGCGGTCAGCAGGATGATCGGCAGCTGGTCGGTGCGCCGGATCCGGCGGCACACCTCGAAACCGTCGATCCCGGGCAGCATCACGTCCAGCACGATCAGGTCCGGCCGCTGCTCGCGCAGCAGTTTCAGACCATCCTCGCCCGTCGCCGCGGTGGCCACACGGTGGCCCTGGCGGGACAGGGAGAGTTCGAGGGCCGTGCGGATGGCGTCGTCGTCCTCGATCAGCAACAGGAAAGGCACAGAGGTCATTCTGGCCCATGGGGGACAGGAGCACGACCCCCGTCCGGCCCCCGGCCCGCGACCACGTGCGACGCGGCCGCTGTGACAGGCCTGTGACACTCGGCGGACAGCTCGATGAAGTCGCCCGGGCAAGCTCTTCCTCGTAACCCAGCACGGCACGAAAAACAGACTCCACCGACGGGGGGCGCGAGATGAACGCACTGCACAGCACCAACTCCGGCGCAGTTGTGACGCGTCTCCACGACGTCGTACGGAGCACCGAGAAGTCCGGTGCCGCTGTGAGCGGGCGGGGGTGCGCTCGCGGCACCGGGCGCCAGCACACGTCATCTGCGCAGCAGGGGCTTCCGCCCTACATGACGGTGATGGACGCCTCCGCGGTTCCGGCCGCGGGGAACAGGCCGCAGGGCGGCGGGGAGGCGGCGTACCGGGAGGTCTCGGGGGAGCGGCAGAGCCTGTCGGAGGCGGAGTTCACCGCCTACGTCCAGGAGCGCCGCGCCTCCCTGTACGCGACCGCCTACCACCTGACCGGCGACCGCTACGAGGCGGAGGACCTGCTCCAGAGCGCGCTGTTCTCCACCTACCGGGCCTGGGACCGCATCAGCGACAAGGCGGCGGTCGGCGGCTACCTGCGCCGGACCATGACCAACCTGCACATCAGCGCCTGGCGGCGGCGCAAGCTCAACGAGTACCCGACCGAGGAGCTGCCGGAGACGGTCGGCGACACGGACGCGATGCGCGGCACCGAACTGCGCGCGGTGCTCTGGCAGGCGCTGGCCCGTCTGCCCGAGACGCAGCGCACGATGCTGGTGCTGCGCTACTACGAGGGTCGTACCGACCCGGAGATCGCGGAGATCCTGGACATCAGTGTCGGCACGGTGAAGTCCAGCATCTGGCGCTCGCTGCGCCGGCTGCGCGAGGACGAGGTCCTCAGCTTCGGGCGTGACGAGGAGGAGTCCTTCGGCGAGTTGGTGGCCTGAAGGTCTGGGGGAGGGGCACGGGAGGTCCACGGGGGGACACGGGGACCGCCCACGGGGGAACGGGGGAAGCGGCGGGGCCATCGGCCCCGCCGCTTCATTGTGTGCGCCCGCTCAGGCCGCGGCGGCCGTGCGGCAGCGTCCGGCCGCCGCGCCCGCGATCCGGCCCAGCGCCTCCTCCTTGCCGCAGGGGTGCGCGCCGAGCGCGGTCTGGCGGGCGACGATCGCCCGCTCGGCGCGCATCAGCCGCCAGCCGCGCCGCAGCAGGAACGCCACCGACTTGCGGCCCTCCTTCAGGTCGCGCAGCAGCCTGCGGCGGAAGGTGGTGGAGGGCCGGCCCCGCAGGCAGATCGCGTCGGCCAGCACCCCGAGCTCCTGGCAGCGGGCCACGATGTCGGCGGCGAAGATGCCCTCCGCGATGAACAGCGGGGTGCGGTCGATGCCGAGCGCGGTGGTGCCGGTGATCGAACTCGTCGCGATCGAGTAGACCGGCACCGCGGTGCGCCCCGTGCGGCACAGGTCGGTGATGGCCCTGATCGCGGCGTCCGCGTCCCAGGACAGCGGGGAGTCCCAGTCGATGTCCGAACTGCCCGCCACCAGCGGCAGGGTCGGGTCGTCACCTTCTTTGTAGAAGTCGTCGAGGCGCAGCACGGGCAGGTCCGTGCGGGCGGCGAGGGACGACTTGCCGGAGCCGGAGGGCCCCGAGAGCAGGACGACGCGCGTCGGAATGGCAGATGAACTCACGGGACACCAGTGTGGGCCATGCACCCGGGAGTGGGACCCCTCGGGGAGGCCGTTGGTATCCAGCATCACACCTCAACTACGCTTCGTGATCGCGTGATGACGCGCCCTTCGTACGAGAGTGAGTGGGATCCCATGGGACAGCACGAGGCCCCCGAACCCGCCAGGACCCGGCGCCGCCGGGCGCTGCTGCGGGCCGGGCTCACCGTCACGGCGGCCGGCGCGGCCCTGGTCGGCGCGGGATCGGCCGCCCAGGCCGCGCCGGTGGCCCCCGCGCCCGCAGTGGGCCCGAGCGCGACGGCCACCGACCTCGCGGCCGCCGCGGACGGGCTGACCGGTGCGGTCGGCCACGCGATCGGTCCCGCCAAGGGGCTGCGCCTGGACCCGCTGGCCAACACCGGGGTCGACCCGCTGACCAATGGCGTGGGCACCCAGGTCGCGGACTTCAAGCCGGTGTCGACGGCGATGGCCACGACCCCGCTGACCAGCGGCGGCGCCCTCAAGGACCTTCCGCTGGCGGGCTCGGTCACCAGCCTGCTGCCGGGCTGACGGGCGCATGCGAAGGGCCCCGCCGTCGACTCGACGGCGGGGCCCTTCACGCGGCTCAGTAGGCGGAGCCGGACGCGCCCAGGGAACCCGTGGGGTGCCAGACCGTCTTGGTCTCCAGGAACGCGGTGAGGCGCTCGGTGCCCGGGTCCGCGGTGAAGTCCACGGGCTTGGCGCGCACCACACGCTTGAGGTTGTCCGCCGCCGCGATCTCCAGCTCGCGCGCCAAGTCGGCGCCGGCGCCGGTCAGGTCGATCGCGTTGACGTCCTGGTGCGCGGCGAGCGGGGCCGCGATCTCGGCCGTCCTGCCGGACAGCACGTTGACCACGCCGCCCGGCAGGTCGGAGGTGGCGAGCACCTCGCCGAGCGAGAGCGCCGGGAGCGGCGCCTTCTCGGATGCGACGACGACCACGGTGTTGCCGGTCGCGATGACGGGGGCGATCACCGAGACCAGGCCCAGGAAGGACGACTCCTGCGGGGCGAGCACCGTCACGACGCCGGTCGGCTCGGGGGTGGAGAGGTTGAAGAAGGGGCCCGCGACCGGGTTCGCCCCGCCCACGACCTGGCCGATCTTGTCGGTCCAGCCCGCGTACCAGACCCAGCGGTCGATGGCCGCGTCCACGACCGCCGCGGCCTTGGACTTCGAGAGCCCCTCGGCCTCGGCGACCTCGCGGACGAACTGGTCCTTGCGGCCCTCCAGCATCTCGGCGACGCGGTAGAGGATCTGGCCCCGGTTGTACGCGGTCGCGCCCGACCAGCCGCCGAACGCCTTGCGGGCCGCGACCACCGCGTCCCGCGCGTCCTTGCGGGACGACAGGGGTGCGTTGGCCAGCCACTTGTCCTTGGAGTCGGTCACCTCGTACACCCGGCCGCTCTCGGAACGCGGGAACTTCCCGCCCACGTACAGCTTGTAGGTCTTGAAGACACTCAGTCGTGCCGGGGAATCAGACATCGAGGTAGCCCTCCAGACCGTGCCGGCCGCCCTCGCGGCCGAAGCCCGACTCCTTGTAGCCGCCGAACGGCGAGGTCGGGTCGAACTTGTTGAACGTGTTGGCCCAGACGACTCCGGCGCGGAGCTTGTTCGCGACCGCGAGGATGCGCGAGCCCTTCTCCGTCCAGATGCCGGCGGACAGGCCGTACTGGCTGTTGTTGGCCTTGGCGACGGCCTCGTCCGGGGTGCGGAAGCTCAGTACCGACAGGACCGGGCCGAAGATCTCGTCGCGGGCGATGGTGTGCGCCTGGGTGACGTTGGTGAAGAGCGTCGGCGCGAACCAGTAACCCGACGAGGGCAGTTCGCACGGGGCGGACCAGCGCTCGGCGCCCTCCGCCTCACCGGTCTCGGTGAGCGCGGTGATCCGGGCGAGCTGTTCGGCCGAGTTGATGGCGCCGATGTCGGTGTTCTTGTCCAGCGGGTCGCCCAGGCGCAGCGTGGACAGGCGGCGCTTGAGCGAGTCGAGCAGCTCGTCCTGGATCGACTCCTGGACCAGCAGGCGCGAACCCGCGCAGCAGACCTGGCCCTGGTTGAAGAAGATGCCGGTGACGATGCCCTCGACGGCCTGGTCGATGGGGGCGTCGTCGAAGACGATGTTGGCGCCCTTGCCGCCGAGCTCCAGGGTGACCTTCTTGTCGGTGCCCGCCACCGAGCGGGCGATGGCCTTGCCGACGGCGGTCGAGCCGGTGAAGGCGACCTTGTTGACGTCCGGGTGCTCGACCAGGGCCGCGCCCGCGTCGCCGTACCCGGTGAGGATGTTGACGACGCCCTTGGGCAGGCCCGCCTGGCGGCAGATGTCCGCGAAGAACAGCGCCGAGAGCGGGGTGGTCTCGGCGGGCTTCAGGACGACCGTGTTGCCGGTGGCGAGCGCCGGGGCGATCTTCCAGGCCAGCATGAGGAGCGGGAAGTTCCACGGGATGACCTGGCCGGCCACGCCGAGGGGGCGGGGGTTGGCTCCGAACCCGGCGTGGTCGAGCTTGTCGGCCCAGCCCGCGTAGTAGAAGAAGTGCGCGGCGACCAGCGGGAGGTCCGCGTCGCGGGTCTCCTTGATCGGCTTGCCGTTGTCCAGGGTCTCCAGGACGGCCAGCTCGCGGCTGCGCTCCTGGATGATCCGGGCGATGCGGAACAGGTACTTCGCGCGCTCGGAGCCGGGCAGCGCCGACCACTTCTCGAACGCCCGGCGCGCGGCCTTCACGGCGCGGTCCACGTCCTCGGCGCCCGCCCGGGCGACCTCGGACAGGACCTCCTCGGTGGACGGCGAGACGGTCTTGAAGACCTTGCCGTCGGCGGCCTCGGTGAACTCGCCGTCGATGAACAGGCCGTAGGACGGCGCGATGTCGACGACCGAGCGCGACTCGGGGGCCGGTGCGTACTCAAACAGGGATGCCATGGTGATCAGTCCACCGTCACGTAGTCGGGGCCGGAGTAGCGGCCGGTCGCCAGCTTCTGACGCTGCATCAGCAAGTCGTTGAGCAGCGAGGAGGCGCCGAAGCGGAACCAGTTGTTGTCCAGCCAGTCCTCGCCCACCGTCTCGTTGACCAGGACCAGGAACTTCACTGCGTCCTTGGTGGAGCGGATGCCGCCGGCCGGCTTCACGCCGACCTGGATCCCGGTCTGGGCGCGGAAGTCGCGTACGGCTTCGAGCAGCACCAGGGTGTTGGGCGGCGTGGCGTTCACGGCCACCTTGCCCGTGGAGGTCTTGATGAAGTCGGCGCCGCCCATCATGCCGAGCCAGCTGGCGCGGCGGATGTTGTCGTACGTCGACAGCTCACCGGTCTCGAAGATGACCTTGAGGCGGGCCCGGTCGCCGCACTCGGCGCGGACGGCCGCGATCTCCTCGTAGACCTTCAGGTAGTGACCGGCGAGGAACGCGCCCCGGTCGATCACCATGTCGATCTCGTCGGCGCCGGCCTCGACCGCGTCCCGTACGTCCGCGAGCTTGACCGGCAGTGCCGCGCGGCCCGCCGGGAAGGCGGTGGCGACGGACGCGACCTTGACGTCCGAGCCCTTCAGCACCTCCTTGGCGGTGGCCACCATGTCCGGATAGACGCAGACGGCGGCGGTGTGCGGGGTGGTGCGGTCGGTCGGATCGGGGTGGACGGCCTTGGCGGCGAGCGCCCGGACCTTGCCCGGGGTGTCCGCGCCTTCCAGCGTCGTCAGGTCGATCATCGAAATGGCCAGGTCGATGGCGTACGCCTTGGCCGAGGTCTTGATCGAGCGGGTGCCGAGGGACGCGGCGCGCGCTTCCAGGCCCACCGGGTCGATGCCGGGGAGCCCGTGGAGGAAGCGGCGCAGCGCGCCGTCGGACGCGGTCGCGTCGGCGAAGGCAGCTGCGGGTGCATTGGTGGGCATGGTCACCAGATGAGCATATCTACGCGCGTAGCTGCCTGTACAGCCCTCGCGGTGCAGGTGGCCGGGGGTGAGCTCTGTCACGCGCTCGTGACATGGAGCGGACGGTTCTCGCACGCATGATCCATAGATTTCTTCTTGCAGCCCCGCCCAGCCTCAACGGCCCCACCCGGCAGAGGAGGCGGCATGCAACCTCTCCTCCTTTCTCGTCTTCCGGCCGCTCGGCCGCCCTGCTTCACGGAGTCGTTCATGTCGACCTACGCCCGCACCCCGCTCCGCGCCGCCATCGCCACCGCCGCCCTCGCCGGAGCCCTCCTCACCCCGGCCGCCGCCTTCGCCGCCACCCCGGCCGGTTCGGCCACCTCCGCCGACGCCTCCTGCCACGTCACCAAGGACGTCGCCTCGGTCCAGCCGTTCCTGTTCGTCACGCTCACCAACGACCTGGCGAACGGCCCGAAGGCGGAACTGCGCAACGACCAGGGCACGGTCGTCGCCAGCGTCGACCGGGCACACCCCACCGACCTGAGCGCCGGCATCAAGCTCACGGCCGGCACCGGCGGCAAGGCCGTCTTCTTCCAGCGCAGCCAGGGCGGCGACACCCCCTGGAAGTCGCAGGACTTCCCGGCGCTGCCCAAGACCTGCACCGACCCGGGTGACGCCACGTACAAGCTGGTCGACGGCGAGACGCTCGCGGTGCACCGGTTCGCGACGAACCACTACCGCGCCGAGTTCCGCACCAACGGCAAGGTCGTCAAGGTCATGGAGACCGAGAGCGCGGAGCGCGACGAAGACGCGTACGTGCACGGCATGCACGTGACCCTCAACTCCCGTACCGGCAAGGTGAAGTCGGAGTACATCAGCGGGCGCTCCGGCTGCACCGTCACCGAGGTCGTGCCCAGCGTCTTCCACGACGGGATGTCGGTGAAGCTCACCCGCAGCCCCCAGGGCGTCAAGGCGGTGCTGCGCGACAGCGGTTTCGCCACGCTCGGCTCCGTCGACAACGCCGCGCCGGGCGAAATCGACCAGGGCATCCGCATCGAGAACGCGGGCACCGCCGCGCCCAAGCTCGGCCAGCGCACCCAGGGCGGCGACGCCCCGTTCACCTACACCGCCTTCCCGAAGCTCCCGGCCGGCTGCGCGAGCGGCACCGCCGGCACCAGCCCCGCCGCGGCCACCCCCGCCAACGCGCCCACCCAGAACGGCGGTCAGACCACCGTCGTGCCCAAGGGCGCCGTCGCGGCCGGTGCCGAGATCAAGCAGTCCGGTGACGACACGACCGCGCTGATCGCGGGCGGCGCGGGTCTCGCGGTCGTCGCGGCCGGTGGATACGTGGCGCTGCGCCGCCGCGCCGCCGCCCGCATCTGACCCCCGGGCGGGCCGCCACCCCGGCGGCCCGCCCTCCTCACGGCCCTTCCGGAGCACCCCATGTCCCGCACCCGTGCGGCCCGTTCGGCCGCCGCCGCCCTCTTCGTCCTCGCCCTCGGCGTCTCGGCCGCGGGCTGCGGCTCCGCATCCGCCAAGCCCACCCCGCCGCCGACCGTCTCGGCCGCCTCCAGCGCCCCCGCCGCCGCCAAGGCCCCGGCCGCGCTGCCCGCCTCCAAGCCGGTGCGGGTCGAGATCCCCTCGGCCGGGGTCGACGCGAGCCCCATCCTCGACCTCGGGCTCGCCGACGACGGCACCGTCGAGGTGCCCTCCGTCGCCGACGCCGACCGGATCGGCTGGTACGACAAGGGGGTCACCCCGGGCCAGACCGGGCCCGCCGTGCTCATCGGGCACTTCGACACGGTCAAGGGCCCCGCGGTCCTGAAGAACGTCTCCAAGGTCAGGGTCGGCGACCTCGTCTCGGTCGTCCGCGCCGACGGGAAGACCGCGAAGTTCACGGTCCGCGCGCTCGAACAGGTCGACAAGAAGACCTTCCCGACCCAGAAGGTGTACGGCAACACCGACCGTCCCGAGCTGCGGATCATCACCTGCGGCGGCGAGCTGACCGGCGGCCACCGCCCCGACAACATCATCCTGTACGCGGATCTGGTGGCCTGAGCACAACCGGCGCGAGGGGCGTGAGGCAGAATCGGGCCATGACGAGCCCCACGCCGCCCGCCGAGCCGGCCTACGCCGACCGGACCTACCGTTCCGCCCCCGGTATCGCCGGCGGCGCGCTGCTGCTCGTGATCGGCGGCTGGCTCGGCGTCGACGCCGTGCTCCAGGGCCACGGCAACGCCCCCTGGCTGGCCCTCGCCGTGCTGCTGTGCGCGGTGCCGCTGATCGTCGCCTTCAGCTTCCGCCCCGCGGTGTTCGCGAGCGCCGACCGGCTCCTGGTGCGCAACCCGTTCCGCACGATCACGCTGCCCTGGGCGGCCGTCGCGGACGTACGGGCCGGGTACTCCAGCGAGGTCTTCGACCAGTCGGGCGGCAAGTACCAGCTGTGGGCCATCCCCGTCTCGCTGCGCCAGCGCAAGCGGGCCGCCCGCCGCCAGGTGCGGGACGCGACGGTCGACGGGCAGATCGGGGTGTCCGTGACGGCCGACGTCACCGACGCCAAGGCGCGCATGGCGCCCACCGACCAGTCCATCCGGGACCTGCGCGAGCTCGCCGAGCAGGGCGCCGCGCGCGAGAGCGCGCAGGGCGCGGTGAGCGTGCGCTGGGCCTACGAGGTCATCGCGCCCGCGATCGCCGGCGCGGTCCTGTTCGTCGTGCTGCTCGCCATCGGCTGAGCGCGCTCACGGCGGGCCCGGCCACACCAGCAGCATGTACGCGCCGAGCCACGCCGAGGACAGGGCGGCGGCGCCGAGCGCCAGGACCGTGACCGTGCGGCGGGCCCGCGCGAGCCCCACCGCGACCGGGAGCAGCAGCGGGAAGGCGGGGACCAGGAAGCGGGCCCGCGGGAAGTAGACGCCGCCGCTGCCGAGGACCACGAACAGCAGGGCGCCCGAGAAGACCAGCAGGACCAGCGGCTGACGGTCGGCGAGCGAGAGCAGGTAGAGCGCGCCGGACAGGATCAGGACCAGGGTGACGAGCACCAGGAACAGCGGCGGCCGGTTCGCGTACACCAGGATCGAGCGGATGTCGCGCAGGGTGCCGATGCCGCCGTCCCACTCGTTGTCCCACAGCTTCTGCACCGCGAAGTAGCCGTCCCAGCGGCCGAGCCGCAGCCCCACCCAGGCCACGTAACCGCACCAGCCGACCGGCGCGAGCAGCCCGCCGAGCACCAGGCGCGGCTCGTACGCGCGGGCGCGTACGAGCGTGACGAGCGCGGTCAGCGAGACGGCGGCCGCGATCGCGATGCCGGTGGGTCGGGTCAGGCCCGCGAGCGCGGCGAGCGAGCCCGCCCACACCCAGCGCCGGGTGAGCACGCAGTACAGCGCCCAGGCCGTCAGCGCGGTGAACAGGGACTCGGTGTAGCCCATCCACTGCACGACGCCGACCGGGAGCGCGGCCCACAGGACCGTGAGCCAGGTGCCGGTGCGGCGGCCGTGCAGGCGGTCGCCGACGGCGAACACCCCGCACGCGGCGACCAGCGAGAACCCGATGGCGAGCAGCAGTCCGACACTGGCCCGCGAGCCCGGCGTGACGGCGGCGACGGCCTTCACCAGGTACGGGTACAGCGGGAAGAAGGCCAGGTTGTTCAGCTGCTGCGTGTACAGGGTGCGGACGTAGCCGTGGTCGGCGATGCCGAGGTACCAGTTGGAGTCCCAGGACGTGGCGAGCGCCGTCCAGACGCCGTGGTGGCGCACGTGCGCCCACTTCGCGAGGACGAGCACCCCGAAGAGGCGGACCGCGAGATAGCCGAGCAGCGCGGGCCCGGCATGTCCGAGCGCGGTGCGCACCCGCTCCCGCACCGGCGGCCGGCCGGCGGCGCCGAGCGGGGCCGGGTGGCGGCGGGCGGCGGGGACGGGATGGTGACGGACCGGGGTGGTCGCCGGTGACGGCGCGGTCGGTGGCACGGCGACAGCTCCTTGCTCGGGCGCGGCGAGAGGTACGGGTCACCCTTTCTCGCAAGTCCCGCCCGCTCGCCGCACCGCTGCGTCAACTGCCGTACGAAATCACCCGAAAGCAGGACCGGGGCGGTGGTCGTCCGACCACCGCCCCGGTCTTCGCCGCTCGGGTTCCTCGTGCGCCGCCGGTCAGATTCCGGCGGCCGCCGCGAGGTCCTTCTTGATGCCGGCCAGGAGCTCGGCGCCCCTGGCGCGGGCCGCGCCGAGCTCGTCGGCCGAGCCCACCGGGACCACGACCTCCAGGTAGCACTTGAGCTTCGGCTCGGTGCCGCTCGGCCGCACGATCACGCGCGCGCCCTCCAGGTAGTAGCGCAGGCCGTCGGTGGGCGGCAGGGACTCGGTGCCCTCGGTGAGGTCCTCGGCCCGGGTGACGGCGAGGCCGGCGAGCGAGGTCGGCGGCTGCTCGCGCAGCCGCGCCATCGCGTCCGAGATCACCGTCAGGTCCTCGACGCGGACCGACAGCTGGTCGGTGGCGTGCAGGCCGTGCGCCAGGGCCAGTTCGTCGAGCAGGTCCAGGACCGTGCGGCCCTGCTCCTTCAGGACGGAGGCGAGCTCGGCGAAGACCAGGGCGGCCGTGATGCCGTCCTTGTCGCGCACGCCCTCGGGGTCGACGCAGTAGCCGAGCGCCTCCTCGTAGCCGTAGCGCAGACCGTCCACACGGGCGATCCACTTGAACCCGGTGAGCGTCTCCTCGTACCCGAGCCCGGCGGCCTCGGCGATGCGGCCGAGCAGCGAGGACGACACGATCGACTCGGCGAACACGCCGGTCACGCCCTTGGCGACCAGGTGGGCGGCGAGCAGCGCGCCGACCTCGTCGCCGCGCAGCATCCGCCACTCGCCGTCCCGGTCCTTGACCGCGGCCGCGCAGCGGTCGGCGTCCGGGTCGTTGGCGAGGACGATGTCCGGGTCCGCGCGGCGGGCCGTGGCGAACGCCAGGTCCATCGCGCCCGGCTCCTCCGGGTTGGGGAAGGCCACGGTCGGGAACGCCGGGTCGGGCTCGGCCTGTTCGGCCACCAGCACCGGCTCGGGGAAGCCCGCCCGCGCGAACGCGGCGAGCAGCACGTCCTTGCCGACGCCGTGCATCGCCGTGTAGACGACGTTCGCGGTGCGCGGGGAGCCGGGGGTCAACACCGCGTCCGTACGCGCCAGATAGGCGTCCAGGACCTCTTCCCCGAGCACCTCCCAGCCGCTCTCGGGGCGCGGCACGTCGTGCAGCGAGGCGACCGCGGCGATCTCGGCGGCGATCTCCGCGTCGGCCGGCGGCACGATCTGCGAGCCGTCGCCGAGGTACACCTTGTAGCCGTTGTCCCGCGGCGGGTTGTGGCTGGCCGTCACCTCGACGCCGGCCACGGCGCCCAAGTGCCTTATGGCGTAGGCGAGTACGGGCGTCGGCAGCGGGCGGGGCAGGACCGTCGCCCGGAGCCCGGCGCCGACCATGACGGCCGCCGTGTCCCGCGCGAAGTCCGCGGACTTGTAGCGGGCGTCGTAGCCGATGACGACGAGGCCGTCGCCCTGGCCCTTCGCCTTCAGGTACGCGGCGAGCCCGGCGGCGGCGCGGATGACGACCGAGCGGTTCATCCGCATGGGGCCCGCGCCCAGCTCGCCGCGCAGCCCGGCGGTGCCGAACTGCAGCGTGCCGCTGAACCGCGCGGCCAGTTCCGCGGCGTGCTCGGCGTCCGCCGAACTCTCGATGAGCTTGGCGAGCTCCTCGCGCGTCTCGCTGTCGGGGTCCTCGGCCAGCCAGGCCCGGGCCCGCGCGATCAGGTCCTGCGTCACGTTGTCAGCCTTTCGCGAGAAGGGATCAGATGCGGTCGAGTACCCGGGTGAGCAGCTCGCCCATGCGCGCCGCCGAGTCGCGGCCCGCCTGGAGCACCTCTTCGTGGTTGAGCGGCTCGCCGGTCAGGCCCGCGGCGAGGTTGGTGACGAGCGAGATCCCGAGGACCTCCGCGCCGGCCTCGCGGGCGGCGATGGCCTCAAGGACGGTCGACATGCCGACCAGGTCGCCACCGAGCACGCGGACCATGTTGATCTCGGCCGGGGTCTCGTAGTGCGGGCCGGGGAACTGGACGTAGACGCCCTCTTCCAGGGTCTCGTCGACCTCCTTGCACAGCGCGCGCAGCCGCGGCGAGTACAGGTCGGTGAGGTCCACGAAGTTCGCGCCGATGATCGGCGAGGTGGCCGTCAGGTTGATGTGGTCGCTGATGAGGACCGGCTGGCCGGGGCGCATGCCCGCGCGCAGACCGCCGCAGCCGTTGGTCAGCACGACGGTCTTGCAGCCGGCGGCGACGGCGGTGCGCACGCCGTGCGAGACGGCGGCGACGCCGCGGCCCTCGTAGTAGTGCGTGCGGCCGAGGAAGACCAGCGCGCGCTTGTCACCGATCTTGTACGAGCGGATCTTGCCGCCGTGCCCCTCGACGGCCGGCGGGGGGAAGCCCGGCAGCTCGGTCACGGGGAACTCGGCCTCGGGGGCACCGAGGGCGTCGACGGCCGGCGCCCAGCCGGAGCCCATCACCAGGGCGACGTCGTGGGTCTCGGCGCCGGTGAGCTCGCGCAGGCGCGCGGCGGCGGCGTCGGCGGCGGCGTGGGGGTCCTGGAGCAGGTCCGGGGTGGCAGATGCGTTCACTGAGTCTCTCGCCTCGCGAAGGAACGTCGTCCCGCCCGGTGACTGTCCGGCCGGGTCCGGGGGTTTTCCCCCGGTAAAGAAGAATTACGCGCACGAGCGTAACCGCTGAAGTCCTACGCGCGTAGATGTGCAGGATAACGGACCTGTCCGATCCCTTTGTGGCTTCGCACGAGAGCGGCGTCGCACACGGGCGAGGCCCGGCCCCCACTCGGGGGCCGGGCCTCGGTCCGGCTCAGCAGGGCCGCTTGCGCAGTTCCATCACGTAGTCGTGCGGCGCGCCCGCGGACTCCGCCGCGTCGGCCAGCTCGCCCAGGTACCGCGCCGAGGGCAGGCCGCCCTCGTACCCGTTCAGGACGTACAGCCAGGCCGCCTCCTCGCCGTCGAGGGTGTGCACCCGCACCCGCATCCGGCGGTAGATGTCGAGCCCGACCCCCTCCCAGCGGTCCATCGACTCCTCGTCGAGCGGCGCGATGTCGTACAGGGCGACGAAGACCTGCGAGCGGGGTGCCTCGACGATCGTCGCGAGGGCGCCCTCCCAGCCCATCTGCTCCCCGCCGAACGTCAGGCGCCAGCCGTTGAGCCAGCCGGTGCCGCGCAGCGGTGAGTGCGGGGCGCGGCGGGTCATCAGCCGCGGATCCAGGTTGCCGGCGTACGCGGCGTAGAGCGACATGGTGACGAGGGTACGACAGTGGCCCGCGGGGGCACTTCGCGCGGCCCGTTCGCACCCGGGCCCCGCCGGATCCCGCCAGGGCGGCCGAATGGCGCCCCCGGGGCGAGGACACTTGAAGCGTGCGGGACAATGAGGTACGTACTGCGTTCCCCCGGGGCCCCGCCCCGGACCCCCGGCCGGGCGGGCAGGCAGGCCGGGATCGACACTACGAGGCGGACTTTTTCGTGACGCGGATCGTGATCATCGGTGGCGGACCGGGCGGATACGAGGCGGCCCTGGTGGGCGCCCAGCTCGGCGCGGAGGTGACCGTCGTGGACTGCGACGGTCTGGGCGGGGCGTCGGTGCTGACCGACTGCGTGCCGTCGAAGACCCTGATCGCGACGGCCGAGGTGATGACCACCTTCGACTCTTCGTACGAGGAGTTGGGCATCCTCGTCGCCGACGACACGCCTCCCGAGGAGCAGTCCGCCCGGGTCGTCGGCGTGGACCTCGGCAAGGTCAACCGCCGCGTCAAGCGCCTCGCGCTCGCCCAGTCCCACGACATCACCGCCTCGGTGACCCGCGCGGGCGCCCGGGTCATGCGCGGCCGCGGCCGGCTCGCCGGGCCGCAGGGCATCGACGGCACCCGCGACGTGATCGTCACCGCGGCCGACGGCACCGAGGAGATGCTCACCTGCGAGGCCGTCCTCATCGCCACCGGCGGAAGCCCGCGCGAGCTGCCCGACGCACAGCCCGACGGCGAGCGGATCCTCAACTGGACGCAGGTGTACGACCTGGACGAGCTCCCCGAGGAGCTCATCGTGGTCGGTTCCGGCGTCACCGGCGCCGAGTTCGCGGGCGCCTACCAGGCGCTCGGCTCCAAGGTCACCCTCGTCTCGTCCCGCGACCGGGTGCTGCCCGGCGAGGACCCGGACGCGGCCGCCGTCCTGGAGGACGTGTTCCGCCGCCGCGGCATGAACGTCATGGCCCGCTCGCGCGCCGAGTCCGCCAAGCGCGTCGGCGACCGCGTCGAGGTCACCCTCTCCGACGGCCGCGTCATCAGCGGCTCCCACTGCCTGATGGCCGTCGGCGCGATCCCGAACACCGCGAACATGGGCCTGGAGGAGTCGGGCGTACGCCTCAAGGAGTCGGGCCACATCTGGACCGACAAGGTCTCGCGCACCTCCGCCCCCGGCGTGTACGCGGCCGGCGACGTGACCGGCATCTTCGCGCTGGCCTCGGTCGCCGCGATGCAGGGCCGGATCGCCATGTACCACTTCCTGGGCGACGCGGTGGCCCCGCTGAACCTGAAGACGGTCTCCTCCAACGTCTTCACCGACCCCGAGATCGCCACCGTCGGCTACACCCAGGCCGACGTGGACGCGGGCAAGATCGACGCCCGGGTCGTCAAGCTGCCGCTGCTCCGCAACCCGCGCGCCAAGATGCAGGGCATCCGGGACGGCTTCGTCAAGATCTTCTGCCGCCCGGGCACCGGCATCATCGTCGGCGGCTGTGTGGTTGCGCCGCGCGCCAGTGAACTGATCCATCCGATCTCGATCGCGGTCGACAACAATCTGACGGTCGAGCAGATCGCGAATGCGTTCACCGTGTACCCGTCACTGTCCGGCTCGATCGCCGAAGTGGCCCGTCAGCTGCACACCCGGAAGAAGGCCGGGGAGGCGTAACTTCCCTGGTGGGACGGGGGGTTGTCGAGTGGGCGCCGGGCCACGTGGGTTTCCGGCGGGCATATACCACTCGGTGACCCCCTTTGGGTGCACCTTCTGTTATTCGGCGCAAACTGCTGAAAAGATTCGGCCGCCCAGGTTACTGTCAGTTTCGTGTTCGCTGCAGAACGTCGCCAATTGATCCTCGAAATGGTGCGCGCCAACGGTGCGGTATCGCTCCGTGAGCTCGCCCGCGTCGTCCAGACCTCCGAAGTGACCGTACGGCGGGACGTGCGGGCGCTGGAGGCCGAAGGACTCCTCGACCGCCGGCACGGCGGTGCGGTGCTGCCGGGCGGGTTCACCCGCGAGTCCGGCTTCCCGCAGAAATCCCATCTAGCGACCGCGGAGAAGACGGCCATCGCCGATCTCGCCGCCGGTCTCGTCGAAGAGGGCGAGGCCATCGTGGTCGGCGCCGGGACGACCACGCAGGAGCTGGCCCGCCGGCTCGCACGGGTCCCGGGCCTGACCGTCGTCACCAACTCCCTGCTGGTGGCACAGGCGTTGGCGCACGCCAACCGGGTCGAGGTCGTCATGACCGGAGGCACCCTGCGCGGCTCCAACTACGCCCTGGTGGGCAGTGGCGCCGAGCAGTCCCTCCAGGGCCTGCGGGTCTCGCGCGCCTTCCTGTCCGGGAGCGGGCTGACCGCCGAGCGCGGCCTGTCCACCTCCAACATGCTCTCCGCGAGCGTGGACCGCGCGCTGGTCCAGGCGGCCGCCGAGGTCGTGGTCCTGGCCGACCACACCAAGCTCGGCACCGACACCATGTTCCAGACGGTGCCGACCGACGTCATCACCCGCCTGGTCACCGACGAGCCCCCGGCCCACGACGACCGGGCCGTCACCGAGTTGCAGGCCCTCGCCGACCAAGGGGTGCAGATCGCCGTGGCGGGCCCCTCGGGCGCGGCCGGTGAGAACGGCCCGGGCCGGCCACCGCGCCGCGACATGCCGCTGCCCGGCCAGCGCCGCAGCCACGGACCCGGTGCGGGCCCGCAGTTGCGCAGCGCCGCGGCGATGGGCGAGCCGCAGGGGCCCGGCGAGCGGGCCCGCGTGGCGGACCTGCGACGGCGCTGACCCGGCTCAGTCCTTGAGGCCCCGGTAGGTCAGGGCCAGCAGCCGATCGGCCAACTCCGGGTCGTCCGGGGACTGTTCGGCCGCCAACGCGATGGCGTTGGTCAGCTGCATGAGGTCGGCGATGGTGACGCCTGCCCGTACGGAACCGGCCTCCCGGGCCCGTACGAGCAGGGCGTCGCCCGCCTCGCGCATCGGCTCGCTGCACCGGGAAAGGGCCGAACTCGCGTCGCCCGACGCCGACATGAGGGCCCGGGCCAGGCCTCGGTACACCCCCGCGTGCGTGATGGTGGCGCGCAGCCACTCGATGAGGGCGGTGCAGGGCTGCTCGGCGTCCAGCAACTCCCTTGACCGGGCCAGGAGTACGTCCACCTCGCTCTGGAACACCGCGCTCAGCAGGGCGTGGCGGGTGGGGAAGTGGCGGTACAGGGTGCCGATGCCCACGCCGGCCCTGCGGGCCACGTCCTCCAGGGAGGTGTCCGTGCCGTGTTCCGCGAAGGCGGTTCGGGCGGCTGCCAGCAGGCGGTCGTGGTTGCGTCGTGCGTCCGCCCGCAGGGGCCGGGCCCCTGCCCCCGTTTTCCCATCCATCCCCCCAGCATGCCACCCGGGCTCCCTGGGGCTCCGCCCCAGACCCCCTTCCGCTGAGCCACTCTGCGGCTCCGCCGCGTGGCCTCCGGGGGAAGACGCCCCTGGGGCTCCGCCCCGGGCCCCTTCGTCTGCGGACCGTGCGTGGTTGCTCGCGCAGTTCCCCGCGCCCCTTGGCAGTACCGGTGCTGGCCTGCATGGGCATCTTCAGCCCGTCCGGCATTTGAGGACGAGCGCCGTTCAGGCGCGAACGGGGGGGGCTGGGGGCGGAGCCCCCGGGGGTTGGAACGCGGGAGCCCCGGCCGAGGTCGGCCGGGGCTCCTGGGTGGGGCGGGTCAGTCCTTGATCTCGCAGATCATCGCGCCGGACGAGACCGAGGCCCCGACTTCCGCCGCCAGCCCCTTGATCGTGCCGGAGCGGTGCGCGTTCAGCGGCTGCTCCATCTTCATGGCCTCCAGGACGACGACGAGGTCGCCCTCCTTGACCTCCTGGCCCTCCTCGACCGCGACCTTGACGATCGTGCCCTGCATCGGAGAGGCGAGGGTGTCGCCGGAGGCGGCGGAGCCCGCCTTCTTCGCGGCACGCCGCTTGGGCTTGGCGCCACCCGCCGCGGCGGTCCGGGCCAGCGTCATGCCGAGCGAGGACGGCAGGGAGACCTCAAGACGCTTGCCGCCGACCTCGACGACGACCGTCTCGCGGCCCGGCTCCTCGTCCGTGTCCGCGTCGGCCGGGGCCGTGAACGCCGGGATCTCGTTGACGAACTCGGTCTCGATCCACCGGGTGTGGATACGGAACGGGTCGGCCGTGAACGCGGGGTCGGCGACGACCGCGCGGTGGAAGGGGATCGCGGTGGCCATGCCCTCGACGTTGAACTCGGCGAGCGCGCGCGCCGCGCGCTGGAGGGCCTGCTCACGCGTCGCGCCGGTCACGATCAGCTTGGCCAGGAGCGAGTCCCAGGCGGGGCCGATGACGGAGCCGGACTCGACGCCCGCGTCCAGGCGCACGCCCGGACCCGAGGGCGGCGCGAACACGGTCACGGTGCCGGGCGCGGGCAGGAAGCCGCGGCCCGGGTCCTCGCCGTTGATGCGGAACTCGAAGGAGTGGCCGCGCATGACCGGGTCGCCGTAGCCGAGTTCCTCGCCGTCGGCGATGCGGAACATCTCGCGGACCAGGTCGATGCCGGTGACCTCTTCGGTGACCGGGTGCTCCACCTGGAGGCGGGTGTTGACCTCAAGGAAGGAGATCGTGCCGTCGGCGCCGACGAGGAACTCGACGGTGCCCGCGCCGACGTAACCGGCCTCCTTCAGGATGGCCTTGGACGCGGCGTACAGCTCCGCGTTCTGAGCCTCCGTGAGGAACGGGGCGGGCGCCTCCTCGACCAGCTTCTGGTGGCGGCGCTGGAGCGAGCAGTCACGCGTGGAGACCACGACCACGTTGCCGTGCTGGTCGGCCAGGCACTGGGTCTCGACGTGGCGGGGCTTGTCGAGGTAGCGCTCGACGAAGCACTCCCCCCGGCCGAAGGCCGCGACGGCCTCGCGCACGGCGGAGTCGTACAGCTCCGGTACCTCTTCGAGGGTGCGGGCGACCTTGAGGCCGCGGCCGCCGCCGCCGAAGGCGGCCTTGATCGCGATGGGCAGGCCGTGCTCCCGCGCGAACGCGACGACCTCGTCGGAGCCCGAGACCGGGTCCGGGGTGCCCGCGACCAGCGGAGCACCGGCGCGCTGGGCGATGTGACGGGCCGCCACCTTGTCGCCGAGGTCACGGATGGCCTGCGGCGGCGGGCCGATCCAGGTCAGGCCCGCGTCGAGTACCGCCTGGGCGAACTCGGCGTTCTCGGAAAGGAATCCGTAACCCGGGTGGACGGCGTCCGCCCCCGAGTCGGCCGCGGCCGCGAGCACCTTGGCGATGTCCAGGTAGCTGGTCGCCGGGGTGTCACCGCCCAGGGCGAATGCCTCGTCCGCTGCCCGGACATGCAGTGCATCCCGGTCCGGATCGGCGTAGACGGCTACGCTCGCGATTCCGGCATCCCGGCAGGCCCGGGCAACGCGGACAGCGATTTCGCCACGGTTGGCGATGAGCACCTTGCGCACGATGGCTCCCTCCTTGAAACAAGCTGAGTTTAGGGAAGCCGCACACTGGCTTACGACCCATCCCCAATGGTGAGCTTGCCCACACGGAGTGTGATTCGAGGCACGCTCAAGTCGCGAAATCCCTTGTCGCACCACGGTACGCCGGGCTCCCGTACCGCACAGTAGCGGTGCGGTGTGGTCAAGGTCTCTGTCCCGGCGGCCAGCAGGTCCGTGCGTTTCTTTGTGGAGTCCCTACGAATGGCCGAATGATTCTTTGCGGCCCGGTGCCCGCGCGGCGAGGGGCGGGGTCGCGGACCGGCCACGGTTGTTGTCCAGACTCTTGTACGAAGCATTACCGGTTAGTAGCGTGCGCAACCCAGCCGTACTAGGGGTAACAGGGGGTGTCGCGCGGTGTTGCGCCGACCGATCGCCATCGTGGCCGCGCTCGTTCTCTTCGCCGAGGCGTGTGCCGTGGTGCTCGTCAACTGGGTGCTGGGCAAGGTCGCCGACAGTCAGCACATGTCGATGGCGGGCCTCGATCCGCACGCGATATCCACCGGAGCGTGGGTCGCGGGCGCCCTGTTCGGACTCTTCCTCGCCGCCTGCGGGGTGATCCTGCTGATCACCGGCGTACGCGACCGGGCCCCCGGCCGCGTCGCCCGCATCGCGGTGATCGCCTGCGCGGTGGTGCACGGCGTGCTCGGCGCGCTCACCGTGGGTCTGGTCGGCTGGCCCGCGTTCGCCTGCATGATGGTCGTGCTCGCCCTGCTGGTCTTCGTCCTCCTGGCGTACGTGAAGGAACGGCCGGTGCCGCAGGACGGGGCGCCGGACGGCACCCCCGCCGCCGCCTGAGCGGGGGCGTCAGGCCCAGAGGTCGGTGATCGAGACGCCGAGCGCGGCGAGCAGCCTGCGCAGCAGCGGCAGCGAGAGGCCGATGACGTTGCCGTGGTCGCCCTCGATGGAGTCGACGAAGGGTGCCGAGCGGCCGTCGAGCGTGAACGCCCCCGCCACGTAAAGGGGTTCACCGCTCGCCACGTACGCCGCGATCTCCGCGTCGGTGGGCTCGCCGAACCGTACGACTGTGGACGCGGTCGCCGAGGCGCGCTCGCCGGTCGCGGTGTCGATCACGCAGTGCCCGGTCTGGAGCACCCCGGACCGGCCGCGCATCGACTTCCAGCGGGCCGTGGCGTCCTCGGCGTCGGCGGGCTTGCCGAGCGCCTGGCCGTCCAGTTCGAGCACCGAGTCGCAGCCGATGACCAGCGCGTCGGCGGCCTCGGGGCGGACGGCCACCGCGTCGGCCTTCGCCTCGGCGAGTACGAGGGCGAGTTCGGCGGGGCTGGGCGCGGTCAGCGCGTCCTCGTCGACGCCGCTGACGATCACCTCGGGGGCGAGCCCCGCCTGGCGGAGCAGCCCGAGCCGGGCGGGTGATTGGGAGGCGAGGACGACGCGGCGCTGAGCAGTCATGGGCGCCATCGTAGGCGTCCCGGCCACCGCCGTGGGCCTCAGTGCAGGCCGACGACGAGCATCGCGGCCACCATGGCCAGCGCGAGGAACAGCCCCGCCCGGCGCATCATCGCCTGGGCGTCGCGCAGTTCCTTCGGCGGCTCGTTCTCCGGGTCTGACCACAGCATGCCCTCGATAGTGCGACCGGCGCTCGAAGTGCGCCTGAGTACGGGTACTCAGGCCGCCCGGTGTCCCGTACTTCATCTCCCGTTCGACCGGAGGCATTTACTCCCGTCCCGCTAAAAGGTTCCCAGGTTCCATTAGTCCGACGGGGCTGTTACTGTGCTGACTTAACGGAACCAGTGAACCGTTAGCGAGTGCCACGTCGGCGGTTCGCGGAAGGAACAGGGGAGATCCGCCATGAGTGAATCCGTGAACAAGTCGAGGAACGCGTACGTCCGCGCGGCCGGTCGCCGGGGCGCCGTGCCGCTCGCCGCCGGGGCCGCGGCCCTCGCCCTGCTCGCCGGGGCGCAGCCGTCCTCCGCGCGGCCCCTGGCTTGGGGTGCCGCCTGGGCCGCGTCCCCGCAGCTCGCTGCCACCGGGTTCACGCCCAACTGGTCGCAGGAGGGCTTCTCGCGGCAGAGCGTGCGCCAGGTCGTGCGCGTCACTGAAGGGGGCGACCGGATCCGCGTCCGGCTCTCCAACGCGTACGGCACCTCACCGCTCGCCCTCACCGGCGCCACCGTCGCCCGAGCGGGGAAGGGGGCGGACGTCGAGCCCGGCTCCGTAAGGGAGTTGACCTTCGGCGGCAGCAGGTCGGTGAGCATTCCGGCCCACGGCGAGCTGCGCAGCGACGCCGCGGCGCTCGGCGTCGAAAGGCTGGAGTCGGTCACCGTCACGCTCTACTTCGCCGGGACCACCGGGCCCGCCACCTTCCACGCCCAGGGCTTCACCGACACCTACCGGGCCGAGGGCGACCACCGCGCCGACCCGTCGGGCCGTGCCTTCACCGAGTCGAGCCGGTCGTGGTACTACCTCTCCGGCATCGAGGTGAGCGGCCGGACCAGGGGGAACGGCATCGTCCTGTTTGGGGACTCCCTCACCGACGGCTTCGGCTCCACCCCGGGCGCCAACCGGCGCTACTCCGACGCGCTGGCCGAACGCACCGGCCGGCCCGTCCTCAACGCGGGCATCGGAGGCAACCTCCTGCTCAACGACTCGGCCTGGTACGGCGAGCGGTCGGCCGCGCGGTTCGAGCGGGACGTGCTCGACCAGCCCGGCACCTCCACCGTCGTCGTCCTCGAAGGCCTCAACGACATCGGGTTCAGCGAGGCGCGGAAGGGGGCGAGGCCGCAGCCCACGTACCAGCCCGCGCCGGTCGTCTCCACCGCCCAACTCATCGCTGGATACCGGGAGTTGATCCGCCAGGCGCACGGCAGGGGGCTCCGCGTCGTGGGGGCCACGCTGCTGCCGCTGAAGGGGTCCGACCACTGGGGGGTGCACGCGGCGCGGGTCAGCGGCGAGGTCAACGACTGGATCCGGACGGCCGGTGCGTTCGACGCCGTCGTCGACTTCGACAAGGCGCTGGGCTCCGGGGGCGATCCCGACCGGCTGGCCGCCGCCTATGACTCGGGTGACGCGCTGCACCCCAACGACGCGGGGTACCGGGTCATGGCCGAGGTACTGGCCAAAGCCCTCTGACCCCCTGAGGGGCTCCGCCCCTCGAACCCCGGCGGGGGCTCCGCCCCCACACCCCCGTTCGCGCCTGAACGGCGCTCGTCCTCAATCGCCGGACGGGCTAAAGATGCCAGCACTGGCCCGCCCCAGTACCGCCAGGGGCGCGGGGAACTGCGCGAGAAGCGGGCACGGCGGGCGGACGAAAGCGGGTTTCAAGGGGCGCGGGGAACTGCGCGAGCAACCACGCACGGCCCGCAGCCGAAAGGGGGTTTGGGGGCGCGGGGAAGGCGCGAGCAAGCGGGCACGGTCCGCGGATCGTAGGGGGAAAGGGGCGCGGGGAACTGCGCGAAAGGCCATAGACGGCCCACCGTCGACAGGCCCGCACCCCTCAGCTCGGCGACGCCCTCAGCTCGGCGACGCCCTCACGCCGGCCAGTACGTCCTGGCCCAGGACCGCGCCCCCGGGCTCGGCAGCGCGCGCCGGGCTATCCGGGCCGGGTCGGACCAGCCCTCGGGCGGCTGTGGCGCACCGGGCGCGGCCGAAGCCGTCGCCGCGGCGCGCGCCTGGACCACCGCCAGGGCGGCGGCCAGCTCCTCCGGGGTCGGATTGCCCCGTACGACCTTGATCACAGCGGCTCCTTGCGGGGTGGCTAGAGGGGGATGTTGCCGTGCTTCTTCGGAGGGAGGGATTCCCGCTTCGTCCGCAGCTGACGCAGGCCCCGCACGATGTGGGCGCGGGTCTCGGACGGCATGATCACCGCGTCGACGTAGCCGCGCTCGGCCGCGATGTACGGGTTGAGCAGGGTGTCCTCGTAGTCCGCGATCAGCTCGGCGCGGGTCGACTCCTGGTCCTCGGCCGCGGCGATCGTGCGGCGGTGCAGGATGTTCACCGCGCCCTGCGCGCCCATCACCGCGATCTGCGCGGTCGGCCAGGCCAGGTTGAGGTCGGCGCCCAGGTGCTTGGAGCCCATGACGTCGTAGGCGCCGCCGAACGCCTTGCGCGTGATGACGGTGATCAGCGGGACCGTCGCCTCGGCGTACGCGTAGATCAGCTTGGCGCCGCGGCGGATGATGCCGCCGTACTCCTGGTCCACGCCCGGCAGGAAGCCCGGCACGTCCACGAACGTCAGCACCGGCACGTTGAAGGCGTCGCAGGTGCGCACGAACCGCGCGGCCTTCTCGGAGGCGTTGATGTCGAGGCAACCGGCGAACTGCATCGGCTGGTTGGCGACGATGCCGACCGGGAAGCCCTCCACCCGGCCGAAGCCGGTGATGATGTTCGGCGCGAACAGGGCCTGCGTCTCCAGGAACTCGCCGTCGTCCAGGACGTGCTCGATGGCCGTGTGCATGTCGTACGGCTGGTTCGCCGAGTCCGGGATGAGCGCGTCGAGCTCGCGGTCCTCGTCCGAGGTCTCCAGGTCGGCCTCCTCGGGGAAGGCCGGGGGCTCGCTCAGGTTGTTCGACGGCAGGTACGACAGCAGCGACTTGACGTACTCGATGGCGTCCTTCTCGTCGCCCGCCATGTGGTGGGCCACGCCCGAGGTGGTGTTGTGGGTGCGGGCGCCGCCCAGCTCCTCGAAGCCCACGTCCTCGCCGGTGACGGTCTTGATGACGTCGGGCCCGGTGATGAACATGTGCGAGGTCTGGTCGACCATCACCGTGAAGTCGGTGATCGCGGGGGAGTACACCGCGCCGCCCGCGCACGGGCCGACGATCAGCGAGATCTGCGGGACCACGCCGGAGGCGTGCACGTTGCGGCGGAAGATCTCGGCGAACAGGCCGAGCGCGACCACGCCCTCCTGGATGCGGGCGCCGCCGCCGTCGTTGATGCCGATGACCGGGCAGCCGGTCTTCATCGCGAAGTCCATGACCTTCACGATCTTCTCGCCGTACACCTCGCCCAGCGAGCCGCCGAAGATGGTGAAGTCCTGCGAGTAGACGCACACCGGGCGCCCGTCGACGGTCCCGTACCCGGTGACCACGCCGTCGCCGTACGGGCGGTTCTTCTCGATCCCGAAGTTGGTGGAGCGGTGCCGGGCGAACTCGTCGAGCTCCACGAACGAGCCCTCGTCCAACAGGAGCTCGACCCGCTCACGGGCCGTCAACTTGCCCTTGGCGTGCTGCTTTTCGATCGCGCGCGCGGAGCCGGCGTGGGTCGCCTCGTCGATACGACGCTGAAGATCCGCGAGCTTTCCGGCGGTGGTGTGGATGTCGACGGTGGCGTCGCTCTGGGCGTTTTCCGGCTCGGACATCGGGATGCGGCTCCCTGCCTGGTCACGGGGGTGGTGGCTACTGACTCGTAGGGTAGTGGCGCGGATACGGTTCGGCAGTGCGGCGTTTGCCACACCCGGGGCGGCTTGCAATTGCGGCCTAACCTGGCTGCATGACACCCCCGGACGCTTCCGACAGCCGCTGGTCCGACCTGGACCGGCCGCCCCTGAACACCACCGCGCTGCGCCGCGCCCTGCTGGGGCCGGACTCCCTGTGGACGTCCCTGGACGTGGTCACCGCGACCGGCTCCACCAACTCCGACCTCGCGGCCAAGGCGGACGGGCTCGACGAGGGAGCGGTCCTGGTCGCCGAGGAGCAGACCGCGGGGCGCGGGCGCCTGGACCGGCGCTGGTCGGCGCCGGCCCGCTCCGGGCTGTTCTTCTCCGTCCTGCTCAAGCCCGGTGCGTCGGTCCCGGTGGAGCGGTGGGGGTGGCTGCCGCTGCTCACCGGGGTCGCGGTGGCGACGGGGCTCGCGCGGGCGGCGGGCGTCGACACGGCGCTGAAGTGGCCCAACGACCTCCTGGTCACCGTGGGCGCCGAGGAGCGCAAGGCGGGAGGCATCCTCGCCGAGCGGGCGGGCGCGGAGGGCGTCGTCGTGGGCATCGGCCTCAACGTGACGCTGCGCGCCGACGAGCTCCCCGTGCCCGGCGCGGGCTCCCTCGCGCTCGCCGGTGCCGTCTCCACGGACCGCGACACCCTGCTGCGGGCGGTGCTGCGCTCCCTGGAGCAGTGGTACGGGACGTGGCGCGACGCTGCGGGCGACCCGGCGGCGTCCGGCCTCCAGGAGGCGTACGCCGCGGGCTGCGCGACGCTCGGCCGCTCGGTGCGTGCGGAGCTGCCGGGCGGGCAGTCGGTACGGGGTGAGGCGGTCGCGGTGGACGGGGACGGGCGCCTGGTCCTGGCCACGGAGGAGGGTGTCCGGCGGCCGGTGGCGGCGGGCGACATCGTGCATCTGCGCGCCGGGTGACGGGCGCCGCCTCTCCGCGCCGGAGGGCCCGCCCCACCGGGCCGCGCCCGCCGAGTGGCCGGGGGAGGCGCCCCCGCCAGGGGGAGGAGACGTGAGCTACGGCACACCTGCCGTATCGTTGAGCCCGATCCAGCGACAGATCGGCAGGGCAGTGCGCAGGCAACGGGCAGGAGGCGGCCGGTGACCGTCGACGAGACACGGTCCGGGGCGGGCGCCGGTACCGGTACCGGCGGCAGCTCCAAAGGCGCCTCCGGCACCCCTTCGGACGCCCCGGCCTCGGCGTACCCGACGCCGCACCACGCCGTCGACCACACCGCCGAGCCCACCGACGACCCGCTCGCCATCCGGCTCGAGCAGCTGATCCTCGGCGCGGACCGGCGCTACACCCCCTTCCAGGCGGCCCGTACCGCGGGCGTCTCGATGGAGCTGGCGTCCCGGTTCTGGCGGGCCATGGGGTTCGCCGACATCGGGCAGGCCAAGGCGCTCACCGAGGCCGACGTGCTGGCCCTGCGGCGGCTCGCCGGTCTGGTCGAGGCGGGGCTGCTCAGCGAGCCGATGGCGGTGCAGGTCGCGCGCTCCACGGGGCAGACCACCGCCCGGCTGGCCGAATGGCAGATCGATTCTTTTCTGGAGGGCCTGACCGAACCCCCCGAGCCGGGCATGACGCGTACCGAGGTCACCTACCCCTTGGTCGAGCTGCTGCTGCCCGAGCTGGAGGAGTTCCTCGTCTACGTGTGGCGGCGCCAGCTGGCCGCCGCCACCGGGCGCGTGGTGCAGGCCGCCGACGACGAGGAGATGGTGGACCGCCGCCTCGCGGTGGGCTTCGCCGACCTGGTCGGGTTCACCCGGCTCACCCGGCGCCTTGAGGAGGAGGAGCTCGGCGAGCTGGTCGAGGCCTTCGAGACGACCGCGGCCGACCTGGTCGCCGCCCATGGCGGACGGCTCATCAAGACGCTGGGCGACGAGGTCCTGTTCGCCGCCGACGACGCGGGCACCGCGGCCGAGATCTCGCTGCGGCTCATCGAGACGATGGCCGGGGACGAGACGATGCCCGCGCTGCGGGTGGGCATCGCGTTCGGCACCGTCACGACCCGGATGGGCGACGTGTTCGGCACCACCGTGAACCTCGCCAGCCGCCTCACCTCGATAGCGCCGAAGGACGCCGTCCTGGTCGACGGGGCGTTCGCCGAGGAACTGTCCCGCACCGGCGACGCCCCCGTCTCCGAGGCGCAGGCCGCGCAGGACGCGCTGGCCGCCGAGAAGGCCGGGAAGGAGGGCGAGGAGCCGGCCGCCCCCGCGAAGTACCGCTTCTCGCTCCAGCCCATGTGGCAGCGGCCCGTGCGCGGCCTCGGCGTGGTGGAGCCCTGGCTCCTGCACCGGCGCGAAGCCTAGGCACTGCCCGGAGGCCCATGGCCGCAGCCATCGCCACGCCCTAGGATCGCCCCCGACGTAACGTTCGTTAACGGAGGGGTTGCCATGGCTGAGCAGCGGTTCGGGGAGTTCGTCGTCGTGCGGCGCGAGGGGTACGTCGCCGAGCTGGTGCTCGACCGGCCCAAGGCCATGAACGCCGTCTCCACGGAGATGGCCCGCTCCATCGCCGCCGCCTGCGAGGCGCTCGCCGCCGACCCCGACGCCCGGGTCACCGTCGTGACCTCGACGAACGAGCGGGCCTTCTGCGTCGGCGCCGACCTGAAGGAGCGCAACTCCCTCACGGACGCCGAGCTCGTACGCCAGCGCCCCACCGCCCGCGCCGCCTACACCGGCGTACTCGAACTGCCCATGCCCACCGTCGCCGCCGTGCACGGCTTCGCGCTCGGCGGCGGCTTCGAGCTGGCGCTGGCCTGCGACGTGATCGTGGCGGACGCCACCGCGGTGGTCGGCCTGCCCGAGGTGTCGGTCGGCGTCATCCCCGGCGGCGGCGGTACGCAGCTCCTGCCGCGCCGGGTCGGCGCGGCCCGCGCGGCGGAGCTGGTCTTCACCGCGCGCCGCGTCGAGGCCGTGGAGGCAAGGGAGTTGGGGCTCGTCGACGTCCTGGCCGGGGACGCCCGGACCGAGGCGCTCGCGCTCGCCGGGCGCATGGCGGCCAACTCGCCGGTCGGGCTGCGGGCGGCGAAGCGGGCGATGCGGCTCGGCCAGGGCCTCGACCTGCGGGCGGGCCTGGAGGTCGAGGACGCGGCGTGGCGCTCGGTGGCCTTCTCCGGGGACCGCGCGGAGGGTGTCGCCGCGTTCAACGAGAAGCGGAAGCCGCAGTGGCCCGGGGAGTGATCCGGGTGGTCCAAGCACCCGCTGCCGTCCGGCCGCATGACGGCGTCCCGTGGGTCAAAACCTCCTAAACCTCCCTAAGCTGGAGGAATGGGTGGAGAGGATGCCCGGCTGCGGGCCGTGGTTTCGCTGGCACAGACCATGGCCGCGGCACACACGCCGCGCGAGTCGTGGCGCGCCGCGGCGCTCGGCGCGCGGGACGCGCTCGGCGGGAACTTCGCCGCGCTCTCGGTGTGGGAGCGCGAGCTCGGCCGCCTCCGGGTGCTGGTGAACGAGGGCGAACGGGCCCACGGGGAGGAGGAGTTCCCCGACGACGAGACGTACCCGGTGCACCAGTTCCCCGAGATCACCGAGTTCCTGCACGAGCGGTGGGCGGGCGGCGGCGAGCCCAACGCCTGGGTCGAGACCGCCGTCGCGCCGCCCGAGGGCGAGGTGGGCTACTGCCACGAGCGGGTGACCGCGCTGCGCAGGCGCGGCCGGGGCTGCTGCGTGGTCGCCCCGATCGTGCTGCACGGGCGGGCCTGGGGCGAGCTGTACGTGGCGCGTCCGGTCGGGGTGCCCGTCTTCGACGCGGCCGACGCGGACTTCGCCACCGTGCTGGCCTCCGTCGCGGCGGCGGGCATCGCGCAGACCGAACGCCTCGAAGAGGTGCGCCGCCTCGCCTACACCGATCCGCTCACCGGGCTCGCCAACCGGCGCGCGGTCGACATGAGGCTGGACGAGGCCATCGAGCGGCACCGCGCCGACGGCTCGGTCGTCAGCCTCGTCGTCTGCGATCTGAACGGGCTCAAGCGGGTCAACGACACGCTGGGCCATGCCGTGGGGGACCGGCTCCTGGAGCGCTTCGGCTCGGTGCTCTCGCTGTGCGGGGCGATGCTGCCCGGTGCGCTGGCGGCGCGGCTCGGCGGCGACGAGTTCTGCCTGCTCTCGGTGGGGCCCTCCGCGGACGAGGTCGTGGCCGTGGGCGAGGAACTCTGCCTGCGGGCGGGGGAGTTGGAGCTGGGGGAGGGGGTGGCGTGCGGGGTGGCCTCGACGGGGGACCCGATCGGGCCCGTCCGCTCGGCCCGCCGTCTCTTCCGCCTGGCCGACGCCGCCCAGTACCGGGCGAAGGCGGCTCGGTCGGCGAAGCCGGTGGTGGCGGGGCGGGACGGGGCGGTCCTGCGCCTCGCCGAGAACCCGCCCTCCCCTCCCCACGACCGCCGCCGCTTCCGCGGCCGAGGCTGACCCCCACGCCCTCCGTATCCGCGCCCCGCCTCGCGCAGTTCCCCGCGCCCCCGACCCCTCGTCCGCCTGCGGACCGTGCCCACTTCCCGCGCAGTTCCCCGCGCCCCTAACCCCGTTTTCGTCCGTCGACCGTGCCCGCCTCTCGCGCAGTTCCCCGCGCCCCTGGCGGTACTGGTGCGGGCCGGTGCTGGCATCTTCAGCCCGTCCGGCGTTTGAGGACGAGCGCCCTTAAGGCGCGATCGGGGGTCTGGGGGCGGAGCCCCCAGGAGCGTCTTCACCCCCGGAGGGTTTAGGGAAGGGGCGGGGTGGGGCCTCCGGGGTCTGGGGCGGAGTCCCAGGGGGTGGGTAAGGAGCTACCCGCCGCTCCGCTAGTGACATGACGGGATTCAATCCGTAGGGTGCTGAATATGGATATGCACACTGTCGTGGTGGGGACCTCCGAGACCACCCCCGAGGACGTCATCGCCGTGGCCCGCGGCAACGCGAAGGTCGAGCTCTCCGCCGAGGCGCTCGCCGCGCTGGCCAGGGCCCGCGAGATCGTCGACGCGCTGGCCGCCAAGCCGGAGCCGGTGTACGGCGTCTCCACCGGCTTCGGTGCCCTCGCCTCCCGGCACATCAGCCCCGACCTCCGCGCCCAGCTCCAGCGCAACATCGTGCGCTCGCACGCGGCCGGCATGGGCCCGCGGGTGGAGCGCGAGGTCGTCCGCGCGCTCATGTTCCTGCGCCTGAAGACCGTCGCCTCCGGGCACACCGGCGTACGCCCGTCGGTCGCGCAGACCATGGCCGACGTGCTCAACGCGGGCATCACGCCGGTCGTCCACGAGTACGGCTCGCTCGGCTGCTCCGGCGACCTCGCGCCGCTGTCGCACTGCGCCCTGACCCTCATGGGCGAGGGCGACGCCGAGGGCCCCGACGGGGTCGTGAAGCCCGCGGGCGAGCTGCTCGCCGCGGCCGGGATCACCCCCGTGGAGCTGCGCGAGAAGGAGGGCCTGGCCCTCCTCAACGGCACCGACGGCATGCTCGGCATGCTCTGCATGGCCATCGCCGACCTGAAGAAGCTCTACACCTCGGCCGACATCACCGCCGCGCTCTCCCTCGAAGCGCTCCTCGGCACCGACAAGGTGCTCGCCCCCGAGCTGCACGCCATCCGGCCGCACCCCGGCCAGGGCGCCTCGGCCGCCAACATGCTGGCGGTGCTCAAGGGTTCGGGCCTGACCGGCCACTTCCAGGAGGAAGAGGCGCCCCGCGTCCAGGACGCGTACTCGGTGCGCTGCGCCCCGCAGGTCAACGGCGCGGGTCGCGACACGATCGCGTACGCCCTGACCGTCGCCGAGCGCGAGCTGGCCTCCGCCGTCGACAACCCGGTGGTGCTGCCCGACGGACGGGTCGAGTCCAACGGCAACTTCCACGGCGCCCCGGTCGCCTACGTCCTCGACTTCCTCGCGATCGCCGCCGCCGACCTCGGCTCGATCACCGAGCGCCGCACCGACCGCCTCCTCGACAAGAACCGCAGCCACGGCCTGCCGCCGTTCCTCGCCGACGACGCCGGTGTCGACTCGGGCCTGATGATCGCCCAGTACACGCAGGCCGCCCTGGTCAGCGAGATGAAGCGGCTCGCGGTGCCCGCCTCCGCGGACTCCATCCCGTCCTCCGCCATGCAGGAGGACCACGTGTCCATGGGCTGGTCGGCCGCGCGCAAGCTGCGCACCGCCGTCGACAACCTGGCCCGCATCATCGCCGTCGAGATGTACGCGGCGACCCGCGGCATCGAGCTGCGCAAGGGCCTCACCCCCGCGCCCGCCTCGCAGGCCGCCATCGCCGCGGCCCGCGCGGCCGGTGTCCAGGGCCCGGGCCCGGACCGCTTCCTCGCCCCCGACCTGGCCGCCGCCGACGCCTTCGTACGCGAGGGCGGGCTGGTCGCCGCGGTGGAGCCGGTGACGGGTCGGCTCGCCTGACCGGTTCGCTACTACGGCAGGGGCCGCCCGGGATGTCACATCCCGGGCGGCCCCTTTCCTGTCGTCAACTCCCGTGTACCGAGCGGTAGTCGGCGAGGTCAGCAGGTCCGCGAGCGGCGGACCGAGTACGTCACGAACCCCGCCCCCAGCCCCAGGAACAGGGTGCCGCCGACCAGATAGGGGGAGGTGTCCGCGCCGCCGGTGTCGGCGAGGGCGACGGGGCCTTCGGAGGGGGCGGGGGCGGCCCGGTACGCGGAGTGCGCGGGGGTGGCCGAAGGGCGTTGCTCGTCCGTCGCGTTGGCGGACGGGACGAACCACAGGGCGCAGAGCAGGGTGCCCGCCGCGGTGGCGGTGAGCAGGGGACGACGAGCGACGGACAAGTGAGCGATCCCCTTGCGAGTACGTCGAATTGGCGGGATGCGCTGATGCTAGTGAAAGCAGCGGGTCGCGGGAAAGTCGAGGTTGGCTTGAGCCCTACGCTCCCTGGCATGAGCGAAGAAGAGACATCACGGTATGTGCGGCTCCGCGTCGATTTGGTCCTGGAGATCGAGGACGCGGACCAGTTGGCGGCGGCCGCTCTCGGACGGATCGCCGAGGACCCGGCGATGCGGCCCGAGGAACGCGCGCATGCCGAGGCGGCCGTACGGGAAGACGGAGCGGAGGCCCTCGCCTACCTCGTGGACCCCGTGGACCTCGTGGACGCGCTGCCGGGGGCGGAGCTGGTCCAGGCCTCCTGGAGCAGCGAGCGGGTCGGCTACGACCCCGACGACGAGGAATGGGACCTGGACGAGGAGGACAGCAATGACGAGGAGTGAACAGAGCCGCCGCGAACGGGCGGCGGCCTGACCACGACTGACCGGTGCGCGCGGCCGGTCGGGGCGGGAGGGGCCGGACGCCTTTCGGTGATCTTGCACCGTCCCGCCCCGACCCGTCCGCCCGCGCGTGGTGTGCCCCACATTCACCCCCCGCTGCGGAACCACGGCGAGCGGTCTGATGTTCTAGACGTGATGACTTTCGGGGGACGGCGACGATGGAGAAGCGTGTGAAGACGGAGAGTAAGCGGCGCAAGCAGGGTCTCGCGGCGGCGTGCGCGGTGCTCGGCGGCGTACTGGTCCTTTCTGCCTGCAACGGTGGCGGCGACAAGGGTGCCAAGGCCGACAGCTCGTCGTCGGCCCAGGCGGCGGCCGACAAGGCGGCCGCGAAGGACACCTCGGACGCCAAGATCACCATCACGCCGAAGAACGGCGCCACCAACGTCGGCATCAACAGCGACACCAAGGTCACCGTCGCCCAGGGCAAGCTGACCGACGTCACGCTGACCTCCGCCGACGGCGACAAGGTCACCGGGAAGATATCCGCCGACGGGCTGAGCTGGGCGCCCGACAAGCAGCTGAAGCGCTCGGCCACGTACAAGATCAGTGCGACCGCGGCGGACGCCAAGGGGCGCCAGGCGCACGAGAACGCCTCCTTCACCACCGTCTCCCCGAAGAACAGCTTCATAGGCAGCTTCACGCCCGAGGACGGCTCCACCGTCGGTGTCGGCATGCCGGTGTCGATCAACTTCGACAAGGCGATCACCAACAAGAAGGGCGTGCAGGCCAAGATCACCGTCTCCTCCAGCAGCGGCCAGGAGGTCGTCGGGCACTGGTTCGGCTCGCAGCGCCTGGACTTCCGCCCGCAGGAGTACTGGAAGGAGAACTCGACCGTCACCATGAAGATGGACCTCGACGGCGTCGAGGCCTCCAACGGCATCACCGGTGTCCAGGAGAAGACGGTCACCTTCAAGATCGGCCGCAACCAGGTCTCCACCGTGGACGCGAACACCCACACCATGACCGTCACCCAGGACGGCAAGGTCGTGAAGTCCATCCCGATCTCCGCGGGCTCCCCGGAGCACCCGACGTACAACGGTCAGATGGTGATCTCCGAGAAGTACAAGGAGACCCGCATGAACGGTGCGACGGTCGGCTTCACGGACGACGACGGCAAGGGCGAGTACGACATCAAGGACGTGCCGCATGCCATGCGCCTGTCGGCCTCCGGCACCTTCATCCACGGCAACTACTGGGGCGCCAAGTCGATCTTCGGCAGCGCCAACACCAGCCACGGCTGCGTCGGCCTGTCCGACACCAAGGGCGCCGGCGACGACGGCACCTCGGCCGCCTGGTTCTACAACAACTCGATCACCGGCGACGTCGTCATCGTCAAGAACTCCCACGACAAGACGGTCCAGCCCGACAACGGCCTCAACGGCTGGAACATGAGCTGGGACCAGTGGAAGGCCGGCTCCGCCGTCTGATCCACCACGGGCCCCCGGCGGGGGCCGTCAGTTCGCCGAGGGCCCCGCATGCCGGGGCCCTCGCCCGTGGCGGAGCCCTCAGGCCGCCCGCACCGGCTGGTCGGCGCTCCAGCTGCCGAGCAGCCGCAGCGACTCCTGTGACGCCGAGCCCGGCTCCGCGTGGAAGGTGACCAGCGACAGGTCGTGCGCGTCCGGCAGCTTCAGCGTCTCGTACGCCAGCGTCAGCTCGCCCACCACCGGGTGGCGCAGCCGCTTCACGCCGTGTCCCTTGTCGGCGACGGTGTGCGCCGCCCACATGGAGCGGAACTCCTCGCTCTTGACCGACAACTCCCCGATCAGCGCCGTGAGTTGGGGATCGTCGGGATAGCAGCCCGCGCACAGCCGCAGCACGCTCACCACGTCGACGGCCTTGTTGTGCCAGTCGACGTACAGCGAACGCGACGCCGGGTCGAGGAAGACGTGGCGCGCCAGGTTCCGCTCCTGCGGCGGCAGCCGGGACAGGTCGCCGAGCAGCGCGGCCGCCATCCGGTTCCAGGCGAGGATGTCCAGGCGCGGCCCGACGAGGTAGGCGGGCACGCCCTCCATCGCGTCGATGAGCTGCTGGAGCGCCGGACGGAACTCGTGCGCCCGGGCCGCCGAGGCGCGCTTCTTCTTCGCCTTGCCCTTGGCGAGGTGGGTGAGGTGGTTCTGCTCGGTGTCGTTCAGGCGCAGCGCCCGCCCGATCGCCTCCAGGACCTCCACCGACACGTTCTGCGCGTTGCCCTGCTCCAGGCGCGTGTAGTACGCCACCGACACCCCGGCCAGCTGAGCCAGCTCCTCCCGGCGCAGCCCCGGCACCCTGCGGTGGCGCCCGTGGTCGGGCAGCCCCACGTCCTCCGGCTTCAGCCGGGCCCGGCGGGAGCGGAGGAATTCGCTGAGTTCGGCGCGCTGGTCCATGACACCCCAGTATCCGTGGTCCCCGCCCTGGTCGTACGACCACGAGCCTGACCCTGTCAGTGGTACGCACGCTGGTCGTAGGCAGAACAGGTGTCTGGGTGGCGGGCGCCGACTGGGGCAGGCTGGATGGCGTACCCGAAGATCTGAGGAGAACGGCAATGACCACCGTCGCCGCCTACGCCGCCCCCGCCGCCAAGGCTCCGCTGGAGCGCACCACCATCGAACGCCGCCCGGTGGGCCCGAACGACGTACTCATCGAGATCAAGTACGCCGGTATCTGTCACTCCGACATCCACCAGGCCAACGAGGGCTGGGGCCAGGCCATCTTCCCGATGGTGCCGGGCCACGAGATCGCCGGTGTGATCACCGAGGTCGGCTCCGCCGTCACCCGGTTCCAGGTCGGCGACCGCGCGGGAGTGGGCTGCTTCGTCGACTCCTGCGGGGTGTGCGAGGCCTGCGTGTCGGGGCAGAACCAGTTCTGCGCCAACGGCACCTCCACCTACAACGCCGTCGGCAAGGACGGGCTGCCCACCTACGGCGGCTACTCCACCCACATCGTCGTGGACGCCGACCACACCCTGCGCATCCCCGACAGCATCCCGCTGGACGTCGCGGCCCCGCTGCTGTGTGCCGGGATCACCCTGTACTCCCCGCTCAAGCGCTGGCAGGCGGGCCCCGGCAAGAAGGTCGCCATCCTCGGGCTCGGCGGCCTCGGTCACATGGGCGTGAAGATCGCGCACGCGATGGGCGCCGAGGTGACCGTGCTCAGCCAGTCGCTGCGCAAGAAGGACGACGGCCTCAAGCTGGGCGCCGACCACTACTACGCGACCAGCGACGAGGACACCTTCAAGCAGCTCGCGGGCTCGCTCGACCTCATCGTCTCCACCGTGTCCGCGCCGCTGGACCTGGGCGCGTACCTCTCGCTCCTGAAGACCGGCGGCGCGTTCGTCAACGTGGGCGCCCCCGAGGAGCCGAACGCGCTCAACATGTTCGGCCTCATCGGCGGCAACAAGATCCTCGCCGGTTCGATGATCGGCTCCATCGCCGAGACCCAGGAGATGCTCGACTTCTGCGCCGAGCACGGCCTGGGTGCCGAGATCGAGCTGATCCGCGCCGACCAGATCAACGAGGCGTACGCGCGGGTGCTCGCCAGCGACGTGCGCTACCGCTTCGTGATCGACACCGCCACGATCTGATCCGCCCGGCCCGACCGCGCCGGATCGATCCGGCCCGGCCGAGCCCGCCGACGGCCCCGGAGGAACCCCCGCCTCCGGGGCCGTCGGCACGCCTGCCTTACCCCGGCGGTAATCGACCGCCCCCGCACGGCCGGGACATGATCGGAGCGTTCGCACGGAAGACCAACGCCAGGAGGACGACGTGACCGCTTACGCCATCGGCAACCTGCGCCCGCCCACCCACCTGGACGAGCAGGTCTTCGTCTACATGGAGCGCATCCAGGCCACGCTGGCCCCCTTCGGCGGCCGCTTCCTCGTGCACAACGCGCCCCTGGAGGTCCGCGAGGGCGCGTGGCCCGAGGCGCTCGTGATCATCGGCTTCCCGGGCATCGAGGAGGCGCGCGCCTGGTACGACTCCGCCGCCTACCAGGAGCTCATCCCGCTGCGCGCCGACCACATCCCGGGCGACGTGGTCCTCGTCGAGGGCGTCGCGGACGGCTATGACGCGGGGCGGACGGCCGCCGCGTTCCGCGCGGCGCAGCTCGCGGTCACGGCGGAGCATGGGTAGGGCCCGGCCGCGGTGAGTGCAGGCGCGAGCCCAAGTCCGGTGCTTGTTCAGGGAGTTCGGGCCGACGGCGACCGAGGGACGGGGACGTCCGCACCGGTCGGGACGGCGCCGGTCTCGACGGGGGCCGTCCGCTCGGGCGGCCGGTGCAGGGCGTGCAGGCAGAGCCCGCCGACGATGAGCGCGAGGCCCGCCCACGCGGTCGGGGCCGGGGTCGCGACGCCGGTCACCAGGGCCTCGCCCGCCAGCGTGAAGGGCACCTCGGCGGCCTGGGTCGCCTCCACCGCGCCGAGCGCGGCGGGCCGGTCCCGTACGAGGTCGGTGGCGCGGAAGAACAGGGTGGTCGCCACCACCCCCGACACCAGCGCGACGATCAGGCACTGGACCACCTGGTCCCGCCCCGGGGCACCGGCGCGCAGGCCCGCCGTGCCGGCCAGGGCCAGCCACAGCGGCAGCGAGCCGAGCGTCATGGCGAGCGTGCGCTGCACCCCGTCGAGGCCGTCGCGGCCGAGCAGCCGCCGGTTGCCGAGCGGGTAGGCGACGGCCGCGACCAGGACCGGCACGACGACCCGGGCCACCGAGCCCGCGTCCAGGCCGTGCGCGTTCTGGGTCTGGGCGAGCGCGACCCCGGCCACGATGAGCAGCGAGACCGCGAGGGTGCGGCGCGGCACCCGCCCGCCGATCACGATGCCCGCGACGATCACGAGCTGCCACGTCGCCGCGAGCAGCCACCCCGCACCCTCCCCGCTGGCCCAGGTGAGCGGCGCGTAGAACAGCCCGAACCCGACGGTCGACCAGCCGAGCCAGGTGCCGGGCCGGGCGCGCAGACTCCGTACGACGCCGGGCAGGCCGCCCCGTGCCCACACGAGCAGCACCAGCGGCGGCAGCATGAACAGATAGCGCAGGCTCGCGGTCCACAACCAGGAGCCGCCCGCCACGCTCATCTCGCGGTTGAGCACGAAGCTGGCGGCGAAGCACGCGGCCGCACCCACGCCCAGGGCCATGGGTGCGGCGGTACCGCTGTTCCTGCTCACGCCCGTACTCCCTGCGGCTCGCACCCGGCAACGGACTAAAATGTTAGTCGTGACCGCAGAACCCCCGGCCCCCGCCCCCTCCTCCGCGCCCGAGCGGCCCCGCCGACTGCTGCGCGACGCCGCGTACGAGGCGCTGCTCGCGTCGATCGTCTCGGGCGAGCTCGCCCCCGGCGCGAAGCTGAGCGACGTGGAACTCGCCGCCCGCCTCGGCCTCTCGCGCGCCCCGGTCCGCGACGCCCTGGCCCGGCTGGCCACCGAACGGCTCGTCGTCTCCAAGCCCCAGAGCTACACGCGGGTCGCGCCGCTGGTGGCCGAGGAGATCCGGGGGGCGCTGGCCGTGGTGGGCGCGATGCACACCCTCGCGGTCCGCGAGGCCCTGCCGCGCCTGCGGCCGGACGACCTGGCCCGGATGCGCGCGATCAACGAGGAGTTCGTACGAGCCGTGACCGCGGGCGACGTCGCGGCGGCGATCACCGCCGACGACGCCTTCCACGCCGTCCCGGTCACCGCGAGCGGCAACCGGCCGCTCGCCGACACGGTGGCCCGCTACACCCCGCTGTTGCGCCGCCTGGAACACCAGCGCTTCTCCAGCACGGCGGCCCGCGCCTCGGCCGCCCGCCACGAGGAACTGATCGCGGCGTGCGAGGCGGGGGCCGCGGACCGGGCGGCGGAGATCTCGTACGAGATCTGGGCGGAACTGGAGTGAACCGGGGGCGAGTTCGGGCGCCCGGGCGATAGCGGTGCTCGCCGGGCAGCGGGCGCGAGAGGCGGTCCTCACCGCGCCCGGCCTCGACGCGAGGGGCGAGGGGCGAGGCGATCGGCCTGCTCGCGATGGCGGCCGGGCTCGGCACGGGCATCCTGGTGGGCCGGCGGGACGCGGTGTCGGCGACGGAGGTGCTGAAGCCGCACCTTGCCCCGGTCTTCCGGGCGGGCCAGGAGGTCAGCGCCGGCGTCCCCGGGCGGGGTGGGGGTGGTGGCGGATCTCCACGTCGGCGTCCGTGGCCGCCGAGAGGTCCCCGCGCCCCCGCGCCGCCCGCCGCCGCAGCACCATCTCCGCGCACACGGCACACCCCTGCGCGGGCTGGGGCGGCGCGTGCGGCAGCGCGAGATGTACGGGGTCCCCCATGGTCGTCCTCGGATCGCTCACGCCTACCGCCTGTCCGGCCGATTGTCGCGGTCGCAAGCAATTCACCCGGACCCGCGCCCCGCTATGCCACGAACCGGCCGGACTCCCCCGAACGGTCCCCAGTCCTCGGCTCCGGTGGCCAGGTCGCGGCCCGGGCGGTCGGTCACCGCCCTGTGCCCATCGAGCGGAGGAGGGGACCCACCCCAGGGATCAGCCCTTGGGGAGCGGGCCCGCTCGTCCGGGGCGAAGGGGCCCAACCCCAGGGATCAGCCCTCGGCGCGGGCCACGCCGATCGGGCAGGACACCCCCGTGCCCCCGATCCCGCAGTACCCCGCGGGGTTCTTGTCCAGGTACTGCTGGTGGTACGGCTCCGCGGCGTAGAACGGGCGGCCCTCCGCGGGGAGGAGTTCTGTGGTGATCGTGCCGTGGCCGGAGCCCGTCAGGACCTTCTGGTAGGTCTCGCGGGAGGCCCGGGCCGTGGCTTCCTGGGCGGGGGTGTGGGTGTAGATCGCCGAGCGGTACTGGGTGCCCACGTCGTTGCCCTGGCGGAAGCCCTGGGTCGGGTCGTGGGACTCCCAGAACACCTTCAGGAGCTGCTCGTACGAGACGAGCGTCGGGTCGTAGACCACCCGGACCGCCTCGGTGTGGCCGGTCAGGCCCGAGCAGACCTCCTCGTACGCGGGGTTCACCGTGCTGCCGCCCTGGTAGCCGACCAGGGTCGTCCAGACGCCCGGCAGCTGCCAGAACTTGCGCTCGGCGCCCCAGAAACAGCCCATCCCGAAGTCCGCGATCTCCAGGCCCTCGGGGTAGGGCCCGGCCAGCGGGTTGCCCAGGACCGTGTGCCGGGAGGGCAGGGTGAACTCGGGCTCCGGGCGTCCCTTGAGGGCCTGCTCGGGGGTGGGCAGCTCGGGCGTACGGCGGCCGAAGATCATCGGGGGCTCCTCGAAGTGTGGATGCCTAGGGAGAACGTACGGCCGGGCCAAGAGATTCCGGCCACCGCACCAAGCCGCACCGGCCATCGCACCGGCCGCGACGGCACCGCATCGGCCAACCACCGGCCGCGACGGCACCGCATCGGCCATCGCACCGGCCGCGACGGCACCCCACCGGCCGCTACGGCCGCCGCAGCGTCGCCGGGCTGCCGCCGTTCGCCTCGTACCCCGCGACCGCCAGGGCACGGTGCAGCGCGTAGGCCGCCGCCGGGTCCTCGGAGACCGTCCAGGGGAGGGCTCCCACGTAGCCGTCCAGGGCCACGAACTGGTCCATCGCCTCCGACCAGCGCGCGGCGCCCACCAGGAAGTGGGCCAGCAGGTGGCGGACCTGGGGCAGGACCGGGTCGTCGGGGCGGGCCTGGTGGACGGCGTGCAGCGCGCCCTCCATGGCGCGGCTGACCACCGCCGTGCCGTAGAAGTCGTTCACCATGGCGTCCGTGGCGTGTTCGTACACCGCGAAGAGCGGCAGCGCGGCCAGCAGCGAACCGTGCGGGGCGCGGGCCGCGGAGGCCGTCGCGAACTCGTCGGCCTGGGCGCGCGAGCCGTGCCACTTCTCGCAGTGGTAGTGCAGCGCCGCGAGATGGGCGCCCATGTGGTGCGGGGCTCGGTCCATGACCTTGGCCCACAGCTGGTCGAACTCCGGGCGCGGATAGGCGAGTCCACGGGCCACGGCGAGCTCGATCACGTACGGAACCGGGTCGCCCGGGGCGAGCAGCGCGGCCTCGCCGCAGACCGTGCGCGCCTCCTCCAGGATGATCCGGAAGTCGTCCTGGCCGACCGACGAGGACCGCCAGGCCTGCTGGACCAGGAACTCCGCGTGCACCTGCGCGGCCCCCGCGTCCTTCGGCGCCTCGGAGCGCCAGGTGCGCAGCCAGGCACCGCCGACGCCGGGGCGCTGGGCGAGTTCGAGGGACGCGGCCCCCGCGAACGCCTGGACGCGCTGCCAGCGCCGCTCGCCCTCCTTCGGCGTTCCGGCGAGCAGCTGCGCGGCCGGCTTCCAGTTCTGGGTCTGCTGCACGACCGCGAGCACGTCGAGGAGATCCTGGTCGGGCCCGGGCATGCGGACGTCGAGCTCCTCCTGGAGCAGGAAGCCGTACGCCGCCGGGTCGGCCGCGTCCGGGGCTCCGGGCCGGGACAGCCGGATTCCGCCCCCGCCCCGACGGAACACGAACCGGCCGATGATCGCGAAGAGCACGCACAGCGCGAGCAGGGTCCACAGAATCTCCATGTCCACCAGCGAACCAGACGGCGGCGGGATATGACGAACCCGGCGGGTCGACGAACTAGGCTCTGGAGCCATGAGCCACAAGCACGCAGATGATGCGGTCAAGAGCTTCGAGACCCTCGCGATCCATGCCGGGAACACCGCGGATCCGCTGACCGGCGCGGTCGTACCCCCGATCTACCAGGTCTCCACCTACAAGCAGGACGGCGTCGGCGGCCTGCGCGGCGGTTACGAGTACAGCCGCAGCGCCAACCCGACGCGGACGGCCCTCGAAGAGAACCTGGCGGCCGTCGAAGGCGGCGTCCGCGGCCTCGCCTTCGCCTCCGGCCTGGCCGCCGAGGACTGCCTGCTGCGTACGCTGCTGGCCCCCGGCGACCACGTCGTGATCCCGAACGACGCCTACGGCGGCACGTTCCGCCTGTTCGCGAAGGTCGTCTCGCGCTGGGGCGTCGAGTGGTCGGTCGCCGACACCTCCGACCCGGCCTCGGTGCGGGCCGCGATCACCGACCGTACGAAGGTCGTCTGGGTGGAGACGCCCTCCAACCCGCTGCTCGGCATCACCGACATCGCGGCCGTCGCCGAGGTCGCCTCCGCCGCGGGCGCCCGGCTCGTGGTCGACAACACCTTCGCGAGCCCCTACCTCCAGCAGCCCCTCTCGCTCGGCGCGGACATCGTCGTGCACTCCCTGACCAAGTACATGGGCGGCCACTCCGACGTCGTGGGCGGCGCGCTGATCACCAACTCGGCCGAGATCGGCGAGGAGTTGGCGTACCACCAGAACGCGATGGGCGCGGTCGCCGGGCCCTTCGACTCGTGGCTGGTGCTGCGCGGCATCAAGACGCTCCCGGTGCGCATGGACCGGCACAGCGAGAACGCGGGCAAGGTCGCCGAGATGCTGACCCGGCACCCCAAGGTCACCCAGGTCCTGTACCCGGGGCTGCCCGAGCACCCGGGCCACGACGTCGCGGCCAAGCAGATGCGGGCCTTCGGCGGCATGGTGTCCTTCCGCGTCGAGGGCGGCGAGCAGGCGGCGGTCGAGGTCTGCAACCGTACGAAGCTGTTCACGCTCGGCGAGTCCCTCGGCGGCGTGGAGTCGCTGATCGAGCACCCGGGCCGCATGACGCACGCCAGCGTCGCGGGCTCCGCCCTGGAGGTCCCGGCGGACCTCGTCCGCGTCTCGGTGGGCATCGAGAACGCCGACGACCTCCTCGCCGACCTGCGGCAGGCGCTGGGCTAGAGCCCTTCGACGGGTGGCGTCACCGTAGAGGGCGGCGCCACCCACGGCTGGGCCGTCGAGGCCCAGACCAGAAAGGCGATCACCGCCACCGCGAGCAGCAGCCACAGCGTGCGGCGCACCACGCGCCGCCGGTGCAGCACGCGAAGCCCCAACTCGGCCGCCCGCGCGGCCAGTTCGACGGGGACGACCGGGTGCGGCCCGCTCTCCAGGAGCCTGCGGACCTCGGCGGTCTTGCGATCGGGCATGCTCATCGGCCGGCCTCCCCGTCCCCGTTCACGTGGCCACCCCGGGGGCCGGGGCGGCGGACGCGGGCGGGGTGCTGCGCATCGTGGCGATCGCCCGGGTGCAGATCGCCCGGACCCGGTCGACCGGCAGCCCGACCAGGGCCGCCGTCTGCTCCTCGGCGACCCCCTCGTACAGGCGCAGGACGAGGATGAGCCGCTCCTGCGGGGTCAGCCGCGCGAGGAGCCCGTCCTCGGCGGGCGGCCGGGCCCGGCCGGGCAGCGGCGGCCGGTGGTGGCGCCAGGCGGCCCGGGCGAACCGGGCGGCGAGCTCCTGCCGGGTGCGGTCGTAGGGATCCTCACCGCGCAGCCGGTGCCAGCGGGCGTACGTCTCGGCCAGGGCGGCGGTCAGCAGGCGCCGGGCGCGCGGGTTGTCGTGCGGGGACTCGGCGGTCAGCAGGGTGGCGGCATGCAGCAACCGGCCCCCCGCGCCCGCCACGTACGACTCGAACTCCCGGGTGCGGCGGCGGTGTTGGGTGAAATGCCGCTCGCGCATGAGCCTCATATGAGGGCAGGCGCGAGCCCCCGGTCAAGAGGTCGGCGCGGACGGCTCCTGTGCGGCCGACTGGCGGGCCGAGAGCGCCGAGTTGAAGCGGGTGAGCAGCGCGCAGAACGACTCGCGCTCCTGCTCCGTCCACCCGTCGGTGACCTGGGCCATCAGCTCGCGCCGCGAGGAGCGCACCTCTTCGAGGCGGGACTGGCCGCGCGGGGACAGCTGGAGCACGACCGCGCGGCCGTCCTCGGGGTGCGAGGTGCGCTTGACCAGGCCGGTGTCGACCAGCGGCGCGACCTGACGGGTCACCGTCGACGAGTCGATCCCCATGCCCGCGGCCAGCGCCTTGACCCCCATCGGGCCTTCCAGGTCGAGCCGGTTGAGCAGCAGGTACGCCGCCCGGTCCATCGAGTTGCGGACCTGTCCGACGCCGCCGAGCCTGGTCTGCTCGGCACGGCGGGCGAACACGGCCACCTGGTGCTGGAGGGCATCGAGGAGACCGGGTTCAAGCGGGGGAGTCATGTCCTGAACTGGGGGCATGGCCGGGGCTCTCTCGTGCGGGTGTCGGTGTGGTGGGGGACAGAGTACGCGGCCCGACCGGCATACGTACCGGCGGTGCGCAAACCTGTGGACAAGTCCCGCCCGGATCGGGATCCGGGCGGCCGGAAAGGGGCGTGAGCTGCGAGACTTGCGGTCATGAGCTTCAGTACGTCTGGCCCCTTGCACCACCTGATCCTCGATGACATCCGCGGCGCGCAGAAGATGCTGTCGGGAGTGGCCCGGGCCACCCCGATGGAGGGCTCCCGCCACCTGTCGTCGCTGGTGGGAGCGCCGGTCCACCTGAAGTGCGAGAACCTCCAGCGCACCGGCTCCTTCAAGCTGCGCGGCGCCTACGTGCGGATCGCCGGGCTGCGTCCCGAGGAGCGGGCCGCGGGCGTGGTCGCCGCGAGCGCGGGCAACCACGCCCAGGGCGTGGCCCTCGCCTCCTCGCTGCTCGGCGTGCGCTCGACGGTCTTCATGCCGATCGGCGCCCCGCTGCCCAAGGTCGCCGCGACCCGGCACTACGGGGCGGAGGTGATCCTGCGCGGCACGGTCGTCGACGAGACGCTGGCCGCCGCCGAGGCGTACGCCGCCGAGACCGGCGCGGTGTTCATCCACCCCTTCGACCACCAGGACATCATCGCGGGCCAGGGCACGGTGGGCCTGGAGATCCTGGAGCAGTGCCCCGAGGTGCGCACCATCGTCGTCGGCATCGGCGGCGGCGGGCTCGCGGCGGGCATCGCGGTCGCGGTGAAGGCGCTGCGGCCCGACGTCAGGATCGTCGGGGTGCAGGCGGCGGCCGCCGCGGCCTATCCGCCCTCGCTGGCCCTCGGCCATCCCGTCGCCATCGACCCGGCGCCCACGATGGCCGACGGCATCAAGGTGGGGCGGCCGGGCGACATACCGTTCGCGCTGGTCAGCGAGTTGGTCGACGAGGTGCGTACGGTCACCGAGGACCAGCTCTCCAGCGCGCTGCTGCTCTGCCTGGAGCGGGCGAAGCTGGTCGTGGAGCCGGCCGGGGCGAGCCCGGTGGCCGCGCTGCTCGGCGAGCCCGAGGCGTTCCGCGGGCCGGTCGTCGCGGTGCTCTCGGGCGGCAACGTGGACCCGCTCCTGATGCAGCGGATCCTGCGGCACGGCATGTCGGCGGCGGGCCGCTACCTCTCGCTGCGGCTGCGCCTGACGGACCGCCCCGGGGCGCTGGCCTCGCTTCTCGGGGAATTGTCAGTGCTGGATGCCAATGTGTTGGACGTGAGCCACGTACGGACCGATCCCCGGCTCGGACTCACGGAAGTGGAGGTGGAGTTGCACCTGGAGACCAAGGGCCCGGAGCACTGCGCCGAAGTGTCCGGCGCGCTGCGGGAGGCGGGCTACACCGTGCTGGGCTGAGGCCGGGACCCGCGCGTGGGCAGGGGGGCGAGGAAGCACGCGCAGGACCGCTGACAAGACGCGATGTATCGCGTTATGGTGTGGCTCGATGAAGGTTCCGCCGGGCGATCCCTGCCCGGAAAATCTAGGATTTGTCCAGTACATTCCGGAAAGTCACACCCAAACTGGGGGTACTCACATGCCAGGCGCCATATATGCCGAAGGCCTGGTGAAGACTTTCGGCGACGTCACGGCTCTGGACGGCGTGGACCTCGATGTCCCCGAGGGGACGGTCCTCGGCCTGCTCGGCCCCAACGGCGCCGGCAAGACCACCACCGTGCGTGTCCTGACCACCCTGCTCCAGCCCGACCGCGGCAAGGCCGTCGTCGCGGGCATCGACGTCCTCAGGCATCCCAACGAAGTCCGCCGATCCATCGGCCTGTCCGGCCAGTTCGCGGCCGTCGACGAGTACCTCACCGGCCGCGAGAACCTCCAGATGGTCGGCCGGCTCTACCAGATGAACGGCAAGGCGGCGAAGGCGCGCGCGGGCGAACTGCTCGACCGCTTCAACCTCGCGGACGCCGCCGACCGGCCCGCCAAGACGTACTCGGGCGGCATGCGCCGCCGCCTGGACCTCGCGGCCGCCCTCGTGGTCTCGCCGCCCGTCATGTTCATGGACGAGCCGACCACCGGCCTCGACCCGCGCAACCGGCAGCAACTGTGGGAAGTCATCCAGGAGTTGGTGGCCGGCGGCACCACCCTGCTGCTCACCACGCAGTACCTGGAGGAGGCCGACCGGCTGGCCCACGACATCTGCGTCGTCGACCACGGCAAGGTCATCGCCCGCGGCAGCTCCGACCAGCTCAAGGCCCGTACCGGCGGCGAGCGCGTCGAGGTCGTCGTCCACCAGAGCGACCAGATGACCCCGGCCCGCGACGTCCTGGCGGGCTTCGGCAAGGGCGAGGTCAAGGTCGAGGAGCACACCCGCCAGCTCACCGTCCCGGTCACCGGCGGCGCCAAGCTGCTCGCCGAGGTCATCCGCGAACTCGACGCCAGGGGAGTGGAGATCGACGACATCGGCCTGCGCCGCCCCACCCTCGACGACGTCTTCATCTCCCTGACCGGCCACGCGGCCGAGGCCGCCAAGGAAGAGGACGACGAGCCCACCGATCCCCATGCCAGCCCCAAGTCCCGCAAGGAGGCCGCGAAGTGAGCGCCACCACCGACGCCGTACCCGCACCCCGGGCCCGCGGCGGGATCGGAGGGTCCGTACGGGACTCACTGGTCGTCGCCCAGCGGAACCTGATCCGGATGACCCGGATTCCCGAGATCGTCCTTTTCGGCCTCATTCAGCCAATCATGTTCGTGGTGCTGTTCACCTACGTCTTCGGCGGCTCCATCAGCGTGGGCGGCTCCACGGATCCGAAGCTCTACAAAGAGTTCCTGATGGCCGGCATCTTCGCGCAGACCGTCACCTTCGCGACCGCCGGAGCCGGTGCGGGCATCGCCGACGACATGCACAAGGGCCTCATCGACCGCTTCCGCTCGCTGCCCATGGCGCGCGGCGCGGTCCTGACCGGCCGTACGCTCGCCGACCTCGTGCAGACCACCCTGACCCTGATCGTGCTCGCGGGCGTCGCCCTGCTCGTAGGCTGGCGCACTCACGAGAACATCGGCAAGGTGCTCTGCGGATTCCTGCTGCTGCTCCTGCTCGGCTACGCGTTCTCCTGGATCGGCGCCCTGATCGGCCTGACCGTGCGCACCCCCGAGGCGGCCACCTCCGGCGGACTGATCTGGCTGTTCCCGCTGACGTTCATCTCCAACGCCTTCGTGCCCGTCACCGGCATGCCCTCGTTCCTTCAGCACATCGCCGAATGGAACCCCTTCAGCGCCACCGTGGCCGGCGCCCGCGAGCTCTTCGGGAACACCATGCCCAACATGCCGAAGTCGATCACGGGCGCCTGGCCGATGGAACACCCGGTCTGGGCCTCGCTGCTCTGGTCCGTCCTGATCATCGTGGTCTTCCGCACCCTCGCGGTGCGCAAGTACCGCTCGGCCACCGCCTGACCTCGTACGGCACGGCGAAGCCCCCGGCCGCTCGATGGCGACCGGGGGCTTCGTGCCGGATGACGGGGGTGGGTCAGCCGTTGAAGGGGACGGCCGCGAGGATCTTCACCGAGGCCTTCTTGCCGTTCGGCAGCTCGTACTCGGCGTCCTCGCCGACCTTCTTGCCGTTCACGCCGGAGCCGAGCGGCGACTGCGGCGAGTAGGTCTCGATCTCCGTCGAGGCGTACTCGCGCGAGGCCATCAGGAATTCCAGGGTGTCGTCCGGGTCGCCGTCGAAGGCGATCGTGACGAGCATGCCGGGGGCCACCACGCCGTCGGCCGCGGGGGCCTCGCCGACCTTGGCGTGCTCCAGGAGCTGCGTCAGCTGGCGCACCCGGAGCTCCATCTTGCCCTGCTCCTCCTTGGCCGCGTGGTACCCGCCGTTCTCCCGGAGGTCACCCTCCTCGCGGGCCGCCGCGATCTTTACGGCGATCTCCGTGCGCGCGGGACCAGACAGGTACTCCAGCTCGGCCTTGAGCTGGTTGTACGCCTCCTGGGTCAGCCAGGTGACGTTGTCGCTGGTCTGGGTCACAGGTGCTCCTCGTCGGTACTGGGAATACAAAGCATCGCCCTACCCAGAAGCATGTGCCTTGTTGGGTGGGCGAAACCACGAGCCTAACAATTCAGGCGCCGTAGGGGGAGGACATAAACCGCTAGAACTTCATCAACGCAGGTCAGGGCCGGTGTGTCGGCAACGCTGATCGGCAACTTGAGCCATACGGGGCCCGGCCGGGCTCAGTCGGACTGGCAGCTGACCAGATCCGCGGCCGTCGCGCGCGAGGTCGTGGTGATCGTGACGACCTTGTCGACCTGCTTGACCGGCTCGTCGAACCGGAAGTCCGCCCGGCCCACGTCGTCGCCGCTGGTCTGCTGGGCGCGCAGGGTGCAGGTGCCCTTGGCGCCCTTGTCCTTGACGACTTCGAGGTGCACCTCGACCGACGTGTCCGAGACGACCTTGAACTTGATCACCTGTGCGGAGAGCGACTGCCCGCCCACGTAGTCGTAGCCGATCCAGCCGACCACGCCGAGCAGGGCGGCTCCGAGCACCGCGCCGACGATCTTCAGCTTGCGGTCCGCGCGCTGGTCCGCCGAGCGCCCGTAGCGCCCCTGAGGAAGCTGCTCGCGAACAGCGGCCATGATCGTCCTCCTGCTGGTGGGGGGTCACCGGAATTTTCCGCCCCCCGATTCGGTCACTATAGAAGCCGCCCGTCGCGCCGATCGACAGAGGGCGCCGCATTCGCTTACTGAGTAACCATTCACTTACTGAGTCACCGAGGATCGAGTCTTGACTGAGCAGCTGCGACTGATGGCCGTCCACGCGCACCCCGACGACGAGTCGAGCAAGGGCGCGGCCACCATGGCGAAGTATGTGTCCGAGGGGGTGGACGTGCTGGTCGTGACCTGCACGGGAGGCGAGCGCGGCTCCATCCTCAACCCCAAGCTCCAGGGCGACAAGTACATCGAGGAGCACATCCACGAGGTCCGCAAGAGAGAGATGGACGAGGCGCGCGAGATCCTCGGCGTCCGCCAGGAGTGGCTCGGCTTCGTGGACTCGGGCCTGCCCGAGGGCGACCCGCTGCCGCCGCTCCCCGAGGGCTGCTTCGCCCTGGAGGACGTGGAGAGCGCCGCGGGCCGCCTGGTGAGGTCCATCCGTACGTTCCGTCCGCAGGTCATCACGACGTACGACGAGAACGGCGGCTACCCGCACCCCGACCACATCATGACCCACAAGATCACGATGGTGGCCTTCGACGGCGCGGCCGACACCGAGAAGTTCCCCGAGGCCGAGTTCGGCCCGGCCTTCCAGCCGCAGAAGCTCTACTACAACCAGGGCTTCAACAAGCCGCGCACGGTCGCCCTGCACGAGGCGCTGCTGGCCCGCGGCATGGAGTCCCCCTACGGCGAGTGGCTGGAGCGCTGGAAGGAGTTCGAGCGCGCCGAGCGCACGCTGACCACGCACGTTCCCTGCGCGGAGTTCTTCGAGATCCGGGACAAGGCGCTGATCGCGCACGCCACCCAGATCGACCCCGACGGCGGCTGGTTCCGCGTGCCGCTCGACCTCCAGAAGGAGGTCTGGCCGACCGAGGAGTACGAGCTCGCGAAGTCGCTCGTGGACACTTCCCTCCCCGAGGACGACCTCTTCGCGGGCGTACGCGACAATGCCTGATATGAGCGCAAGCCTCGCAATGACGCACATGGTCCCGCTGGCCGCCGAAATCAACAATGACAAGGTGACGCCCGGCGTCCTCGGCTTCATCGTCTTCGCCGCCCTCGCCCTGGGCGTGTGGATGCTGATGAAGTCGATGAACCGCCACATGGGCAAGGTCGACTTCGAGGAGGCCCCGGACCCGTCCGCGGCGACCCCGGCGGCCTCCGCCCCCGGCAAGGGATCACCGAAGAACGCCTGACCCCCTCGGGTCCGCCGAGCGCCCCGCCGCGTCCTTCCCGGACGCGGCGGCGGGCGCCGTTCGGCCGTGGCGTCAGCGCCCGGACTTCACCGGCACCCCCATGACCTCACGGGCGTGCCGGTCCGGGACCATGCCCAGGTGCCAGGCCTGCCAGCCCGCCTCCAGGGAAACACCGCGCTCCAGCACGAGGGCGAAGGCCTCCGCGCAGTCCTCCAGCTTGCTGTCACGCGCGTCGTGCCGGGCGCGGATCAGCTGGGCCACCTCCTCCTGGGCGACCGCGGTGCCCACCTCCACGCCACCCGCGCCCGCGTACGGCAGCAGCGTGCAGCGCAGGAACCGGGACCAGTCGCCGCCGCGCCGGTCGTCGTACGAGGCGAACAGCGCCGTCGCCTCGTCGCACAGGGCGAGCGCCGGGCCCGGCCGGTTGTTGCCCGCGTCGATCAGGGCGAGCTCCAGACACGTCCAGGCCTCGCCGTGCGCCACCCCGATGCGGTGGAAGTCGGCGCGCGCGTCCACCAGGAGCTGGCGGGCGAAGCCGGAGTTGCGCAGGTTGCCGGTCTGGGCGGCCCGCTGGTCGCGGGTGACCCGGCCCGAGTGGTGGCGGGCGCAGGCCAGCCCGTACACGTCCCGCATCCGCGAGAACATCGTGCGCGCCCGCTCCAGCTCGCGCACCGCCTGGTCGCGGTCGCCGCGCTCCTCCAGGGCCTGGCCCAGGTAGTACAGCGTCCACGCCTCGCCACGCGCGTCCTCCTGCTCGCGGTGGCGCGACAGCGCCTGGCGGAGCTGGTCGACCGCGGCCGACGCGTCGCCGTCCACGAGGCGGGCGCGGGCCAGCTGGGTCATCGCCCAGGCCTCGCCGCGGCCGTCGCGGGTGCGCCCGTACAGGTCGAGCGCGGTACGCAACTCCTCGTCGGCGCGCGGCACTTCGCCGGTGCGCAGATACAGCTGGCCGAGCTGGAAGTGCGTCCAGGCCTCGCCGTGCAGCGACTCGTTCTCGCGGTGCAGGGCGAGGGCGGTGGAGAGCAGGGTCAGCGCGCCCGACAGGTTCGAGCGGTCGCGCTCCACGGCCGCGAGCGCGTGCAGCGACCAGGCGCGGTCGCCGGACAGCTCCTCGCCCGCCTGGAGGTCGATCGCCTCGCGCAGCCGCGCCGCCGCCTCCGCCAGATTGCCCTGGTGGTGCAGGGTGATGCCGAGCGAGCACAGGGCGAGCGCCTGGCCCGCGTCGTGCTGGGCCTCGCGGTAGAGGTTGACCACCGAGGACAGCGTCGTACGCGCCGTGTCGAGCTCGCCGAGCTGGCGGGCCGCGATGCCGGTGCGCCACTGTACGGACCGCACGAGCAGGCCCTGGTCGACGGCCTGCGTCAACTCGCTGATCTCGCCCAGGCGGTAGAGGTCACCGCGCAGCAGGCAGTAGTCGCACAGCGCGCCGAGCAGACTCAGGACGGCCTCCTGGTCGACGTCCTCGGCCTGTCGCAGGGCCGCCGTGATGAAGCTCGACTCGTCGTCCAGCCAGCGCAGCGCCGCGTCCAGGGACGGGAAGCCGTGGCCGCCGAACTGGCCGGCCCGGGTCGACATCTTGCCGTCGACCATGCGGCCCACCGCGTCCGCGAGCTCCGCGTAGTTGCGGATGAGCCGCTCCTGCGCGGCCACCCGCTCGGCCTGCTCCTCCTCGTCCGCCAGGCGGGCCTCGGCGAAGGAGCGTACGAGGTCGTGCAGCCGGTAGCGGCTGCCCCGCACGTGGTCGATGAGGCCCGCCGCGGCGAGCGCGGTGAGCTGGCGCTGGGCCTCCTGCTCGTCGGCGGCGAGCAGCGACGCCGCGGCCGCCGCCCCCAGCGACGCGCGGCCCGCGAGCGCCAGACGGCGCAGCAGCCGGCGGGCCGGCTCCGCCTGGTCGGTGTAGCGCAGCCACAGGGCCCGCTCGGCGGGCGCGACCGGTCCGTACGCCGCGAGGTCGGCGGCCAGTGCCCGCGTCGAACGCGGCCCGAGCGAGGACCCGGCGACGCGCAGCGCCAGCGGGAGCCCGCCGCACAACTGGCGTACCAGCTCGGTGGATTCGGCGTCGTAGGGCCCCGGCTCCTTCTCCTCCGCGGCCTCGCGGAGGAGCTCCTCCGCGCCCGCCGCGTCCAGCGGCTCGACGGCCAGCTGGTGCACCCACGCCGGGAAGTCGGCGGGCAGGTCCAGCGGTTTGGAGGAGGTGACGAGCACCAGGCTTTCGGAGCGCTGCGGCACCAGCGTGCTCACCTGCTCGGCGTCGTCGGTGTCGTCCAGGACGACGGTGACGGCGAGGCCCGTCAGGTGCTGGTGGTAGAGCTCGGCGAGGCGGCGCACCTGCTGCTCGGGGGACGACCTCTCGCGGAACAGGAGCTGTTCGCGCGGGGCGCCGAGCCGGTTCAGGAGGTGCAGGAGGGCGTCCCGGGTGGGCAGCGGGCCCTCGCCGGAGAGGCCGCCGCCGCGCATGTCGACATGGCACGCGCCGCGGAACTGGTCGCGCAGCGCGTGCGCCGCGCGCACCGCGAGGGTGCTGCGGCCCGAGCCCGGCTGCCCGTGCAGCACCACGACCACCGGCCGGGTCTGGGTCGAGGCCCGGGCCGCCTGCACCCACTGGCCGATCCGCGCCAGCTCCGCCCGGCGCCCCGCGAACGGGCCCCGCGGGTCGGGCAGATGGCCGAACGACTGCTCAAGGACCGACCTGCGGCGGGCCGCCGCGCTCTTGTCGGTGCCGCGCAGCTGGGTGGGCACCTTCTTCTGCGGCGGCTTGGGACTCACCGCCCGCTGCTGGTCCAGGAACGGCCGGATGCCGCGCACCTCCAGGGCGGTCAGCCACTGGAGGCGCAGCTGCTCCGGGCCGCCCGGCTGGCCCAGCGCGCCGGCCCGGCGGTGGGCGGCCGGCACGTGCGAGGCCGTCACCTTGGCGACCGTCCCCGCGGCCCCGGCCACCATCACGGCCGCCCCGGCGGCCACCGCGCCGCCCGCGCCGGTCCCGAGCGCCACATCGACGACGACGGCCGCGACCGCGCCGACTCCCGTGGCCAGCAGGCCCGTTGACCCGCCGTCGCGCCGGAAGCGCTCTCCGAACGAGAGCTGCCCGGCCGCCGCCTCGTCCAGGGCGTGGGTGTAGGCCGCGTACTCCTCCGCGGCGCTCTGGGCCAGCGCGTCGAGCGCGCCCCGGCCCCGGGAGAGCAGGGCGCTCCCGTCGGACCGCCCGCCGGAGCGCCGTACCTCTTCCTCCACGGCGCGTGCCAACAGCCGCTCGGCCTCGGCCCGATGGCTGTCCCGCATGTGCGTCCCCCTCCGAGAGCCCGTCGTCCGCCTGCGCCTCCAAGTGTCGTGGGTGACGCGCGTCGGCGCGAGGGAGTCGGCGGATCATCTCTCGTGTGGGGGAGTATGGGGTCATGCCGAACCGCCTCGCCCATGAGACGTCCCCCTACCTCCTCCAGCACGCCGACAACCCCGTCGACTGGTGGCCCTGGTCGCCCGAGGCCTTCGCCGAGGCCCGGGAGCGCGGGGTTCCGGTGCTGCTCAGCGTCGGGTACAGCAGTTGCCACTGGTGTCATGTCCTCGCGCACGAGTCGTTCGAGGACGAGGCCACGGCGGCCTTCATGAACGAGCACTTCGTGAACGTGAAGGTGGACCGCGAGGAGCGGCCCGACGTCGACGCCGTCTACATGGAGGCGGTGCAGGCCGCGACCGGGCAGGGCGGCTGGCCCATGTCCGTCTTCATGACCCCCGCCGGGGAGCCGTTCTACTTCGGCACGTACTTCCCGCCCGAGCCCCGGCACGGCATGCCGTCCTTCCGGCAGGTCCTCGAAGGCGTGCAGGGCGCCTGGGCGAACCGGCGCGACGAGGTCGCCGACGTCGCCCAGAAGATCACCCGCGATCTGGCGGCCCGCGAGCTGGACCACGGCGCGGGCGGGCTGCCCGGCGAGGAGGAGCTCGCCCAGGCGCTGCTCGGGATCACCCGTGAGTACGACCCGGTGAGCGGCTGGCTCGGCAGCGGCGACACGAAGTTCCCGCCGGGCATGGTGATCGAGTTCCTGCTGCGCCACCACGCCAGGACCGGGTCCGAGGCGGCCCTGGAGATGGCCGAGGGCATGTGCGAGGCCATGGCGCGCTCCAGCCTCTACGACCAGGTCGGCGGCGGCTTCCACCGCTATGTGCTGCGCCCGCGGCCGCAGGGGACGCTGGTGCCGCACTTCGAGAAGATGCTGTACGACAACGCCCTGCTGTGCCGGGTGTACGCCCACCTGTGGCGGACCACCGGCTCCGGCCTCGCGCGCCGGGTCGCCCTGGAGACGGCCGACTTCATGGTGCGCGAACTGCGCACCACCGAGGGCGGGTACGCGTCCGCGCTGGACGCCGACAGCGACGATGGTGCCGGGCACCATGTGGAGGGGGCGTTCTATGTGTGGACCCCCGCGCAGCTCGTCGAGGTCCTGGGCGAGCGGGACGGCGAGGCCGCGGCCCGGCACTTCGGGGTGACCGAGGAGGGCACCTTCGAGGAGGGCGCCTCGGTCCTTCAACTCCCCTCCGACGGCGGCCCGTTGGGCGATGGCGTACGCGAACGGCTGCTCGCGGCACGGGAGCTGCGGGAGCGGCCGGGGCGGGACGACAAGCTGGTGGCCGCCTGGAACGGGCTGGCGATCGCGGCGCTGGCCGAGGTCGGCGCGCTCTTCGACCGCCCGGACCTCGTCGAGCGCGCCACCGAGGCCGCCGATGTGCTCGTACGGATCCACATGGACGGCCACGCCCGCCTCGCCCGGACCTCCAAGGACGGTCAAGTCGGCGCCAACAGCGGGGTGTTGGAGGACTACGCGGACGTCGCCGAGGGCTTCCTCGCGCTCGCCGGGGTGACCGGGGAGGGCGTCTGGCTGGAGTTCGCCGGGTTCCTGCTCGACATCGTCCTGGACCAGTTCGTCGGCGAGGAGGGCGTCCTGTACGACACGGCGCACGACGCGGAGAAGCTCATCCGGCGGCCGCAGGACCCGACGGACAACGCGACGCCCTCCGGGTGGACGGCGGCGGCCTCGGCCCTGCTGTCCTACGCGGCGCACACGGGGTCCTCGGCGCACCGGGAGGCGGCGGAGGGGGCGTTGGGCGTGGTCCGGGCGCTCGGGCCGCGGGCGCCGCGGTTCATCGGGTGGGGGCTGGCGGCGGCCGAGGCGCTGCTCGACGGGCCCCGGGAGGTGGCCGTGGTGGGGGCGCCCACCGACCCCCTGACGGGGGCGCTGCACCGCACGGCGCTGCTGGCCTCCGCGCCGGGGGCGGTGGTGGCGGTGGGGTCGCCGGGGGACGAGTTCCCGCTGCTCGTGGGGCGGCCGCTGGTGGATGGGGGTGCGGCGGCGTACGTCTGCCGGCGCTTCACCTGCGACGCGCCGGTAACCACCCCGGACGCCCTGGCCAACGCCCTGACCTGACCCCGAGCCCCTCCGCCCCTCGAACGGCCCGGCGGGGGCTCCGCCCCCGCACCCCCGTTCGCGCCTGAACGGCGCTCGTCCTCAAACGCCGGACGGGCTAAAGATGCCCGCACTGGCCCGCCCCAGTACTGCCAGGGGCGCGGGGAACTGCGCGAGCAACCACGCACGGTCGGCATGCGAAGGACGGCCTGAAAGGGGGCGCGGGGAACTGCGCGAGTGGCCGCGCACGGTCTGCGGGTGAGAGCGGGGCTCAGGCCGGGGGGAGGCCCTGGTGGAGGGTGGTCATCGTGCGGGCGATGAGGTCCAGGAGGTCGTCCTGGTGCCCCCGCTCCGCCCAGTACACCGACGCCTCGTGCAACGCCCCCAGCACCGCCATCGCGAAGACCCGCACCTCCAGGTCGACGGAGTTCCGCCCCGCCCGCTCCGCCAGCACCTCGCACAGGAGCCGGCTCGTCGCCGCCATCGACTCCATCATGCGGGCCCGCAGCGCGGGCACCTCCGCGATCAGCCGCGTCCGCAGCAGCGTCTCCTCGCGGTCGTCCGCCAGCGAGAGGCGGGCCGCCTCGGTGACGACGTGCCGCAGCGACTCCAGCGGCGGCTCCGCCGCGGGCCGGGCCCGCATCTCCCGGAGGAGGATCGGGTCGAACTCGTCGGTGAGCACGATGTCCTCCTTGGTCGGGAAGTAGCGGAACACCGTGGAGGGGGAGACCTCCGCCGCCTCCGCGATCTGCTCGACCGTCGTGGCCTCGTACCCCTGCTCGGCGACCAGCCGGTAGGTGGCCCGGCGGATCGCGGTACGGGTCTTGATCTTCTTGCGTTCCCGCAGGCTCAACTGCGGCTGGAGGCTCTCCACGACGGACACGACCGAGTCGGCCGACTCGGCCGGGCCGACCGGCCCGGTCGGGGCGAGGGGCCCGGCCCCGTCGGACGGGTTGGGGGAGTCGGGCGCGGTGCGGGAGGTGGCGGCCATGGTGGTCATTGTCCGCCATCGGCCGCCGCCGGGGCGACCTCGCCGGGCGCCGGACCTGCGGATTCGGCCTTCGGGAGCAGGGCCGCGGCGAGCAGTGCGGTCGCCAGCGCGGCGACGGCGCAGACGAGCAGCACGACGCCCATGCCGTGCACGTACGCCGAGTCCGCGGCCGACAGGAGGTGCGGGTCACCGGTTTTCGCGGCCACCAGGTGGGCGGCGACCACGGAGTCGGCGGCCGCGTGCGGCGCCCCGGCGGGGAGCCCGTCCGCGTACACCCCGGCGAGCAGCGAGCCGAGCAGGGCGATGCCGACCGCGCTGCCCACCTGACGCACCGTCATGAGGAGCCCGGAGCCGCTGCCCGCGCGCTCGGGGGGCAGGGTGGCGAGGGCGGCCGTCATCGCGGGCACCATCGCGAAGCCGAAGCCGAGCCCGGCCAGCGAGAGCCACAGGGCGGTGAAGGCGTACGCGTCGCCGCTGCCGGTCCGGCTGCCGAGCAGCGCGGCGAAGGCGAGCACCACGAGCCCGGCGCTGATCACGCCCCGCGCCCCGAACCGCGCGCACAGGGACGGCGTTCCCTTCGCGGCGATCATCAGCCCGCCCATCAGCGGCAGCATCCGCAGCCCGGTGCCGAACGCGTCGTTGCCGAGGACGGCCTGGAGGTAGGGCGGCAGCACGAACATGAGGCCGGACAGGACGAACATCACCAGCGTCGCGGCGAGCGTGTTCAGCAGGAACGGCCGGTGGCCGAGCAGCTTGAGGTCCAGCATCGGGCGCGCAGCCCGCCGCTCGCGCACGACCAGGGCCGCGATCAGCCCCGCGCCCGCGCCAAGGGCGGCGAGGACCAGCGGGCTGCCCCAACCCCGGTTCGGCGCCTCGATGATGGCGTAGATCAGCGCCCCGAGCCCGGCCGCGGTCAGCACGGTGGACACGGCGTCGACCCTGGGGGAGGCCGGGTCGCGGGTCTCGGGGAGCAGGAACGCGCAGGCGGCCGTCCCGATGGCGACCATCGGGACGTTGATCAGGAAGACCGAGCCCCACCAGAAGTGGTCGAGCAGGAAGCCGCCCACGATCGGGCCGAGCGGCAGGCCGAGCGCGGAGGCCGCGGTCACGATGCCGACGGCCTTGCCGCGCTCGTCCGGGGCGAAGAGCGAGGGCAGCACCGCGAGCGCCAGCGGCATGACGAGCGCGCCCCCGACGCCCATGACTGCGCGGGCCGCGATGACCGGTGCGACGCTGCCCGCGAGCGAGCCGACGAGCGAACCCGCCAGGAAGATCGCGAGGCCGGTGATCAGCATGCGGCGGCGGCCGAAGCGGTCGCCGAGCAGCCCGGCGGGGAGCATGAGCGCCGCGAACACGACGACGTACGCGTCGGCCATCCACTGCTGCTGGCCGGTGGTGGCCCCGAGCTGGCCCGCCATCGTCGGCAGCGCGACGTTGAGGATCGTCAGGTCGAAGCCGAGCACCAGCATGCTCGCGACCATCGCGCCCAGCGCCCACCAGCGGCGGGGGTCGGGGACGGGTGCGGCCGTGCCGGAGGGCGCCGCGGCGCCGGTGAGGGGTGCGGGTGTGGTCATGGTTCGGCCCCCGTGGGTGAGTTCGTCGGGCTGCGCGGAGTCGCGCAGTGGAAGCTCATATCTTATGACAGTAGCTCTCAAAAGAGTGCGGGTGTCAATGGAGACGTCAACACGAAGGCCCCGGCGCTGGTGCGCCGGGGCCCTTGGAAGGTCGGGGTCGGGGGTTATCCGTGCTGGTAGGCGACGAGCGAGATGCCCACGTAGTGCACGACGAACGCGGCCAGGGTCAGCGAGTGGAAGACCTCGTGGAAGCCGAAGAAGCGCGGCGAGGGGTTCGGGCGCTTGATGCCGTAGATCACGCCGCCCGCGCTGTAGAGCAGCCCGCCCACGACGACCAGGACGAGCACCGCTATGCCGCCGGCGCGCAGGAAGTCGGGCAGGAAGAAGACGGCCGCCCAGCCCATCGCCAGGTAGCACGGGGTGTAGAGCCAGCGGGGGGCGCCGATCCAGAACACCCGGAAGACGATGCCGGCGGCCGCGGCCGCCCAGACCGCCCACAGCAGGACCCGGCCGGTGGAGCCGGGCAGCAGGAGCAGGGTGAGCGGGGTGTAGGTGCCCGCGATGATGAGGAAGATGTTGGCGTGGTCGAGGCGGCGCAGGATCGCCTCGCCGCGCGGGCCCCAGGTGCCCCGGTGGTAGAGACCGCTCACCCCGAACAGCAGGCAGGCGGTCAGGACGTAGATCCCGCAGGCGATCCGCGCCTTGGTGGAACCCGCGAGCGCGGTGAGCACCAGGCCCGAGATCAGTACGGCCGGGAACATCCCGGCGTGCAGCCAGCCGCGCATCTTCGGCTTCACCATCTGGGTCACCGGGTCGATCGCGGATGCCATCACCTGATCAGTCATGGTCCGCATGCTACCTACGGACCCGTAGGTTACGGATAGGTACGGCCGGTCACCGAGCGTCCCCCAGTCGTCTGGTAAGTGAACGGCAAATGGCAGTTAAGAAGGCGGTAAGTGGTGATGCTCACGTGAGAGGCCCCCTGGACATATGGGCGAACGGCGCGGAAGATCAGATGAGTGCGGTCGGCACCGGATGAGCGCCAACAGGATCCACGGGGTCAAGCATCCGGGTCGCAGCCCCCACGGGGCGGCAATGAAGCAGTACGTCAAAACCCTCCCAAGACCCTCATCAAGGAGCGATCGTGGCGCGCGATATCGCGGCTCCCCTCTCGGCCCCCACCAAGCACCAGGAACTGATCTCGTGGGTCAACGAGATCGCGGAACTGACCCAGCCGGACAGTGTGGTCTGGTGCGACGGATCCGAGGCAGAGTACGAGCGCCTGTGCGGGGAGCTCGTCGCCAAGGGCACGTTCAAGAAGCTCGACGAGGCCAAGCGCCCCAACTCGTACTACGCCGCCTCCGACCCCCGAGACGTCGCCCGGGTCGAGGACCGTACCTTCATCTGCTCCGAGAAGGAGGAGGACGCGGGCCCGACCAACCACTGGAAGGCCCCCGCCGAGATGAAGGACATCTTCGCCGGTGAGAAGGGCATCTTCCGCGGCTCGATGCGCGGGCGCACGATGTACGTCGTCCCCTTCTGCATGGGCCCGGTCGGCTCGCCGCTCTCCGCGATCGGCGTCGAGATCACCGACTCCGCGTACGTCGCCGTCTCGATGCGCACCATGACCCGCATGGGACAGCGCGTCCTGGACGAGCTCGGCACCGACGGCTTCTTCGTGAAGGCCGTCCACACCCTCGGCGCCCCGCTGGCCGAGGGCGAGGCGGACGTGCCGTGGCCGTGCAACTCCACGAAGTACATCTCGCACTTCCCCGAGTCGCGCGAGATCTGGTCGTACGGTTCGGGCTACGGCGGCAACGCCCTGCTCGGCAAGAAGTGCTACGCGCTGCGCATCGCCTCCGTCATGGCGCGCGACGAGGGCTGGCTCGCCGAGCACATGCTCGTCCTGAAGCTGACCCCGCCGAACGGCGAGCCCAAGTACGTCACGGCGGCCTTCCCGAGCGCCTGCGGCAAGACCAACCTCGCCATGCTGGAGCCGACGATCCCCGGTTGGAAGGTCGAGACGATCGGCGACGACATCGCCTGGATGCGCTTCGGCGAGGACGGCCAGCTGTACGCGATCAACCCCGAGGCCGGGTTCTTCGGCGTCGCGCCCGGCACCGGCGAGCACACCAACGCCAACGCCATGAAGACGATGTGGGGCAACTCCGTCTTCACCAACGTCGCGCTCACCGACGACGGCGACGTGTGGTGGGAGGGCATGACCGAGACGGCGCCCGCGCACCTCACGGACTGGAAGGGCAACGACTGGACGCCCGCGTCCGACACCCCGGCCGCCCACCCCAACGCCCGCTTCACCGTCCCGGCCGGCCAGTGCCCGATCATCGCGCCCGAGTGGGAGGACCCCAAGGGCGTGCCGATCTCGGCGATCCTCTTCGGCGGCCGCCGCGCCTCCGCGGTGCCGCTGGTGACCGAGTCCTTCGACTGGAACCACGGCGTCTTCCTCGGCGCGAACGTGGCCTCCGAGAAGACCGCCGCCGCCGAGGGCAAGGTCGGCGAGCTGCGCCGCGACCCGTTCGCGATGCTGCCGTTCTGCGGCTACAACATGGGCGACTACATGGCCCACTGGGTCAAGGTCGGTGCCTCCGCGGACGCCGCGAAGCTGCCGAAGATCTACTACGTGAACTGGTTCCGCAAGAACGACGCGGGCAAGTTCGTGTGGCCCGGCTTCGGCGAGAACAGCCGCGTCCTGAAGTGGATCGTGGAGCGCCTGGAGGGCAAGGCCGACGGCGTCGAGACCCCCATCGGCATCCTGCCGACGAAGGAGTCCCTGGACACCGACGGGCTCGACCTGCCGGACGCCGACCTGGAGTTCCTGCTCAAGGTCGACAAGGAGGTCTGGCGCGAGGAGGCGGCGCTGGTCCCCGAGCACCTCAACACCTTCGGCGACCACACGCCCAAGGAGCTGTGGGACGAGTACCGCGCCCTGGTGTCCCGCCTCGGCTGAACCGCCCCCGCTGAACCCCCTCCGGTCACGGCCGCCTGTCCTGGCCCGGCCGGAGGTGTTCGCGGCGGGTCGGTTCGACATCCGCCCTGACCTGTGGGGTCACTCGTGACCCGCCGCGCACGAAGGCCGGCCCCCGGAGTCCCCTCACGGCTCCGGGGGCCGGCCTCTTTTCGCGTACGCCAAGTCGGGCCGGCGTCAAGCGACTTGGGGATGTGTGGCACCCGGTCCGCGGACCTCCGCGGCTCGCGGACCGGGGCCGATCAGGGGCCGCCTCAGGAGGCGGCGGTGAGGGTGGCGGCCGCCGCGTGGACGTCCATGCGCTCGGCGGCGAGGATCGCGGCGGCGGTGTCGGCCCGCGAGGCGGCGACCACGAGGGCGCGGCCCGCGAGGGCGTGGGCGCGCGCGTGCAGGCTGTCGGCGTCGGCCCGGCTCAGACCCGCGTGCCGGACCGGCGGCAGACCGCCGCGCAGCCGGGCCACCTGCCGCGCGATGGCGTCCCCGGCCTCGGTGAGCCCGAGCTCGTCGGTGACGGCGAGCAGGGCCGAGAGGTGTCCGGCGAGCTGGATGTCGAGCTCGTCCTCGCGGGAGCGGTGCGGGATACCGGCGCTGCCGGCGGCCACCGTGCTGTGGACCGACTTGGTGCGGATCGGTTCGTACATGGGAATGGCCTCCTGGACGTTTCAGGAAGCCATCCTAGCTTAGATCCTGTCTAAAGTTGAGTCGGGCCCAGGTGTGCTCCCCGGGGCCCGGGCTACATCTGGCTGTAGCCCTCCAGGAACGTGCCGATCCGTGTCACCGCGTCCGCCAGGTCCTTCGCCGACGGCAGCGTCACGATCCGGAAGTGGTCGGGCTCGGGCCAGTTGAACCCGGTGCCGTGCACCACCATGATCTTCTCGGCGCGCAGCAGGTCGAGGACCATCTGCCGGTCGTCCTTGACCTTGTAGACGTTCGGGTCGAGACGCGGGAACAGGTACAGGGCGCCCTTCGGCTTCACGCAGGTGACGCCGGGGATTTGGGTGAGCAGCTCGTACGCGGTGTCCCGCTGCTCCAGGAGCCGCCCGCCCGGCAGCACCAGCTGGTCGATCGACTGCCGGCCGCCGAGCGCGGTGGCCACCGCGTGCTGGGACGGCATGTTCGCGCACAGCCGCATGTTCGCGAGGATGGTGAGGCCCTCGATGTACGAGGAGGCGTGGGCCTTGGGCCCGCACACCGCGAGCCAGCCGGAGCGGTAGCCGGCCACCCGGTAGTTCTTCGAGAGGCCGTTGAAGGTGAGCACCATCAGGTCGGGGGCGATCACCGCGGTCGGGGTGTGGGTGGCGCCGTCGAACAGGATGCGGTCGTAGATCTCGTCCGAGCAGACGACGAGGTTGTGGCGGCGGGCGATCTCGGTGAGCCCGCGCAGCATCTCGTCGTCGTACACCGCGCCCGTCGGGTTGTTCGGGTTGATGATGACGATGGCCTTGGTGCGGTCGGTGACCTTGCGCTCGATGTCGGCGAGGTCCGGCATCCAGTCGGCCTGCTCGTCGCAGCGGTAGTGCACCGCGGTGCCGCCCGCGAGCGAGACGGACGCGGTCCACAGCGGGTAGTCCGGCGCCGGGACCAGCACCTCGTCGCCGTCGTCGAGCAGCGCCTGCATCGACATCTGGATGAGCTCCGAGACGCCGTTGCCGAGGTAGATGTCCTCGACGTCGAGCTCGATCCCCTTGGTCTGGTAGTGCTGCATCACCGCGCGCCGCGCGGACAGCAGACCCTTCGCGTCGCCGTAGCCGTGCGCGCCCGCCAGGTTGCGGAGGATGTCCTCCAGGATCTCGGGCGGGCACTCGAAGCCGAAGGCCGCCGGGTTGCCGGTGTTCAGCTTGAGGATGCGGTGGCCCGCCGCCTCCAGGCGCATGGCCTCCTCGAGCACCGGGCCCCGGATCTCGTAACAGACATTGGCGAGTTTGGTCGACTGGATCACCTGCATGACGGCCACCTTACGGCCGTGTTTCCCGGGGCGCCTCGTTGTTCTGGGTCCGCTGGGGTGAGGCGCCACCGGGGCGGGCTTTCATCGCAATGCGCGGGTCGGGTCCGGGCCCGGGGAAGTGTGGTCGTGCGGGTGGCGGGGCTTCAAATGCGGGTGCGGGCCCGTGCGGGGTGAGATCTTCCCCACCCCGCCCCTTTCCCGATGGCGTCCGGCGGTTCGGGGCGGCCGCCCGGGCCCGTGCTCGCCCGAAGGGCGCCCGACCTCAAGCCCGCCCGAGTCCTCAACGGCCCGGGCGGGACCCTCGTGACGGCCCGGAGGCCGTGGCGGCGACCCAGGCCACCACCCCCGTGAGCCAGCCCAGCGCCAGCCCCCAGGCCGCACCGAGGACCGCGCCCGCCGCCCCGTACAGCAGCCAGCCCGCCGGGCCCGCCTCGACCATCCGGGCCGCCACCAGGCCCCGCCACGCCCCGGCCGCCGCCGCGCCCGCGATCAGGGCGGTCCAGCCCGCGAGCAGGCGGCGGGCGCGGCCCGCGGCCGGGCGCAGGCGCAGATGGCGCCGCATCCTCAGCGCGGCCACCGCCACCAGGACCGCCGCGGCGAAGTCCTCGCAGAGCAGCTGGGTCCAGCCCGTGCCGCCGAGCGGCACCGCGCGCAGCGCGGGCAGGGCGAGCGGCGCCCCGAGCGCGCTCGGCACCAGCACCGCCCCCTCGTGCGCGGTGACCGAGGTCAGCACCCTGGTGAGGCCCAGGAGCAGCGTGAGCAGCAGGCACATCCCGGCGACGGCGGCCACCGCCGCCTCGATTCTGGGCGGACGCATGGCCGGACCCTAGGGCACCCGGGAGCCGTTGAGAAGATGCTGAACAATTCTCAACTCTGGCTGTCATCAGGGGTGTTGAAGGCGCCGTCGAGCGCTTAGGGTCCGGCCATGCGGCTCTGGGGGACGTCACGGGCGATCGGGTGGGCGGCGGCGGGCGCGGCACTGGCGGTCGCCGCCACCCTTCTGGTGGCGGTCGGCCCCGCCGGGGCGGGACCCGCGCACACGGCCACGGGCCACCGCTGGATCACCGACGACCTGGGCCGCGCCCTCGTCCTGACCGGCCTCAACACCGCGAGCAGCGCCAAGTCCCGCCCGGACGGGCTCCCTTGGATCAAGGAGGCCGACGTCCAGCGCGAGTCGGACGCGCTCGGCTCCGACTTCGTCCGCCTGCTCATCCAGTGGCGCACCGTCGAGCCGAGGCCCGGCGAGTACGACGACGGCTATCTCGCCCAGGTCGCCGAGCGCGTGCGCTGGTACGGGGCGCGGGGCATGCACGTCATGCTCGACCTGCACCAGGACGTCTACGGCCCCGCCGTCAAGGGCAACGGCGCGCCCGCGTGGGCCACCGAGGCGGAGGGTCTGCCGGTCGCGGAACAGGGGCAGTGGGAGCTGAAGTACATCGAGCCGGGCACGGTGCGGGCCTTCGACAACTTCTGGGGCACGCGCCGGGCGAGCCGCGATCTGCGCGCCCACTACGCCGCCGCCTGGGCCCATGTGGCCGCGCGGTTCGCCCACGACCCGGCCGTCCTCGGCTACGACCTGATGAACGAGCCGTTCGGCGGCAGCGTCCAGGGCCCCGCCTTCGAAGCGGGACCGCTGGCCGCCCTCTACCGGCAGACCATCGCCGCGGTCCGCGAGGTCGACCGCGACTCCTGGATCTTCCTGGAGCCCGAGGCGGTGAGCGCCAACTGGGGCCTGCCGAGCGCCCTCCCGTACCTCAAGGACCCCCGCGGCGATGGGGCGGACGCACATATCGCGTACGCGCCCCACCTCTATCCGCTGCCGATGGACCTGGGCGGCGGCTATACCGGGGACGCCGAGACGTGGGTGGACCGCACACTCGTCTCCTGGCGCGAGCAGACCGAGAAGACCGCCCGGCGGCTGGGCGCTCCCGTGCTCATCGGCGAGTACGGTCTCGACACCACCCTCCCCGGCGCCCTGCGCTACGTCGCGAAGGTGCGAGCGATGGGCCGAGGACATGGGCGCGGGCACGGCGTACTGGTCCAACGACCCCGGGTCCTGGGCCCCTTGGGACCAGCGCCTCAAGCCCACCCCGCTCCTGCCGGTCCTGGACCGCCCCGAACCGAGGGCGATCGCGGGGGACCCGATCCGGTACGCCTGGGACGGGGCGAGCCGCACCCTGTCGGTGAGCTGGCGGCCGCGGGCGGGGGTGCGCGGCGACACGGAGGTGTACCTGCCCGCCCGGTTCTTCCCGCACGGCGGCGTGGTCACGGGCGGGGTCGCCGGAGACTGGGACGCCAAGTCCCGTGTCCTGCGGGTGAGTTCCGGGACGGGCGCGGACGGTGAGGTGTCGGTGCGGATCAGGCCGGGGGAGTGAGGGACGGGGGAGCGGCGCGGAATGAGCCACACCGCTCATCGGGGTGTTGTGCGGTCGGCCGGGGTGTTCCTAGCGTCCCGTACGTCCGCACTCCGAACGGCGCCGTCACGTCCGTCGCCCGCGAGCCCCAGGAGGCAGCCGATATGAACGACCGGTCCCGCGGGCGGCTGCGCTGGCGGGGGCTGCTGGCCGCCGCACAGCGGGAGTACGACGCCCCGGCCCCGCACTACGACAAGGTGGTCGAGCTCCTGGACCGCGTGGTGGGGAGCGCCGCCGTGCCCGGCGCGGCCCTGCGCAGCGCGAAGGCGCTCCAGGCCCTCGCGCTCACCCAGCTCGCCTACTCGGCCGACTACGGCCCGCTGCGCACGGTCTATCTGACGGCGGCGCGCGAACTGTCCACCGGGGCCCTCAGCGCACCCCGGGCGTCCGGCGCACCGAACGGCCCGCGAGCACACCGGTCCGCGTGCCGTCCTCGATGACGAACTTCCCGTCGATCAGGACGTGCGGAATGCCGACGGGCAGCGTGCGCGGCGACTCGAAGGTGGAGCCCGCCGCGACCGTGTCCGGGTCGAAGAGCACGAGGTCCGCGCGGTAGCCCTCGCTGACCAGGCCCCGGTCGGGCAGCCGCAGCCGGGCGGCCGGACGGGAGGTGAGGTGGGCGACGGTCTCCTCGAGGGAGAGGATGCCCAACTCCCGCGCGTAGTGCCCGAGATAGCGCGGGAACGTGCCGTAGGCGCGGGGGTGGGGCTTGTCGCCCTGGAGGATGCCGTCGCTGCCGCCGGTGTGCACGCGGTGCCGCATGATCGCCTGGACGTTCTCCTCGTGGCCGACGTGCTGGAGGATGGTGGAGCCGAGCCCGTCCTCGACGAGCAGCCGCCGGGCGGTGACCCAGGGCTCCTCGCCGCGCCGCGCGGCGGTCTCGGCGACGGTCCTGCCCACGTGGTCCGCGAGCGCCGGGTGGCTCACCCCGGAGATCTCGATGGTGGCCCAGTCGATGGGCACCCCGTGGCAGCCGTCCGCGCCGACGACCTCCATGTGGTGCCGGATGCGCTCGGCGGTGGTGTCGTCCCTGAGCCGGGCGAGGATCGCCTCGGGCCCGCCCTCACTGGCCCAACTCGGCAGCATCGCGACGAGCGTCGTACAGCCCGGGGTGTACGGATACGTGTCGAGCGAGATGTCGGACCCGGCGGCCAGGGCCTCGTCGAGCAGGGCCAGCAGCTCGGGCGCGCGGCCCTTGTTCACGCCGAAGTTCATGGTGGCGTGGGCGAGGTGCAGCGCGCAGCCGGCGTCGCGGGTGAGCCGCACCATCTCCCCGTACGCCTCCAGGGCGCCGGCGCCGTAGGAGCGGTGGTGGGGGCAGTAGTAGCCGTCGTAGCGCGCCACGACCCGGCAGAGCTCGGCGAGTTCGGAGTCGGGGGCGTACATGCCGGGCGTGTACGTCAGCCCGGACGACATCCCGACCGCGCCCTGCTCCATCCCCTCCGCCACCAACTGCCGCATGCGGTCCAGCTCCTGGGGTGTGGCGGCGCGGTCGTCCCACCCCATGGCGTACATCCGCACGGTGCCCTGCGGGATCAGGTAGGCGGCGTTGACGGCGATGCCGCGGTCCAGGCGGTCCAGGTACTCGCCGACGTCGCGCCAGTCGAAGTCGATGTCGCCGCCGTCGCCGTTCCACCCGGTGATGGCGCGGCGGACCTCGCCGAGCGTGCGGTCGTCGACAGGCGCGTACGAGAGCCCGTCCTGGCCGAGCACCTCCAGGGTGACGCCCTGGGCGGCCTTCGCGCTGTGGTCGGGGTCGCGGAGCAGGGCGAGGTCGGAGTGGGCGTGCATGTCGATGAAGCCGGGGGCGAGGGCGAGGCCGTGGGCGTCGAGCGTGCGGGTTCCGGTGAGCGGGGGCTCGCCCCGGCGCCGGATGTTCTCGATCCGGCCGTCGGTGAGGCCGAGGTCCGCGGGGTAGGAGGGGGCGCCGCTTCCGTCGATGACGCGGGCGTCCCGGATGACCAGGTCCATGCTGCCTCTCCTTGTCAGTGCTGGTGTTTCCCCCGCCCCGCCCCTTCCCGCAACCCTCCGGGGGAGCCCCGTCAGCCGCGGACCGTGCGTGGCCGCTCGCGCAGTTCCCCGCGCCCCTGCCTGCGTTCGACGTGCGGACCGTGCTCGCTTCTCGCGCAGTTCCCCGCGCCCCTGGCGGTACGGGTGCGGGCCGGTGCTGGCATCTTCAGCCCGTCCGGCGATTGAGGACGAGCGCCGTTCAGGCGCGAACGGGGTCTGGGGCGGAGCCCCAGGGGCTGCGGTCAGAAGTACGTGCGGAGGTAATCCGTGACCTCCCCACCCTCCGCGACCAGCGGAACGAGCTCCCACTTGTCGAACACCGTGCACGGATGCGAAAGCCCCATCCCCACCCAGTCCCCGACGGACAGCTCCACCCCCGGCTCCGTGCGGAGCCACCCGTGCTGGTCGGAGAGCCCCGTCACCGAGATGCCGGAGGCGTCCCGTACCGCACCGGTCCGCGCGTCCCGTACGACCTGCGCCTCGGGCAGATCGAGGTCGTACGCGGCGTCCCGCTTCCCCGCGTTGACGAAGGCCCGCTCCGGCGAGGGACGGGAGACGACCTGGGCCCACAGGCGGAAGGCGGGCCGAAGGGAGCCCTCCGACGGCACCCGGTTGAAGGGGGTCAGCCTGCGGTAGTGCCCGGAGTCGTGCGAGACGTACGCCCCGGAACGGAGCAACTTCAGGACGGGGAGGGAGAGTTCGGGAACACCGGCGAACACGTCCGCGACCGCGTCGAACCATCCGGAGCCCCCCGCGCTGAGCACGATCTCCTCGACGCCGGACGTCGCGAACCGCCCCGCCCGGTCGAAGTCCACCGCGAGCGAGACGAGCCGTCCGAGGTAGGCCCGCACCCGCTCCGGGTCGGGCCGCGGCACCTCGCCCTCGTACCCCGCGACGCCGACGAGCCGCAGCGTGTCCGTGGCCGCGACCGCGTCGGCGACCTCGGCGCACTCGGCCTCCGTACGCACCCCCGTGCGCGCGTCCTCGCCCGCCGCGAGCTCGACCACCACGTCCACGGGCCGGGTGCGGCCGCGCAGGGCCTCGTCCATGAGCTCGACCCCGCGCACGGAGTCGACGTAGCAGATGAAGCGGAACGCCTCGTCCCGCTCCAGCTCCCCGGCGATCCAGCGCAGCGCGGCCGCGTCGACGAGCTCGTTCGCGAGGAAGATCCGCTCGATGCCGAACGCCCGTGCCACGCGCACCTGGTGGGGCACGGCCAGGGTGATCCCCCAGGCGCCGTGCGCGAGCTGCCGGGCGAAGAGCTGCGGCGCCATCGAGGTCTTGCCGTGCGGCGCGAAGGCCAGGCCGTGGCGGTCGGCGTACGTCTCCAGAAGGGCGAGGTTGTGCTCCAGTGCCTCGGCGGACAGCGTCAGGACCGGCGTGGTGAAGCCGCCGGTGAACAGGGAGCGGCGCTCGGCGGCGAGCTCGGCCACGGTGAGGCCGTCCGCGTCCGGCGGCAGCCCCTTGAAGCGGTGGTCGACGCGTTCGGCGCCGAGCGCCGCAAGCCTGTCTTCGCGATCGGTGGCTGCCACGGAAACCTCGCCCTCCTCGGAAGGGTGTTGCATTCTCTGCAACACCCATTGCGCATATCGCTTGATGCTGTCTAACATCCGGGCCAACGCCGGGTCAATGACCAGCCTGTCCGCCCAGCACCGAGGAGCCAGCAGTGACCACCGGATCCCCAGCCGCCGCGGACCTCGACACCCCTGTCGACGTCGTCTGCCTCGGCGAGTCCATGGTCACCTTCCTGCCCGCCCGCCCGGGCCGCCTCGCCGACGTGCCCGCCTTCGCGCGGACGATCGGCGGCGCCGAGTCCAACGTGGCCTGCGCGCTGGCCGCCGCCGGGCACACCGCGAAGTGGGTCAGCCGGGTCGGCGCGGACGGGTTCGGCGACCACCTCGTCGAGGCCATCGGGTCGTACGGGGTCGATGTGCGCGCCGTGCGCCGCGACCCCGACCGGCCCACCGGCATCTACTTCCGCACCGCCGACGACCGGGCCGCCGACGGCCACGAGGTGCTCTACTACCGCGCCGGCTCGGCCGCCTCCGCGATGTCGCCGACGACCGTGCCCCACCGGGACCTGTGGGCCGGGCGCGTCCTGCACCTGTCCGGCATCACCGCCGCGCTCTCCGGGGACTGCCTCGCCCTCATGCGCGAGCTCCTGACCCGCCGCCCCGGCCGCCCCCTGGTCTCCTTCGACGTCAACTACCGCCCGGGGCTGTGGCGCGACGCGGCGGGCCCGCGCGTGCTGCTCGACCTGGCCCGCGGCGCGGACCTCGTCTTCGTGGGCGAGGACGAGGCGGAGTCGGCGTGGGGGCTGCGCGGCGCCGAGGCCATCCGCCAGGCGCTGCCGGAGCCCGAGGTCCTGGTCGTGAAGCTCGGCAGGGGCGGGGCCGTCGTCCTGGAGCGGGCGGACACGGTGGGCATCCTCGTGCGCCCGCCGGTCGTCGACGTCGTCGCCCCCGTGGGCGCGGGCGACGCCTTCGCCGCCGGGTTCCTCAGCGCCACCCTGCGCGGCCTGCCCGTACGCGACCGGATCCGGCACGGTCACCTCATGGCGGCCGCCGTGCTCACCGTGCCGGGCGACCTCACCCAGCCCCCGGCGCGCGCACACGCCGACCGGCTCGTGGCCCTGGACGAGACCGCCTGGGGGAGACTTCGTCTCGGCCCCGGGTGGACGGGGGAGGACCAGGAGGTACGTACGAGATGAGCCAGACCGTCGACCGGGCGCTGAGCATCCTGCCGCTGCTCGCGCAGGGCCCCGCCGACCTCGGGCAGGTCGCCGACCGGCTCGGGGTGCACAAGTCCACCGCGCTGCGGCTCCTGCGCACCCTGCACGAGCACGGGCTCGTCTACCGCCAGGAGGACCAGCGCTACCGGCTCGGCGCCCGCCTCTTCGCGCTCGCCCAGGAGGCCGTCGAGAACCTGGACGTGCGCGAGATCGCCCACCCCCACCTCGTCGCCCTCAACGAGCGGATCGGCCACACCGTGCACCTCGCCGTGTACGAGGAGGGCGAGGTCCTCTACATCGACAAGGTCGAGAGCCGCTACCCGGTGCGGATGTACTCCCGCATCGGCAAGCCCGTCGCCATCACGGTGGCCGCCGTGGCCAAGCTGCTCCTCGCCGACCTCCCGGAGGCCGAGCGCCGCGCCGTCGCGGAGAAGCTCGACTACCCCACCTACACGTCCCGTTCGACGCCCAACGCCGCCGCCTTCCTCAAGGAGCTGGCGACGGTGCGCGAACAGGGCTGGGCCACCGACCTCGGTGGTCACGAGGAGTCCATCAACTGCATCGGGGCCCCCATCCACGGTGCGGACGGCAAGGTCGTCGCCGCGATGTCGGTGTCCGCGCCGAACGTCGTCGTCACCGCCGAGGAACTCCTCACCCTGCTTCCCCAGGTGCGCCGCACCGCGGAAGCCGTCAGCCGCGAGTACTCCGGCACCGCGCCCAACACCCCATCCGCACAAGGAAGTTCCGATGACCGATAAGACCGCCATCACCCCCGCCACGCACACCGCCCCGCCCGCCAGGTTCTCGCACGGCGTGCGCAAGGGGAACATCCTCCAGGTCGCCGGCCAGGTCGGCTTCCTGCCCGCGGTCGAGGGCCAGGCGCCCACCCCGGCGGGCCCCACCCTGCGCGAACAGACCCTCCAGACCTTCGCCAACGTCAAGGCGATCCTGGAGGAGGGCGGCGCGAGCTGGGACGACGTGATGATGATGCGCGTCTACCTCACGGACGTGGACCACTTCGCGGAGATGAACGAGATCTACAACGCGTACTTCGACGAGCAGGGCCTCAAGGCCCCCGCCGCCGCCCGCACCACCGTGTACGTGGGCCTGCCCGCGGGGCTGCTCATCGAGATCGACGCCCTCGCGGTCCTGGACGCGTAGTTCCTTGCTCGCCTTAGTCCCACCGCTCGACCCGCCGCACGGTGCGGCGCCCCGGACCGCCGGGGCGCCGTGCCGCGGTCCCCCCTGCCCTGGAACCCCCCTGCTGTACAACGGAGTTGGCACATGTTGTTCCAAGCTGTCGCGGCCGCCGCCCCGCCCCCGCCCGTCCACACGGGCGGCATCCTCCCCCTCGTCGGCGGCACCGCCGGTCTGCTGACCGTCGCGGTCCTGGGCATCGCCCTGCTGCTCTTCCTGATCATCAAGGTCAGACTCCAGCCGTTCGTGGCCCTGCTCGCGGTCTCCATAGCCGTCGGCCTCGGCGCGGGCCTGTCGGTGACCGAGCTCTTCGGCACGGTCCAGAAGTCGGCCGCCGTCTCGGTCGTCGAGTCCGGCATGGGCGGCATCCTCGGGCACGTCGCGATCATCATCGGGCTCGGCACGATGCTCGGCGCGATCCTCGAAGTCAGCGGCGGCGCCGAGGTGTTGAGCAGCCGCCTGCTCCGCCTCTTCGGCGAGCGGCGGGCACCCCTGGCCATGGGTCTGACCGGCCTGATCTTCGGCATCCCGGTCTTCTTCGACGTCGGCATCTTCGTCCTCGCGCCGATCGTGTACGCGGCCGCCAAGAGGTCCGGCAAGTCGATCCTGCTGTACTGCATGCCGCTGCTCGCGGGCCTTTCCATGACCCACGCCTTCCTGCCGCCGCACCCCGGCCCGGTGGCCGCGGCCGGCCTCTTCCACGTCTCGCTCGGCTGGGTCATCCTGATGGGCGCCCTCGTCGGCGTCCCGTCCGTCCTCGCCGCCTGGGGCTACGCCGCCTGGATCGGCAAGCGCCTCTTCGTCGCCGTCCCGCAGGACATGCTGGAGGCCGCCGAGGAGGCCAAGGCCGCGGTGGCCGCCGAGCAGCGCGCCGCCGGGGTCACCCCGAGCGAGGAGCCCGCCCCGCTGGGCGCGGTCCTGGCCATCATCGGCACGCCGCTGATCCTGATCCTGGCCGCCACGTTCTCCTCGATCGCCCTCGACCCTTCGACCCTCCGCTCGGTCCTGGAGTTCTTCGGCAACCCGTTCGTGGCCCTGACCCTCGCGCTGCTCCTCGCGTACTACCTGCTCGGCATCCGGCGCGGCTGGTCCCGCAAGTCCCTGGAGACGGTGTCGACCTCGTCCCTCAAGCCGGTCGGCAACATCCTGCTCGTGGTCGGCGCGGGCGGCGTCTTCGGCGCGGTCCTGAAGGCCTCGGGCATCGCGGACGCCCTGGCCACCGCCTTCCACAACGTGGGCCTCCCGGTCGTCCTCCTGGCCTGGCTGATCTCGGTCGTCCTGCGCGTGGCCCAGGGCTCGGCGACGGTCGCGATCGTCACCACCGCCGGCATCGTGGTCCCCCTGGTGGAAGGCGCGGGCTACTCCCAGGCCCACCTGGCCCTGATCATCATGGCGATCTCGGCGGGCTCGATCTTCGCCTCCCACGTGAACGACGGCGGCTTCTGGATGGTGGCCAAGTACTTCGGCATCTCCGAACGCGACACCCTGAAGTCCTGGACGGTCCTGGAGTCCGTCCTGTCGGTGGCGGGCTTCGCGGTGGCGGGGGTGCTCAGACTGGTGATCTAGCGGACTCAGGGGGTGGCCGGCGGGGGTTGCCTTCCGCAGGTTGCTCCGGCCACACCCGGACAACTCCTTTTGTCCACTTGCCCGTTGACCAAGAAACCCTCAACAATGCGCATGACAAAACAGCACTCCTTCATCATCCGAGCACCCTCAAAAAGGGAACCCCCACATGAAGAAGTCCTTCGTCGGCGCACTCGGCGCCGTCAGTGCCCTGCTGCTCGCGGCCGCGGGCGCGGTGCCCGCCGTCGCCGCTCCGGTCTCCGACAGCAAGGCGGCCCCCGTCAAGGCGGTCAACTTCGCCGGGACGGTGGCGCTGAGCAACTGTTCGGGCTCCGTGATCCGTACGCCCAGCTCGCAGCCGAGCGACCCCGCGCTCGTGCTGTCCAACGGGCACTGCCTCGAAACCGGTTTCCCCGCCGCCGGTGAGGTCATCACCGACCAGCCCTCCTCGCGCTCCTTCTCGCTGCTCAACGCGTCCGGCTCCAAGGTCGCCACGCTGCGCGCCAGCAAGGTCTCGTACGCCACGATGACCGACACGGACATCTCGATCTACCAGCTCACCACGACGTACGCCAAGATCCAGAGCCAGTACGGGATCAGCGCGCTCACCCTCAACGACACGCATCCGACGCAGGGTTCGGCCATCAAGGTCGTCTCCGGGTACTGGAAGCGGACCTACAGCTGCAACGTGGACGGCTTCGTCTACCGGCTGAAGGAGGGCGACTGGACCTGGAAGGACTCGGTCCGCTACACCCCGTCCTGCAACACCATCGGCGGCACGTCCGGCTCGCCGGTCATCGACACGGCCACCGGCAAGGTCGTCGCGGTCAACAACACCGGCAACGAGGACGGCGAGAGCTGCACGGAGAACAACCCGTGCGAGGTCGACGAGAACGGCAACGTCACCGTCCGCCAGGGCATCAACTACGCCGAGGAGACGTACATCATCGTCCCCTGCATCGGCGCGGGCAACAAGATCGACCTGAATCGCGCGGGCTGCACCCTGCCCAAGCCGTGACCCGCTAGGCACGCGAGCGGCGCCTCCCGGGGGAGCGGGCGGCGCCGCTTGTGTGTGCGGGGTGCGGTTACGGCAGGGCGTGGACGTGCGGGCCCACCGCGCTCGACCAGGCGTTGCCCGACTTGGCGTCCCAGTTGGTGGACCAGGTCATCGCGCCGCGCAGCGTCGGGTACGTCCTGGACGGCTTGAAGGAACCGCAGTTCGTGCCCTGGGTCAGGCAGTCCAGGGCCGCGTTGACCACCGACGGCGAGACGTAGCCGCTGCCCGCGCCGGACGTCGACGCCGGCAGGCCGAGGCCGACCTGCGACGGGTCGAGACCGCCCTGGAGCTGGATGCAGGCCAGCGCGGTGAGGAAGTCGACCGTGCCCTGGGAGTACACGTTGCCGTCGCAGCCGTTCATCGAACCGCTGTTGTAGTACTGCATGTTGACGACGGTCAGGATGTCCTTGATGTTGAGCGCCGTCTTGAAGTACTCGTTCGACGGGGACTGCATGTCGATGGTCTGCGGGGCCATCGTGATGACGAGCTTGCTGCCCGCCTTGGCGGAGAGCGACTTCAGCGCCTGCGTCATGTAGGTGGAGTTGAGCCCGTTCTCCAGGTCGATGTCGACGCCGTCGAAGCCGTACGTCTGCATCAGCGAGTAGACCGAGTTGGCGAAGTTGTTCGCCGACGTCGCGTCGCTCACTGAGATCGTGCCGTTCTGGCCGCCGATCGAGATGATCACCGACTTGCCCGCCGCGTGCTTGGCGGCGATGTCCGCCTTGAACTGGTCGACGGTGTAACCGCCGAGCCCGTTGGTGTCGAGCGTGAAGCTCACCGCGCCCGGCGTGGTCGTGGCGTCCGCGAAGGCGACCGCGATGATGTCGTAGTTCGCCGGTACGTCGCTGATCCGCTGGACCGTCGCGCCGTTGTTGAAGTTCTGCCAGTAGCCGGTCACCGCGTGCTTGGGCACGCTCCCGCCGCCCGGGTTGCCGCCGGAGGCCGAGGTGGTGGCGGTCACGGCCGCCGACTTCGGGGACTCGCCCGCGCTGTTGGTCGCGGTCACCTGGAACTGGTACGAGGTCGACGCGTTCAGCCCGGTCACGGTCGCCGAACTGCCCGTCACCGACTGCACCTTGGTGCCGCCCTGGTAGACGTTGTACCCGGTCGCGTTGGACACCGCGCCCCACGACAGGTTCACCGAGGACGAGCCGACCGAGCCGACCGCGAGACCGCCGGGCGCCGCCGGGATCGTCGGCGCGGGGTCGCCGCCCCCGCCGCCGTCGGGCCCGTACACGGAGATGTCGTCGGCGTAGTACGCGGGCTGGCCGTACCAGCCGTGCGTGTAGATCTGCACCGAGGTCGTCGAGGCCCCGGTGGTGAAGGTCGTGGACAGCTGGCCGTAGCCGCTGCCGGTGCCCGGTGTCCAGGTGGAGACGTCGGTGGTGCCGGTGCCGCTCGCGCCGAGGTAGACGTAACTGCCCTGCACCCAGGCGCTGAGCGTGTACGTGGAGTTGGGCCGCACGGCGACGGTCTGCGCGCACTGCCCGGTGTCGGAGCCCGACGGAGTGGCCTTGAGGGCGGCGGTCCCGCTGTGCACGGGCGAGGAGACGGTGGTGCCGCTGCCCGCCGTACAGCTCCAGCCGCCGAGGCCCGACTCGAACCCGGCGTTCTTGACGTTGTTGACGTCGGCCGCCTGTGCGGTGCCGGAGAGCCCGGCCATCGACAGGGCACCGGCCGCGACCACGGCCAGGCCCAGCCTTGCATGTCTCGCGCGGTTCACTTGCTGCCTCCGGGAGGGGAGTGGGGAGGAAGGGGGAGTGGGGTGGGGCGCCTTGGTGGCACAACATGGTCCAGACCAATTGGGTTGTCAAGACCTGTGGCACGGACCCGGAAGTCCGGGTGGGCGCCGCGCGGCCCCGAGCGCGAAGGATCAATTCCGGCCGCCCCGGTGGCCGACTTCGAACGCACCTTCCGTCCCATGCGCACCAAAACCGGCCGCGGAAGCACACAGGAAAGGAGAAGACGGTTCTCCACCCGGTAGGTCGTGGATAAAGTGCTGAGGCAGGTGGGAATTGCAGGGATCAGTTGCGGTCGTGGGGGCTCGCACAGGCTCGCGCGTCCGCACGGAACGGGGGCCCCATGGCGGCGACCGCGATCAGTGAACGGGGGCCCGCGACGTGCCGACCGCGATAGCCGTCACCAGCCCTGACCTGGTGCTGCCGCCGACCGACCCGCAGACGCCGCTCGCGGCGCTGCTCCAGTCGCCCGACGCCCAGCCCCTCGACTCGGCCCTCGCCGACATGCACCGCCTCCTGGAACAGCACGGTTACGTCATCGCCTGCTATCCGGCATCCCTTTCCCCGGCCCACGAACACCGGCTGCATACCGTTCGGTCGCTCCTGGAAACCGATCGGATCACCCTGATCAAATCCGAACTTCCACCCCTCGGACTCGCCCTTCTGGTAAGGCAGTTGAGGCAACTCTCGGTCTGTGACTTCAGCCCCGGAGTGATCGCGTCGGCCGCCCGGCTGCTCTCGCACTACATCCACGCGGGAGCCGTCCTCAACTCCGTCACCCGCCTGGAGCGCATCCCGGTCGGCCTCACCGCGCACGCCAAGTCCTGGATGCCCGGCAGCCAGTTCGCCGTCGTGGCCCACCCGAGGCCCCAACTCGTCAAGGTCGGCCCCGCCGCCACCCTCACCGGGCCCGACTTCGCCTGCCACCTCCTGCTGGCGAGGGGCACCGCCCACGCCGACTGGGTCACCACCACTCTCGCCCCCGCCTGGCAGGTCAAGGCCGTGCAGGAAACCGCGCTGCCCGCCGACTCGGCCGCCTGGTGGGGCACCGGCAAGCTCACCGAGTTCGCCGCCTACCTGCCCGACATCTCCGTCCTCTACCAGCTCGTCGCCTCCGTTCGGCGCGAACAGTGCCGCTGGTGCGCCATGGAGCTCATCGGCGACCGCTGCGGATTCTGCGCCTCGCCCCAGCCGCCCGAGGAGGAGCACGAGGCCCCCCACGGCGCCGCCGCCCTCGGACCCGTCCCCGCCTCCGCCTACCGCGCCCGGCCCCTCACCCGGGCCGAACGCCGCCGCGCCATCGCCCCGGGCCCCTGATCCACCGCGCCTCAGCAGCCCGCCACTTGCCCGCTCTGCCCCACGTCAGCGAACGAGGTCGTACGGTCAATGAACTCCCGCCAGCGCCGCGGCATCATCCTTCTCCTCCTCTCGGTCCTGTGCGCCCTCGGCGCCTTCGCCGGGGTGCTCACGGTGATCAGCGACGTGAACTCCAAGGTCGGGCCCGAGGTGACGGCGTACAAGCTCAAGGACGACATCGACGCCTACGCGACCCTGAAGGCCGACCAGTTCGCGAAGACGAGCATGCCCAAACGGTGGCTCTCCCAGGGCGCGGTCACCGACCTCTCCGACGTGGTCGGCAAGATGGCCGCGACCCACCTCACCAAGGGCTCGCTGCTCCAGGACGGCATGTTCACCGACCGGCCCCAACTCAAGCCGGGCGAACAGGAGATCGCCATCATGATCGACGCGTCGACCGGGGTGGCCGGAAAGATCAACGGCAACGACACCGTCAACATCTTCGCCACCTTCGCCGCCACCAAGCAGGGCGACACACCCGAGTCCAAACTCATCGTCGCGGGCGCCCGGGTCATCGCCGTCGGCTCGCTCCAGGCCCTGAACCCGAGCGCGTCCGACAAGAACCAGGCCACCCAGGCCGTCCCGATCACCTTCGCCCTCAGCACCCTGGACGCCCAACGGGTCGCGTACGCCGAGTCGTTCGCCACCCATGTCCGCCTCGCGCTCGTCGGCCGCGGCAACGGCGACAGCACGATCCCGCCCGGTGACCGTACGTACCGGCTCGAAAAGGACCAGTGAGGTGCGGATGACCACCCGAATCCTTCCGGCCGTCGCCGACGCCGACGCCGCCCGCTCCGTCACCACCCTGCTCAGCCAGCTCCCCGACGCCGAACCCGCCGTCCCCGTCGGCGACTCCACCCAGCTCCTCGACACCCTCGCCAGACTGGCGGGGGAGTCGCTGGACGAACTCCCCGAGGTCGTCCTCGTCCACGAACGGATCGGCCCCGCCCCCGCCCTGGAGCTCATCCGCGAGGTCGCCCTGCGCTTCCCCGCCGTCGGCGTCGTCCTGATCTCCTCCGACGCCGGGCCCGCCGTCTTCTCCGCCGCCATGGACTCCGGCGCCCGCGGCCTGGTCGCGCTGCCCCTGTCCTACGAGGAGCTGGCGGTACGCGTCCAGGCGGCGGCCCAGTGGTCCGCGGGCGTACGCCGTCACCTGGGCGCGAGCCTCGACGTCTTCACCGGGCCCGGCGGCACCGTCACCACCGTCACCGGCGCCAAGGGCGGCGTCGGCACCACCCTCGTCGCCGTCCAACTCGCCCTGGCCGCACGGGCGTCCGGCCGCACCACGGTGCTGCTCGACATGGACCTCCAGGCGGGCGACGTCGCCTCCTACCTCGATGTGCAGTTCCGCCGCTCGATCGCCGACCTCGCCTCGATCACCGACATCTCACCCCGCGTCCTCGCCGACGCCGTCTTCAACCACGAGAGCGGCCTCGCCCTGCTGCTCGCACCCGGCGAGGGCGAACGCGGCGAGGAGGTCACCGACCGGGCCGCCCGCCAGATCATCGGCGCCCTGCGCACCCGCTACGAGGCCGTCGTCGTGGACTGCGGCACCCAGATGACCGCCGCCAACGCCGCCGCCGTCGAGATGGCCGACGTCGCACTCCTGGTCACCACCCCGGACGTCGTGTCGGTACGCGGCGCCAAGCGCACCGTACGGATGTGGGACCGGCTCCAGATCCGCAAGGCCGAGGAGACCACCACCCTGGTCAACCGGCACACCCGCAACACCGAGATCCAGCCCCCGCTCGTCCAGAAGATCACCGGCACCCGGGTCGCCCAGACCTCGGTCCCCGCCCACTTCAAGGAGCTCCAGGCGGCCGTCGACGCGGGCCGCCTCCACGACCTCGACAGCAAGAGCACCGTCAGACAGGCCGTGTGGGCGCTGGCTGGCGAACTCGGCCTGCTCAAAGCCCCCGAGGGCCGGGCGAAGGCGCGGGCCGCCCGGGGCTCCGGCCTGGTCCTCAGGCGCAGGGGCGGCTGATGCGGATTCCCCAGAGCGAGCGGGACCGTGGACAGACCGTGATCGAGTTCATCGGCGTGGTCCCGCTGATCCTGCTGCTCCTGGTCGCGCTGTGGCAGTGCGCCCTGGTCGGCTACTGCTTCGTCCTCGCGGGCAACGCGGCGGACGAGGGGGCACGGGCGGGGGCGGCGGCGGAGGGGGACGCGGTGGGCGCGTGCCGGACGGCGGCGCTGCGCGAGGTCCCGTCGTCCTTCGAAGCCGATCCGGCCTGCCCCGGCGATGGCGGCGGCATGTACCGGGTCACCGTCACCCTCAAGGTCCCCATCCTGATCCCGGGCGTCCTCAACGGCTTCCCCGTCTCCGGCACCGCAGCCCACGTGAAGGAGCGCTGAGCCGTGCGCATGCCTCCGCACCGAGAGCGCGACCGGGGCCAAGTCGCCCTGGAGTACATCGGGTTCGTCGCCATCCTGCTGCTCGTCGGGCTCGCGGCCATCCAGCTCGGGGTCGCCGCGTACGCCGCGAACCAGGCGGGCACGGGGGCGCGGGCGGCGGCCCGGGCGGCGAGTCTGGACGAGCCGAGACCCGGCGAGGCGAGGCTGGACCCTGTGGCCGCCGGCACGGCGGCGGTCAGCGGCTGGCTCAAGCCGGACGTCTCGCCTGCCGGGGGTGGGGGGGACGGGGTGACGTACACGGTGACCATCAAGATCCCCAGCGTCATCCCCGGCCTCGGCGACGGCTTCTTCGGCACCGCCACCCGCACCTCCACCATGCCGAAACTGCGGCACCGGAACTGACCCGAGACGACTGGAGACGAGACATGAGTCTGCGGGCCCGCATCGCCGCCCCCGAGGAGACCGGCCCCGGCCGGGAGGACGGCCACCTGGTCGCCTCCTACCGGGCCAAGCTCCTGGAGGAGATCGACCTCGCGGAGATGTCCTCGCTGGCCGCCTCCGAGCGCCGGGCCCGCCTGGAGCGGGTGCTCGGGCACATCATCAGCCGCGAGGGGCCGGTGCTCTCCACGGCCGAGCGGGCCCAGCTGATCCGCCGGGTGGTCGACGAGGCGCTCGGTCTCGGCATCCTCGAACCGCTCCTCGAAGACGCCTCCATCACCGAGATCATGGTCAACGGCCCCGACCAGATCTTCGTCGAGCGCGGCGGCCGGGTGGAGCAGCTGCCGCTCCGGTTCGCCTCGCACGAGCAGCTGATGCAGACCATCGAGCGGATCGTGTCGACCGTCAACCGGCGCGTGGACGAGTCGAACCCGATGGTGGACGCCCGGCTGCCGTCCGGCGAGCGGGTCAACGTGATCATCCCGCCGCTCTCGCTGACCGGCGCGACGCTCACCATCCGCCGCTTCCCGAGGTCGTTCACGCTCCAGGAGATGATCACGTTCGGCTCGCTCGACGAGCACATGCTGCTGCTGCTCGCCGGGCTCGTGCAGGCCCGGTTCAACATCATCGTGTCGGGGGCCACCGGCACCGGCAAGACCACGCTCCTCAACGCCCTCTCGGGGCTCATCCCGCCGTACGAGCGCATCATCACCATCGAGGACTCCGCCGAACTCCAGCTCCAGCAGGCCCACGTCATCCGCCTGGAGTCGCGGCCGCCCAACGTGGAGGGCAAGGGCCACGTCTCCATCCGCGACCTCGTCCGCAACTCGCTGCGCATGCGCCCCGACCGGATCGTCGTCGGCGAGGTCCGTGGCGGCGAGTCCCTCGACATGCTCCAGGCGATGTCCACCGGCCACGACGGATCGCTCGCCACCGTGCACGCCAACAGCGCCGAGGACGCCCTGATGCGGCTCCAGACGCTGGCGTCGATGTCCGAGGTGGAGGTCCCCTTCGAGGCGCTGCACGACCAGATCAACTCGGCCGTCGACGTCATCGTCCAGCTCACCCGCCACGCCGACGGCGCCCGCAAGATCACCGAGATCGCGATCCTCGAATCGCACGGCCGCGACCCGTACCGCATCACCACCGTCTGCCGTTTCGACGCCCAGCCGATGGCCGCCGACGGCCGCATCCACGGCCGCTTCCACTACTTCCCGCTGCCCCGCCGCGTGGCCGACCGCCTCTACCTCGCCAACCAGCCCGTCCCGCAGGCGTACGGAGTCGCCGCGCACGCCGAACAGCTCACCGTCCGCCACGCCAACTGAGTCCGCCGGGCCCCCGGGCCCGCCCACGACAACCGACAGGGAACGCGCAGATGAACCTCTCCTTCCTCACGCTCGGCGTCACCCTGCTCGCCGGGGTGCTGGCGGTCCTGGGGCTGCGCTCCTACGGTGCGGGCCGCGCCCAGCGCGAAGCCCTCATCGACCGGCTCAGCAACCCGGGCGCCCCGGCCGCGACGGGCCGGCACCGCCCGTTCCAGGGCGTGGACCGCAGGCTGCGCGGCACGACACTGGGCCGCCGCATCGAACTGAAGCTGGCCGCCACCGGCCTCGACCTCACCCCCGGCGAGTTCTTCGTGTACATGCTGGCCGGGGTGGCCGCCCTGTGGCTGATCGCCGCGTCCGTGCTGGCCGCGTTCTTCGGGCCCATCGCGGGACTCGCCGGGCTGTGGGGCGCCAACTCGTTCCTGAACTGGCAGCGCCAGAAACGCATCGAGCGGTTCATCAACCAGCTCCCCGAGATGTCCCGCATCCTCGCCAACGCCACGCAGGCCGGACTCGCGCTGCGCACGGCGATCGCGATGGCGGCCGAGGAGATGGAGGCACCGGCGGGCGAGGAGCTGGCCCGGGTCACCGACCGGCTCGCGATGGGGGAGTCCCTCGACGACGCGCTCGGCGAGCTCGCGGACCGGCTCCCCTCGCGCGAACTGGTCGTCCTGGTGACGACGTTGGTGCTGTCCAACCGCGCGGGCGGCACCGTGGTCAGCTCGCTGCGCAACCTCACCACGACCCTGGAGGAGCGCAAGGAGACCCGGCGCGAGGTGCGCACCACGCTGGCCCAGGTGACGGTCACCGCGTACGCCGTCCCCGGCTTCGGGATGGCCGCGCTGCTCATGCTGAACGCGGTGATGCCCGGCGCGCTCGACCGCATGACGGGAGCCCTGCTCGGCCAGGCGGCCGTCCTCGTGTCGATCGCCCTGTACGCCCTCGGGTTCTTCGTGGTCCGCCGCCTGTCCCGCATCGACGTATGACCCGGCAGCACGGGTACGGGCATCGGCGTACGAGCCCGCACAGCCGACCGGAGAGAGGGGAGTGAGCCGGACCATGGGACTGCTCTTCGCGGCCCTGATGGGCCTGAGCGTGTACGGGATGTTCCTCGGCATCCGCATGTACCGGGCCGAGGTGAAGCTCCCGAGCGACCTCGCGGTGGCCCTGGAGGTCGGGGCGACCCGCACCACGGCCGTCGGCTCGGCCGTCGACCGGCTCGGCATGCGCTGGGCGCCCGCCGTGCTGCGGATGATGGGCCCCGAGCGGGTCAACCGGAAGCGCCGCAGGATCGACCTCGCGGGAAACCCGGGCGGCCTCACCATCGACCGGTACGCGGCCCGCCGCGCGGTGTACGGGATCCTCGGCGCTCTGGCCGCGTTCGTCATGCTGCTCGGCGGCCACTGGATCATCGCCCTGCTGATGGTGGCCTTCGCCCTGTTCTGGGTGGAGGTCGGCATCTGGTCGGCCGTCCGGATCCGCCGCGACCACATCGAACGCACCCTGCCCGACTTCCTGGACGTACTCGCCGTGGTCGTCAGCGCGGGGCTCGGCTTCCGCCAGGCCCTGGACCGGGTGGCCGACAAGTACGAGGGGCCCTGGGCCGACGAGCTGCGCATCACCCTGCGCCAGATGGACATGGGCGTCAGTCGCCGCCAGGCCTTCGAGGAACTGCGCAGGCGCAACGACTCCGAGCAGGTCGCGATGTTCGTGACCGCGCTCCAGCAGGGCGAGGAGCTGGGCGCGCCGATCGTCGACACCCTGATCGCGATCGCCGCCGACATGCGCCGCACCGACGCGCAGAACGCCCGCCGCAAGGCGGCCCGAGCGGTCCCCAAGGCCACCTTCGCGGTGACGACCTTCCTGCTGCCGGGCACGCTGATCCTGCTCAGCGTGGGCTTCGTGTACGGCGCGAACCTGGACTTCGGCGGCTTCCTGGGAGGCCCCAAGTGACACTCCAATTAGCTTTTGGAACAGGGGCGTTGAGGATGTCGAGCCGGAAGGCGACCGGGACCCTGCCGCCCCCCACCCTCACCCTCCAGATCAACGCGCTCCAGGCGATGTGCCGCCAGGTGTTCGGATTCCGCCTGGCGATGATCGCGACAGGCGCTCCCTTCGCGCTCGCGGGCGCGGCCAAGGGCGCCCCCGGCCTGCTGATAGGGGCGGCGGTCCTGGTCACCTTCATGGGCTCGTACGTCCTGTTCCGCGACTGGGAGCGCTTCGGCCCGCAGCTTCTGCGCCACCCCTGGCTGCTGGCCGTGGACGCCGTGTTCGGCGCGCTCCTGCTGGTCACCGCGACCCCGGAGTCCCCGCTCGGCTACGTCACCATCTGCACCCCGCTGCTCGCGGGCCTGGTGTACGGCTGGCGCGGCGCGGGCGTCTTCGCGGGCCTCCAGGTCACGATCCTGACGGTGGTGTACGCGACGGGCCCCCGCCACCAACTGTCCGACGCATCCGCCCTGCTGCTCCCCGGCTTCTGCGTGATCGCGGGCGCGGTGGGGGTGACGATCCGCAACCTCCTGTTCCGCTTCGGCGCGGCGAGCCAGGCCCTCACGGAGACCCGGGCGCGGCTGGCCGTGCACGACGCCGTGGAGGAGGAGCGGGCGCGGCTCGCACGGGACATGCACGACTCGGTGGCCAAGACCCTGCACGGCCTGGCCCTGGCGGCCGACGGCCTGGCCGCGTCGGCCGACCGCATGGACCCGCTCACGGTGCGCCAGCGGGCCGAGCTGGTGGCCCGCTCCGCCCGCAGGGCCGCAGCCGAGTCCCGGGCCCTGCTGGCGGACCTGAGGCGGGCCCCCGGAACGGTGGATCTGATCCAGGAACTGGCGGCGGCAGTGCGGGACTTCACCGACCGAACCGGGATGCGGGTGGGGTGGACCGACCTAGGGGGCGGCCCGGTACCTGCCGTCCCGGCGGCGGTGGCCCGGCATCTGGTCACGATCGCGAGTGAGGCGATGGACAACGCGCACCGGCACGCCGAGGCGACCGGCATCGAGGTGTCGGCGGGCGTCGAGGGCACGATGTTCCGCCTCGGCATCCGCGACGACGGCCGGGGCCTGCCGCCCGGCACGACCCTGGACGACCTGAAGCGCACCGGCCACTTCGGCCTGGTGGGCATGGTGGAGCGGGCCGCCGCGATCGGGGCCCGCATCAGAGTGGGCCGCGGGGCGGCGCCGAGCGGCACGGAGGTCCGCGTGGAACTCCCCCTGGGCGCGGGCCCGTTGCCCGCTCCTTCGACCCCATGGACTCCTTGAGAGGGGGTGTCATGCCGGACGACATCGCGTACGGCCCGGGCCAGCAGCGGGCGCGGCGGGACCGGGCCCCGGGCCACGTCCCGCAGCACACCTCGGCGTGCCCGTCCGCGCTGGGCCCGGAGCGCACGGGCGGGGTGCCCGGCCCGGCCCGGCCGCTGCGGATCGTGATCGCGGACGACAACCCGGTCGTACGGGCGGGCCTCGCCGCGCTGCTGCACGGGCGCCACGACATCGAGGTCGCCGCGGAGGCCGTCGACGGCCGCGAGGCGTACGAGGCGGCGGTGCGCCACCGCCCGGACGTGATCCTGCTGGACGTCCGCATGCCGGGCGTCGACGGCATCGCGGCGCTGCCCCACCTGGTGGGGCTCGCCCCCGTCATGATGCTGACGTACAGCAGGGAGAGCGAGGTCGTGCGGGAGGCGCTGCGGCTGGGCGCCGGGGGCTATCTGGTCCACGGCGAGTTCACGGCCGACGAACTGATCGCGGCGGTACGGGCGACGAGGGAGGGCCGCCCCGTCTTCACCGCCACGGCGGCGAACGCCCTCCTCGCCCATCTGCGCGAGCGGCCGGACCCGCGACCTGCGACTTCTGTCCCATCTCTTTCGCAACTGCAATCGGTTGTGGCACAGTCTTCAACTGCACAGCGAGCAGTGTCCATGCGCAACAGGGAAGATTTCAGGCTGAGTTCGCGGGAGGCCGAGGTGATGGAGTTGATCGCGGCGGGCATGAGCAATCAGCAAATCGCGGCCACGTGCTTCATCAGCGAGAAGACGGTCAAGAACCACATCAACCGCATCTTCGCCAAGCTGCGGAGCACGACCCGCAGCGAGGCGATCGCCCGCTGGCTGGGGGTGAGCCATGCGTAACCCCCGCCTCTGGGCCCGGATTTGGGCCCCTGGGCCCTCGGCGACCCCCGAACCCCCGGCCTACGTTCCGGGTGACGTACGCGATGCCGCAACCGGAGGAGAGCCGCGACATGCCGCAGGACACGCTGCTGAGGACCGCCGTCGCTGCGCAGATGCGGGTGAGCGGCTGGAGGGACACGGCGATCACCCGAATCCGGCACCGGTACGCCGCGGGGGGCCGCGACCGGGGGCAGACCTCGTTCGAGTACCTGGGGATCATTCTGGTGGTGGTGGCGATCATCGCGGGGATCATGGCCACGGGGATCGGCAACAAGATCACCGATCGCATCAAGGACCAGATCGACAAGGTCAAGGCCGGCGGCTGAGTACAACCCTCCGCGAGGACCGAGGGCAGGCCTTCCCCATCTATGTCGTGATGGTGGCGGGCCTGCTCTTTCTCGCGTTCGCCTTCTTCGCGGTCGGTCAGGCATCCGCGACGCGCAACGGAGCCCAGGGTGCGGCCGACTCGGCGGCTCTCGCGGCTGCGCAACGCGCCCGGGAGGAGCTGGCCCCGAAATTCCTGGCGGCGCTCAAGACCCCCGGCGGACTGGGCGACATCTTCAATGACGAGACCGCCATCGCCCGTGCACATGCTGAGGCGGTGAACTACGCCGCGAAGAACCACTCCGATCTGCTGGAGTCGCGGTGGAACCCTCACCCCGGTCGCGCCGGGCAGTTCAAGTTCACCGTGGGTGTCGAGACGCGCTACACAGTGGGAAAGTCGGTCATCCCGGGTACCGAGCAGGACCACGCCACAGCCGACGCCACGGCCGTGATCGAGCTTCGATGTGATGTCCCGCCCATTGGTGGTTCCGTCGGCCCGACGCCATCAGAGCCCGTAACCATCACCTGCGATGGCAAGGACATGCCCGTCGATCCCCTGCCTGACCTGGAAAAGATCTTCACCGTGAAATTGGTCGACTGACTGCGAGCGATGAGCAGAGGAATGGACCTATGACTGTTCGGCATGCGTTGAAGGCCCGGAGGGGGGCCTTGGCGGCAGCGATGGCGGTCGCCGTGGCGCTCACCGTGGCCGGATGCGGAGACAGCGGTAAGGACAACAAGACGACCGCCGGCAGCTCCGGGCAGTCGAAGTCGGCCTCGTCCGGGACGGCTCAGCAGCCGGACGGGTCATCCTCCAAGAATCCCGCCGTCAAACTGGCGGAGGCCACCGGGCAGGGGGGAGTCGTCCTCACGGTCAACAGCGTGGCCCGTGACGCGGGTGGATTCATCACCGTCTCGGGGCAGTTCAGGAATTCGGGCAGCGAGAACTTCAATCACACGAGCGCCTGGGCCGGGAGCGAACGGGACGTCCTCGCCAGCGGCGACTCCGTTGCGGGGGCGACCCTCGTGGACAAGGTGGGCAAGAAGCGCTACTACGTGCTGCGCGACACGGGGGGCAAATGCCTGTGCACCATGGGGATTTCCAGCGTGGACGCGGGCCAGACCGTCCCCTTCTTCGCCCAGTTCCCCGCCCCACCCAACGGCACCAAGGACGTCGACTTCCAGCTGCCGACCTTCCCCACCATGACCGTCCCCGTCTCCGGGTGATCACGCCATGACCAGAACGATGACCAGAACCGTGACCAGGACCAGGCACGCGGCCGTGGTGGTCGCCGCCGCGCTCGTGCTGACCGCCGGCGCCACCGCCGCGTACGCCGACGAGACGCCGAGCAGTCCGCCGCTGCCCGGCACCGAGGCGACGAGCGACCCCTCGATGAAGGTCGACGCGACCTCGCCGAACCTGAAGCTCCCCGAGGGCGGCACGCTCGCGGCGCCGAAGGTGCTGGACATCAAGTCGATCGTCGAGGACCAGGGCGGCGAGGAGCGGCGGTCTGACACCAATACGAGCGTGACGTTCGCGTTGCAGGCCGAGGTGCTGTTCGCGATGGACAGCGCGGCCCTGTCGCCGGACGCGAACGACCGCATCCAGGGCATCGCCGCGGAGGTCAAGAAGCAGAAGGCGACCAGCGTGCGGGTGTTCGGCTTCACGGACAACCTGGGCACGCACGAGCACGGCGTGGTCCTGTCGAAGGAGCGCGCCGACGCCGTGCAGAAGGCGCTCTCCCTCTCGCTGGGCCCCGACGTCACCTTCGAGATCCGGGGTTACGCCGAGGACTACCCGATCTCCGACAACTCGACGGAGGACGGCCGCAAGAAGAACCGGCGGGTGGAGGTCAGCTTCACCCGGAGCAGCGGCTAGGTCCAGCCTCTTCAAAGAGTGCCCCAAAGGTCCCTCCGCCCGCCCTGCGTGTCCATAGAGTCGCCCGCGCACAGAGTCACCAGGCACCACCCGGGAACGTCGCAGGCGCATCAGCCATGGACCATGGGGGGTCTACATGCGTGTACGTGCACAACTGCGGTGCAGAGCAGGGCTGTTGGGGTTCACCTCGGCGGCGTTGTTGCTGCTGGTCGCCGGAACGGGGCAGGCGGCGGGGCAGCCCGTCGTGCTGGTGTCGCCCGGGGATCCGTACGCCGCCTGCGACATCGCGGCGGACGGCCCCGGGGTCAACTCCCCCTCGGCCGAGGTGGAACCGTACGTCTCGGCGAATCCGCGCGATCCGGGCAACGTCATCGGGGTCTACCAGCAGGACCGCTGGTCCAACGGCGGGGCGCGCGGGCTCTCCGCGAGCTACTCACGGGACGGGCGCCACTTCACCCAGATTCCGCTGCCCTACACCCACTGCGCGCCCGGCGGTCTCGACTACCAGCGGGCGTCCGACGCCTGGGTCAGCTTCGGGCCCGACGGGACCGCCTACTCCAGTGGGCTCGTCTTCGACTCCACCACGCCGCGCAACGGCGTCGCCGCCTCGACCTCGTACGACGGCGGCCGGACGTGGCGGAACACCACTGAGCTGATCAAGGACACGGACGCGGCGTTCACCGACGACAAGAACTCCGTGACCGCGGACCCGCTGCACCCGGGCACCGCCTACCAGGTGTGGGACCGGATCCAGCAGGTCACCAGCGGGCCGGGGGCGGTCTACGACGGCCCGGCGTATCTCTCCGTCACGCGGGACGGGGGCCGCACCTGGTCGAAGGCGCGTCCGTTCGTCGACACCAGCGTGGTGCCGCACTCGCAGACCATCGGCAACGTGATCGTGCCCGACCCGCGCACCGGCACGCTGTACGACTTCTTCGAGTGGCAGACGTACAGCGACGTCACCGCGAGCACCCCGACGGATCTGCACTTCGCCGTCGTCCGCTCCGACGACCAGGCGCGGACCTGGTCCAAGCCCGAGACGGTGGCGGTGGACACCTCCGTCCCCGAGGTCGACCCCAACGCGCCCGGGGACGCGAGCAAGGCGCTGCGCGCCGGGTCCGGGCTGCCGAACGCCGCCATCGACCCGCGGACCGGCGAGCTGTACGTGGCGTACGAGGGGAGCGAGTTCACCGGAGGGGCGTACGACGCCATCCAGCTCGTGCACTCCACGGACGGCGGGCGCACTTGGTCCGGGCCCACCCGCGTCAACCAGGCGCCCGGCGCTCCCGCCTTCAGCCCCTCCATCGCCGTGGACACCCACGGCACCGTGTCGCTGACGTACTACGACCTGCGCTACCTCACCCCGGGCAACACCACCACGCTGCCCACGGCGGCCTGGCTCCTCTCTTTCCCGCGCGGGGGCGAGGAGTACCCGAGCGAGCGGCGGATCAGCGGCGTCTTCGACTGGCTCCAGGCGCCCTACGCCGGCTGGGGGCACTTCCTGGGCGACTACGAGGGTCTGACCGTCGACGGGGGCGGCGTCCGGCCGATCCTCGTCGAGGCCAACGACAACCAGCCGCTGAACCAGACCGACGCCTACAGCGGGCTGTTCGCGCCCGGCGCCCCGGCCGCGGCGCGCCTTCCCGCGGCGGCGCCGCACGCGGTGACCGCGCAGCACGGACTCGCTCGCCCGACCCGGCGCTGAGGGGCTCAACTCCCGTACGGGCCGGACGGGTTGACCGTCCGGCCCGTACGTCGTTGCGCGGCGCCGTTCCGGGGTACTCCGGAACGGTGACGGCAGGACGGGGTGCCTGCGGGCGAAAGCGGCGTGACCGGCCGGTGCCGGGCGGCGGTCCGCCGGATTCGGCCGCTCCGCGCCCAGGCAACGCACAGGAGTGGTTGTTACGGTGCTGGGTATGAAGCCAAGGCTGGTACGGAGCCGTGCGGCGACGGCTGGGGTGTGTCTGATCGCCCTCGCGGCCGCGGCGGCGTGCGGGCCCAGTGGTGCGGGCGGCAAGGGCGAGGACGGGTCGGTGCGCGACACCGCGGCCGCGAGCGACGTCCCCAAGGCGAAGGCGGCCGGGGCGCTCACCAGTGAACAGCTCAGCGCGGCGGCCCTCGCGACCGGCGACGTCAAGAACTTCGCGGCCGAGCCGCTGGAGGGCGCCGCGCCGACCGGCAGTTCCAGGACGGTCAAGGCGGAGTGCATGCCGTTCGTGTCCGTCATCAACGGCACGCCCGAGCCCGCGCCCTCCGCGACCGTCTACCGCCGGCTCGTCGATTCGACCGAGGACGGGCAGTCGGACCAGACCGTCGTCACCGAGGTGCTGGGATCGCATCCCTCCGGGGCCCCCGACGTGCTCGCCCGGCTGCGCACCGCCATCGGCGCCTGCGCGGACGGGTTCCAGACCAAGGGCGGCGACCTGGAGCCGTCGGTCTTCACCGAGGTCAAGGAGCTGCCCGCGCCGAAGGCGGGCGACGAGGCGGTGGCGTACGAGCTGATGGGCGTCGCGCAGGGCGCCCCCGTGCCGATGGTCTTCCAGGTGGTGCGCAGCGGGACGACCGTGGTCACCTATTGCGCCGTCGACGTCACCGGGGACGACACGCCCCGGATCCCGGCCGAGCTCGCCGTTGCGCAGGCGGCCAAGCTCAAGTCCTGAGATCCTGCCCCGCCGCGATGACCACCCGCGCGCCCGGCCGCAGCCCCCACCCGGCCATCGCGCCCGCCTCCGCCTCCAGGACGTACCGGGCGCGCGGCCGGATCGCGCCGAGGCGGCCCGGGCGCATCGTGCGGACCGCGAGCACGCGCAGCCGGCGGTCCAGATGGGCCACGTCGATCGCGAACCGCATCCGGAACGTGTGCACGCTGCTCGCCGGGGTCAGCAGCAGTGCGCCCTCGATCCCGTCGCGGCCGAGCAGGCCCCGCGTGCGGGCCCGGTAGGACGCCGCGATCTCCAGCGGAATGGCCGCCCCGGCGCCGTCGAGCACGCTCAACTCGCCCGTTCCGTCCCTCCATCGGCCCATGGACAAAAGGTAGTGGCTCACGGGGCCGCCGCGTAGGGTCCGCAACATGGGCCGAAACATCAGGAATCACAACAACCGCCCCTTCGAGGAACTGATCGACGAGGCCGCGTCCGTCTCCGTCGACGGCTGGGACTTCTCCTGGCTGGACGGACGGGCCACCGAAGAGCGGCCGTCGTGGGGGTACGCCCGCGCGATGGCCGGGCGGATGGCCAGGGCCACCGCCGCCCTCGACATCCAGACCGGCGGCGGCGAAGTCCTGGCCGCCGTGCCCCAGCTGCCGCCGCTCGCCGTCGCGACGGAGGGCTGGGCGCCGAACGTCGCCCGCGCCACCGGCCTGCTCCACCCGCGCGGAGTGGCGGTCGTCGCCGACGAGGACAAGCCGCCGCTGCCGTTCGCCGACGGAGCCTTCGACCTCGTCGTCAGCCGGCACCCCGTCACCACCTGGTGGTCCGAGATCGCCCGCGTGCTGTCCCCGGGCGGCACCTACTTCTCCCAACAGGTGGGCCCGGCCAGCGTGTTCGAGCTCGTCGAGTACTTCCTCGGACCGCAGCCGCCGGAGGTGCGCGGCGGCCGCGACCCGGGCAAGGCGCGCAAGGAGGCGGAGGACGCGGGCCTGGAGGTCGTCGATCTGCGCCTGGAGAAGCTGCGCACCGAGTTCAACGACATCGGCGCCGTCGTCTACTTCCTGCGCAAGGTGATCTGGATGGTGCCCGGCTTCACCGTCGAGGAGTACCGCGACCGGCTGAAGGCCCTCGACGAGCAGATCCGTGCCGAGGGCCCCTTCGTCGCGCACACGACACGCTTCCTCATCGAGGCGCGCAAGCCCCTGAGGCCCGGCCACTGACCCCTAGCATCCGGATGCATGGGGACAATTGCTGACCAAAGGGTCGGGCGGCGCACACAGCCGCCGATCACGCCCGTACCCACCCTCTCCCGCATCCCACGTGTCCGCATCGGCCGGCCCGCCCTCCTGTGGTGGGGGTGGGCCGCCGCGCTCTTCCTGCTGTACGCGACCGTCTCGGGCCGACGCCAGGCGCTGGTCCGCACCACCGGCTACGACCTCGGCATCTTCGAGCAGGCCGTCCGCGCGTACGCCCACCTCGACGCGCCCGTCGCCCCGCTGCGCGGCGACGGCTTCAACCTCCTCGGCGACCACTTCCACCCCGTGCTCGCCGTCCTCGCCCCGCTCTACCGGCTCTTCCCCACCCCGTACACCCTGCTGATCGCGCAGGCCGCGCTGCTCGCGCTCGCCGTGGTGCCGCTCGCCCGGCAGGCCGCGCGGGTCCTCGGCCGCCGGGCCGCCCACGTCGTCGCCTTCGGGTACGGGCTGAGCTGGGGCATCGCCTCGGCGGTCGGCTTCGACTTCCACGAGGTGTGCTTCGCGGTCCCGCTCGTCTCCTACGCCCTCGAAGCGCTGGCCAACAGGCGGTGGCGCCGGGCCGTCGTGTGGGCGGTGCCGCTGCTGCTCGTCAAGGAGGACCTCGGGCTCACGCTGGCCGCGATCGGGGCGTACGTCGCCTGGCGGGGCCCGCGCCGGCTCGGCATCGCCACCGCCGTGCTCGGCCTCGTGGGCAGCGCGCTCGAATTCAAGGTCCTGATGCCGTTCTTCAACCCGGCGGGCACCTACGCGCACGCCGCCAACCTCGCGCCCGCGCACCACTCGCTGCTCACCACGCTCGCCCTCGCGCCGCTCGACGCGGTACGGCCCGAGGTGAAGGCCACCACGCTCGTCCTCGTCTTCGCGCCGGCCGCGCTCATCGCGCTGCGCTCGCCCCTGGCCCTGATCGCCGTGCCCACGCTCGGCTGGCGGATGCTGTCCACCAACGTCTTCCACTGGGGGACCGCCTTCCACTACACGGCCGTCCTGATGCCGGTGGTCTTCGCGGCCCTCACGGACGCGCTGCGGCCGTACGCCGCCGCGGGCGAGCCGCTCGCCCGGCGCCACGTGCGCGCCTCGATGGCGACGGTGCTGGGGGTGACGCTGGTCCTGGTCCCCTCCTTCCCCCTCGCCCAGATCGCCCACCGGTCGACCTGGCGCACCACCCGGCACGTCACGGCGGTGCGCGAACTGCTCCGCCTGATCCCGGACGGCGCGACCGTCGCGGCCTCCAACCGCCTTGTCCCGCAACTGACTTCGCGCACCACCGCCGTCCTCTTCCCGACCTACCCGGTGCACTGGACGCTGTACTCGACCGACGGGCCCGTCCCGCGTCCGACGGCGCAGTGGATCGCCTACGACCGGGTGCCCCCGGAGTCCTGGCCCTACCCGCCCGGCACCTGGCCCTACCCGGCCCCCCGCCAGGAGCAGGAGTACGCGCTGGCGCTCGCGAAGTACGGGTACGTACGGGTGGCGGAGGCGGACGGCGTCTCACTGCTGCGCCGCGCCGGGAGCGGGCGACCCGGGGCTCCGCCGCGTACACGGTGACACCGGACGGTCACGGGGCGCCGTCGCCTTGACCCAGTGGGGTGACGCGCGGCCGGAACGGATTTTCCGCCGCGATATCCGTCGCCGGGAGAGATGCCGAGGGCGCCGCGACCCCTCTGACCTGCACGGTCAAGGAAAGGCGAGGGGTTGGCATCACCCCTGCGAGGGACCGCCAAGGCGTACCGGCCCGGTTTCGGAGCGTAGTTCCGGAGCGCCGTGGCGCCCAGCACCACTTACGAAGGGTTATGGTGGAAACCCCCCCTCGGGCCGGTCCGTATCCCCCCCACGGACCGGCCCGTTTTTTCTTTCCCGGGGCTCCGCCAGGCCCGGACCACCGCGTCCCGACGGCCGAAGCCCCTCCTCCTCATCCGCCTCAGCCGCGGTCGGCCCAGATGTTGGTGCCCGCGGTGTCCACGGCGAAGGTGTCGATCTCCTTCAGCTCCGCGTCCGTGAGCGCCGGTCCGGCCAGCGCCGCCACGTTCTCCTCCAGCTGCCTGACGCTGGACGCGCCGATCAGCGCCGACGTCATCCGCGGATCGCGCAGCACCCAGGCCAGCGCCAGCTGCGCCAGCGACTGGCCGCGCCGCGAGGCGATGTCGTTCAGCCCGTTCAGGCGGCGTACGACCTCGTCGCTCAGCAGACCCGGGTCCAGGGACTTGCCCTGGGTGGCGCGGGAGCCCTCCGGGATGCCCTTGAGGTACTTGTTGGTGAGCAGGCCCTGGGCGAGCGGCACGAAGGAGATGCAGCCCATGCCGGCCGCCTCCAGGGTGTCGAGCAGCCCGTCCTCCTCCGTCCAGCGGTTGATCATCGAGTACGACGGCTGGTGGATCAGGGCCGGGACGCCCATCTCCTTGAGCAGCCGGGCGGCCTCGGCGGTCTGCTCACTGTTGTACGAGGAGACGCCGACGTACAGCGCCTTGCCCTGCTGGACGGCGGACGCGAGCGCGCCCATCGTCTCCTCCAGGGGCGTCTCCGGGTCGAAGCGGTGCGAGTAGAAGATGTCGACGTAGTCCAGGCCCATGCGGTTCAGCGAGGCGTCGAGCGAGGACAGCAGGTACTTGCGCGAACCCCACTCGCCGTACGGGCCGGGGTGCATCAGATAGCCGGCCTTGGTGGAGATGACGAGCTCGTCCCGGTACGGGGCGAAGTCCTGGCCGAAAATCTTCCCGAAGTTCAGCTCGGCGGAGCCGGCCGGCGGGCCGTAGTTGTTGGCCAGGTCGAAGTGGGTGACCCCGAGGTCGAAGGCGCGGCGCAGGATGGCGCGCTGGGAGTCCAGGGCGCGGTCGTCGCCGAAGTTGTGCCACAGGCCGAGCGAGACGGCGGGGAGCTTGAGGCCGCTGCGGCCGGTCCTGCGGTACTCCATGGAGTCGTAGCGGTCCGGGGCTGCGAGGAAGCGGAGCGATTCAGTCACGTTTCCCTGCTTATCACGGACTTGTGACAGACCGAGTTGGGCCGCCGTCGCCCGTCCGCAGTACTGTGCTTTCCCTGGGGCGGCCGGTGTGCGGGGCGGCGGCGGGCCCCCGGAAGGCAACGAGAGGGTGGAATCGGTGAGTTTGCGCGACCTGGTGTACAGGCTCTATGCGCGCCGGGTGGAAGGCCGCCTCGACCACGACCAGGTGCCCAAGCACATCGGTGTCATCCTGGACGGCAACCGGCGCTGGGCCAAGGCCTCGGCCCGCAGCCCCGAGCAGGGCCACCAGGCCGGTGCCAGCAAGATCCAGGAGCTGCTCGGCTGGTGCGCCGAGACCGATGTCGAGGTCGTCACCCTCTGGCTGCTCTCCACCGACAACCTGGACCGCCCCGAGGACCAGTTGATCCCGCTGCTCGGCATCATCGAGGACGCGGTGCGGGACTTGGCGGCGGACGGGCGCTGGCGCGTGCACCACGTCGGCAACGCGGACCTGCTGCCCGGGCACACGCAGGCCGTGCTCAAGGAGGCCGAACAGGCCACGCACGACATCGACGGGATACTGGTCAACGTCGCCGTCGGCTACGGCGGGCGGCAGGAGATCGCGGACGCGGTGCGCTCGCTGCTCCTTGAGCACTCGGCGAAGGGCACGTCCTTCGAGGAGCTCGCCGAGATCGTCGACGTCGAGCACATCTCGGAGCACCTGTACACGCGGGGGCAGCCCGATCCCGACCTGGTGATCCGTACCAGTGGCGAGCAGCGCCTCTCCGGATTCATGCTCTGGCAGTCCGCGCACTCCGAGTACTACTTCTGCGAAGTGTTCTGGCCCGCGTTCCGCAAGGTCGACTTCCTGCGTGCGCTGCGGGACTACGCGGCGCGGCACCGGAGGTACGGCACGTGAGGTCTGGGTCCTCTTTCTGACCCCCCTTTTGTCCTCAAACGCCGGACGGGCTCGTGTGCTCCCGTCCGGCTTGTCGCTGCCCGCAGTCCGTGGTTGCTCGCGCAGTTCCCCGCGCCCCTGGCAGCGCTGGTGCTGGGCGGCATGGGCATCTTCAGCCCGTCATGGGGGTCCCCCCTGGCCCTTAAGGCCTTGGGGGAGTTTGAGGACGAGCGCCGTTCAGGCGCGAACGGGGTCTGGGGCGGAGCCCCGGAGCGGCGGCCTCAACGCGCGATACGGGGTCTGGGGCGGGGCCCCGGCGGGAACTCCGGGCATATGACGGGGCATGGCTTCGCTTGTTCGAGGGCATAACCCACCCAGGTCGATGTCCGGTCCACGGATGTCGTATCTCAGTGGGCGGCAGCAACGCCGCCCGCCCGGGAGGCCCTTTGCACCAGGACGACCGCGCACCGCGCGCGGGCGACGTGGAGGGCCGGAGCTCGGCCCGCGCAGCGCGGTCGAAGCCCGGTCCCCGTTTCCGCGACGCCGTCGCACCCCGATCTCATGCGCCTCTTAAGAGGGGGTACGTCCTTCCGTGGTGACCAGCACAAAGCGCCGCATGCCCGACCGGCGCACCTACGTCCTCGACACCAGCGTCCTGCTGGCCGACCCCAACGCGATGACCCGGTTCGAGGAGCACGAAGTGGTGCTCCCCATCGTCGTGGTCACGGAGCTGGAGGCCAAGAGGCACCATCCCGAGCTCGGTTACTTCGCCCGGCAGGCCCTGCGCCTGCTCGACGACTTCCGGGTCCGGTACGGACGTCTCGACGCCCCCATCCCGATGGGCGAGCTAGGCGGCACCCTCCGTGTCGAGCTGAACCATTCCGATCCCGGCGTCCTGCCCGCCGGCTACAGGTTGGGGGACAACGACTCCCGGATCCTCGCCGTCGCACGCAACCTCCAGGCGGAGGGATACGACGTCACGGTCGTGTCCAAGGACCTGCCGCTGCGGATCAAGGCGTCGTCGGTCGGCCTGCTCGCCGAGGAGTACCGCGCCGAGCTGGCCATCACCGACTCCGGCTGGACCGGAATGGCCGAACTGCCGCTCAGCGGCGAGCAGGTGGACCTGCTGTTCGAGGAGGAGACGCTCTACGTTCCGGAGGCCGCCGGACTTCCCGTCCACACCGGGCTCGTGCTGCTCTCCGAGCGCGGCAAGGCGCTCGGGCGGGTCTCGCCGGACGGCAACGTCAAGCTGGTGCGGGGCGACCGCGAGGCGTTCGGCATCCACGGCCGCAGCGCCGAGCAGCGGATCGCGCTGGACCTGCTGCTCGACCCCGAGATCGGGATCATCTCGATGGGCGGCCGGGCCGGTACGGGCAAGTCGGCGCTGGCGCTCTGCGCGGGCCTCGAAGCCGTCCTGGAGCGCAGGCAGCACAAGAAGGTGATGGTCTTCCGGCCGCTGTACGCGGTCGGCGGGCAGGAACTCGGCTATCTGCCGGGCTCCGAGGCCGAGAAGATGGGCCCCTGGGCCCAGGCCGTCTTCGACACACTGTCCGCGGTGACGAGCCGTGAGGTGATCGAGGAGGTCACCTCGCGCGGCATGCTCGAAGTCCTGCCGCTCACCCACATCCGGGGACGCTCGCTGCACGACGCCTTCGTGATCGTGGACGAGGCGCAGTCACTGGAACGGAACGTCCTGCTGACCGTTCTGTCCAGGATCGGGGCCAATTCGAGGGTGGTGCTCACTCATGACGTGGCCCAGCGCGACAACTTGAGGGTCGGTCGGTACGACGGTGTCGTGGCGGTCGTCGAGAAGCTGAAGGGGCACCCGTTGTTCGCGCATGTCACCCTCACCCGGTCCGAGCGATCGCAGATCGCCGCCCTGGTGACCGAAATGCTGGAGGACGTCTCCATCTGAAGCGGTACGCACCAGTTGGCGCCGTCCGGCAAGCGCAGCAGCCTAGCCGGGCGGCGCCTTTTCGTGGGCGGGATTGGGAAAAACTACTGGGGTGAACGGGGTGTGAGGTTTCACACGCAACGGGGAATTGCCTCGCGGCATCGGCTTCCGGCAGAGTCTTGCATCCGTCAGGCCCCGCATACGGCACCCCTGTACCCCGGGTACCTCCGTACCCACGCAACTCAATAGCTGAGCCGTATGCCGCCCGCGCATCACGCGGCACTTCCCGCAGGGGAGTTGCCCATCGGGTCAGTTCCTCCCGTGGCCCAGTAGTTGGGAGGAGAGAGCCAGGGGCACGATTGCGTCCGCGAGGTCACCCGTGCGGACGCTGCTGGAAGGAAACCGTGTGAGCCGGATCTCGGTCCGGGGATTCGCGGTGGCGTCTGCCACTGCGGTCACCACCGTTGGCGCCGTCGTCGGCGTTGCCGCGGGCAGCCCCGCCGCTGCCTCGAACGACAACTTCGAGGCCACCGCCTCCGACACGACGCTTCTCGCCGACATCCCCGCCGGCCAGCAGGCCCAGGTGCAGACCGCTTCCCTGACGCAGCAGGCGGACGCCCAGTCCGCCCAGGCCAGCGCCGCGGCGAAGAAGTCCGCCGAGGAGGCCGCGCGCGTTCAGGCCGCCCAGGACGCGAAGGCCAAGAAGGACGCCGCCGACAAGGACAAGGCCGACAAGGACGCCAAGGCCCGCGACCTGGAGACCCAGGCCGCCAGCCGCTCGGCGAGCCGTGCCGACTTCCCGGTCCAGAGCTCCTACTCGGTCTCCGACGTGCAGGCGCTCGCCCGCCAGATCGTCCCCTCCGGTCAGTTCCAGTGCTTCAGCCACATCGTGAACAACGAGTCGAGCTGGAACTACCAGGCCACCAACGGCTCTTCCGGTGCGTACGGTCTCGTCCAGGCGCTGCCCGGCTCCAAGATGAGCTCCGCGGGCTCCGACTGGCAGACCAACCCGGCCACCCAGATCAAGTGGGGCCTCAACTACATGAACGAGCGCTACGGCAGCCCCTGCGGCGCCTGGTCGTTCTGGCAGGCCAACAGCTGGTACTAGCAGTCGGCCGGTGGTTCGGCCGGGCGAAGAAACCAGCCCGCGCCGCTCAACCTTCCGGAGCCCCGCACCGTCCTTCGGTGCGGGGCTTCGCCCGTGTACGGTCAGGTCCGGACGGCTCGGGGGTAAGCGGTGGGGAGACTCAGCGTCGGGGGAAAGGGAAATGGCGGGATCATGTCGAGAGTGCCCAGTTTGCTCGGACGGCTAGGCGCCGGACTGACCCGGATGGGAGAGCGCCTGGACGAGCGCCGGGCCGCGGCGGACGCCGAAGCCGGGCCCGGTCCCGTCGTCGACCCCGCGCCACCCGTCCACCGGGCCCCGAGCCCCGCGCCCGAGCCCCGCTCGGCCGAGGCCGAGGCGCCCGGGCCCGAACCGGATTCCAAGTCGCCGGTGCCGGTGGTGTCTTCGGACGAGCACGCCCCCGACCACGTACCCCCGCCGCCCGCGTACGCGCCCGCGGTGGCCGCCCGGCCCGACCCCGTCGACGCCGTGCCGTGGAGCATGCGGGTCGCGGCCGAGGTCGGCTGGCGGCTGCTCGTGCTGGCCGGGACGCTCTACGTGCTGACTCAGGTCATCAGCGCGATCCGGCTCGTGGTGCTGGCGTTCGTCGCGGCGCTGCTGATCACCGCCCTGCTCCAGCCCACCGTCGCCCGGCTCAAGCGGATGGGCCTGCCGCGCGGGGTGGCCACCGCGGTCACCGCGATCTCCGGGTTCGTCATCATGGGGCTCGTCGGCTGGTTCGTGGTCTGGCAGGTCATGGACAACCTCGACGATCTGTCCAACAAGGTGCGCGACGGCATCGAGGAGCTCAAGCGCTGGGCGCTGAACAGCCCCTTCCACGTCACCGAGGACCAGATCAACCAGATCGCCAAGAACCTCAGCGACACCATCGGGTCCAACACCAACGAGATCACCTCCGCCGGGCTCCAGGGCGTGACCGTGCTCGTCGAGGTGCTCACCGGCATCCTGCTCGCGATGTTCTCGACGCTGTTCCTGCTCTACGACGGCCCGAAGATCTGGCAGTGGGTGCTCAAGCTGGTGCCCGCCGCCGCCCGCCCGGGCGTCGCGGGCGCGGGCCCGCAGGCCTGGCGCACCCTCACCGCGTACGTGCGCGGCACGGTGATAGTGGCTCTGATCGACGCGATCTGCATCGGCGTCGGCATCTACTTCCTGGGGGTGCCCATGGCGGTGCCGCTCGCCGTGTTCATCTTCCTGTTCGCGTTCATCCCGCTGGTCGGCGCGGTCGTCTCGGGTGCGCTCGCGGTGGTGGTCGCGCTCGTCACCGACGGGGTGTTCAACGCCCTGATGGTGCTGATCGTGGTCCTCGCGGTGCAGCAGATCGAGGGGCACGTCCTGCAACCGTTCATCCTGGGCCGCGCGGTCCGGGTGCACCCGCTCGCGGTGGTGCTGTCGGTGGCCGCCGGCGGCCTGGTGGCCGGCATCGGCGGCGCTGTCGTGGCGGTCCCGCTGGTCGCGGTCACCAATACGGTGGTCGGCTATCTGCGGGCGTACGCCCGGGAGAACGCGATGCGCAGCGCCGTCGCCGTGGCGGAGGCGCCACCCGCCGTGGCCGCGGCCGACCGGGAGTAGCCCGGTCGGCCGCGGACAGACGGAAGGGCCCCGCCGGTGCGACACCGGCGGGGCCCTTCTGATGTACGTACGCCTGCTACTCGGCCGAAGCGGCCAGCGCGGCCTCGGAGTCGAGGGTGACGCCCACGGCCTGGATCACCGCGGCGATCTTGAAGGCCTCCTGGATCGTCTCGCGCTCGACACCGGCCTTGCGCAGCACCTGCTCGTGCGAGTCGAGGCACTGGCCACAGCCGTTCACCGCGGAGACGGCGAGCGACCACAGCTCGAAGTCGACCTTCTCCACGCCCGGGTTGCCGATGACGTTCATCCGCAGACCGGCCCGCAGCGTGCCGTACTCCGGGTCGGAGAGCAGGTGGCGGGTGCGGTAGAAGACGTTGTTCATCGCCATGACGGCGGCGGCCGACTTGGCGGCCGTGTACGCCTCGGGCGACAGGTTCGCCTTCGCCTCCGGCTCCAGCTCCCGCAGCACGATCGGGCTGCGCGACGCTATGGCCGTGGCGAGCACCGTGCCCCACAGCTGCTGGGCCGGGAGGTCGGAGTTCCCGATGACCGAACCGAGGTTCAGCTTCAGGTCCTTGGCGTAGTCCGGTACGGCGGACTTCAGCGCGTCGAGGGACATGGGTTACTCACCGGCCAGCAGCGCGACCGGGTCCAGGGTGTTCTCGCCCTTGGTCCAGTTGCACGGGCACAGCTCGTCGGTCTGCAGGGCGTCGAGGACCCGCAGGACCTCCTTGGGGTTACGGCCCACGGAACCGGCGGTCACCATCGTGAACTGGATCTCGTTGTTCGGGTCGACGATGAAGACGGCGCGCTGCGCGAAGCCGTCCTCGCCCTCGATGCCGAGGTCACGCATGAGCTCGTGCTTCGAGTCGGCGAGCATCGGGAAGGGCAGGTCGGTCAGGTCCGGGTGGTCCTTGCGCCAGGCGTGGTGCACGAACTCGGAGTCACCGGAGAAGCCGAGGACCTGGGCGTCACGGTCGGCGAACTCGTCGTTCAGCTTGCCGAACGCGGCGATCTCGGTCGGGCAGACGAAGGTGAAGTCCTTGGGCCACGCAAAAACTACGCGCCACTTGCCCTCGTAGGTCTTGTGGTCGATCTGCTGGAACTCCTTGCCGCTCTCCAGCGACACGCAGGCAGTCAGGTCGTACGTGGGGAACTGGTCACCAACAGTGAGCACGCGCTCTCCTTGCGAACGAGGAAGTCCGAATCGAGCGGATTCGGGAAGCTTCCTACGGGGTTGGACGGATTACCGATCCTGGCACACGGAGCATTGATCAGGGAAATAGCTAGACTGGGTCACCGTGATCGGAGGTGCCTATCAGTGGCCATGAGTAATAGGGGCAAGCAGCCCAGCCTGGCGCAGCTGCGGGCGTTCGCGGCCGTCGCCGAGCATCTGCACTTCCGCGACGCGGCGGCCGCCATCGGCATGAGCCAGCCCGCCCTGTCCGGGGCGGTCTCGGCCCTGGAGGAGGCGCTCGGCGTGCAGCTCCTGGAGCGTACGACCCGCAAGGTGCTGCTTTCGTCGGCGGGGGAGCGGCTGGCGGTGCGGGCCAAGGCGGTCCTCGACGCGGTGGGCGAGCTGATGGAGGAGGCCGAGGCGGTGCGGGCGCCGTTCACCGGGGTGCTCCGGCTCGGCGTGATCCCCACCGTCGCGCCCTATCTGCTGCCGGCCGTGCTGCGGCTCGTCCACGAGCGCTACCCGGAGCTCGACCTCCAGGTCCATGAGGAGCAGACCTCCTCGCTGCTCGAAGGGCTCGCCGCCGGGCGGCTCGACCTGCTGCTGCTCGCGGTGCCGCTCGGGGTGCCCGGCGTCACCGAACTCCCGCTGTTCGACGAGGACTTCGTGCTCGTCACCCCGCAGGACCACTGGCTCGGCGGGCGCAGCGGCATCCCCCGCGAGGCCCTGCGCGAGCTGCACCTGCTGCTCCTGGACGAGGGGCACTGCCTGCGCGACCAGGCGCTCGACATCTGCCGGGAGGCCGGGCGGACCGAGGGGGCGCCGGTGACGACGACCGCGGCGGGCCTGTCCACCCTGGTGCAGCTGGTGGCGGGCGGGCTCGGGGTGACCCTGCTGCCGCGTACCGCGGTGGAGATCGAGACGGGGCGCAACGACCGCCTGGTCACCGGGTACTTCGCGGAACCGGCCCCCTCGCGCACCATCGCCCTGGCGATGCGGACGGGTGCCGCTCGCCAGGGCGAGTTCGAGGAGTTCGCGGCCGCCCTGCGCGGGGCGCTGCGCGATCTGCCGGTACGCGTGCCGAAGTGAGGGGGCTCGCCAACTCCCTTGGTGGTCAAGGGAGTTCGCGACCGCGTCCTGGCTACTCCGTGCGCAGCCCGTCGGGTCGCATCAGCCGCCACAGCGGCGGCAGCGACAGGGCGGTGACCAGGACGACCACGCCCGCGCCGATGCCGACCATCGACACCGCCGGGACCCAGTCGACGGTCACCGAGCGGCCCACCATCCGCAGCAGGACCGAGCCGAGGCCGAGGCCCACCATCGCCGCGAGCGCGAGGCCGAGTGCGACCGGCACGGCGGTCTGCCACAGGACGGACCAGCTCAGCGTGGTGCGCCGGGTGCCGAACGCGATCAGCGCCGAGAGCAGCTTCTTGCGCTCGCGCAGCTGCTCCAGCATCGAGACGAGCAGGCTCGCGCCGATCAGCATCAGCACCGCCGCGGCCCCGATGTAGAGGCCCTTGCGGACTCCGGCGAACCGGGTCGAGGTCTGGAGGTTGTTCAGCGAGCGCGCCGAGGTCAGCGGGTCGAAGCGGGTGGCCGCGTTCAGGACCCGCTCCTTGGCGAGGGCGTCGCCCGGGGCGGTCGAGACGAACACCGTGGAGCGCGTCGGCACCTTCGCCCCCCGCGGGAGCGCGCCCGGGGTGATCAGGACGCCGCTGCGGCGCTGGCCCATCGGGTCGGGCCGGGCAGGGGCCTTGGTCACGGCGGCCGGAACGGTCCAGGGGACCTCCGCACCCCTGCGGACGGAGCCGCCGTTGGTCGGGTCGAGGTAGAGCGTGCTGCCCGGGGTCACGGCGCGCTCGCCCGCCCAGTCGCCGCCGGTCGTGAGGAAGGCGTCGCCGTCCTCGCAGGAGGCCAGGGTGGCGACCTCGCGCAGGTCCGCGCAGGTGCCGACGGTCAGGGAGGTGTAGTGCTGGGGCTCCTTGGCCTTCTCGCCGCCCTCCAGCGATCCGAGGGCGACCGCGTGGGTCACGCCCTCGGTGCTCCGCAGGCTCCGCACCTCACGGGCCTGCTGGTCGGGAGAGACGTTGCCGAGCGGCACGACCAGCTGGGCCCGGCCGGTGTCCTCGCCGCTCGCCTTGACGTAGTCGCCCTCGACGGCGCCGAAGAGCATCTGGAGCGCGATCGCGCCGGCCACCGCGACCGCGATGCCGTTCACCATCCGGGCCGCCGAACCGGACGTCAACTGGAGCCTGCGGACCGCCAGTTGCCAGCCCACCGAGCCGCCGCCCAGTCGGCGCACGACCGCCTCCACCAGCCAGGGGAGCAGCGCGGTGACGCCGATGAGCAGCAGCACCGTGCCGCCGATCACCTGGGCCTGGTTGAACGTCCCCCGGTCGCGGCCGCGGCCCATCATCGGGACGAGCAGGCCGAGACCGGCGAGCGGCGGAAGCACCCGCCACCACATGCGCCGCCTGCGCGGCACGGAGGTGCGCACCACGCCAAGGGGCTCGACGACCACCGAGCGCATCGCGAACAGGGTCACCGCGACCGCCGCCGCGGGCACCGCGAGCGCCACGCCCGCCGCGAGCAGCGGGCTCGGGTCGACGTCGGACGGGAAGACGTTGAGCCCGGCCACCGAGATGTCGCCCACGTACTGGCGGCCGATCAGGAAGAACAGCGAGCCCACCACGACGCCGACCACGGCTCCGGCCAGCGCCTCGCCGGCCGCGATCCACCGGGTCATCCGGCGGTCCGCCCCGGCCAGGCGCAGGGCGGCGAGCCGCCGGTCGCGCCGGTCGCCGCCGAACCGTACGGCGGCCGCGATGAACACGCCGACCGGCATGAGCAGCACCACGAAGATGATCACGATGAGCAGCGCCAGGACCGGGTCGAGCTTCTCCTGGGGCTGCTTGTTCACGAAGGCGTTGACGCGCAGCACCTCGCCGGGGCCGTCCGCCGCGTCCTTGCGCTGCTTGAGAGCGTCACTGCCCGCGTAGTAGGCCAGCTCGTGCGGACCCATCAGACCCTGGTCGGCGATGGTCGCGCTGATCCGGTACGGGAGCCGCTCGCGCAGCAGCGCGCCGTCGGGCGAGGCGAGCAGGTCGCGCAGGGCGGGCGAGACCACCATGGTGCCCGGTGCCGGGAGCGAGGAGACGCCCGGCGGCACCGGCGCCTTGGCGCCTTCGGCCTGGAGGAGACGGCCGCGTACGTCGTCGCCCCGGTACTGGGTGTCCGCGCGGCCGATGAGCAGCGTGTCGGCGGCCGGGCCCGAGTCGACCGAAGCGCCGTAGTCGTTGCGGGCGTTGTCGCGGTCGTGCCGGGCGTTCAGCGCGCCCGGCAGCGCGGTGGTGCCGAGCAGCAGGGCCACGCCGAGGCCGACGCCGACCGCGGTGAGCAGCGTGCGCGTCCAGCCCTCCCGGCCGCCCGAGAGGGCGAACCGGGCGCCGAGGGCGAGATCACGGAGCAGGCTCATACGGAGTGCTCCAGCATCATGTCGCGGGACTTTCCGTCCCGCACGACGATCTCGCGGTCCGAGTAGGCGGCCACCCGGGCCTCGTGGGTGACCAGGACGACCGCCGCGTTGGTGGAGCGGGCCGCCTCGGTGAGCAGCTGCATGACGCGCTCGCCGTTGAGCGAGTCGAGCGCGCCGGTCGGCTCGTCGGCGAAGACGACCCGGGGCTGGGTCACGAGCGAGCGGGCCACGGCCACCCGCTGGCCCTGACCGCCGGAGACCTCGCCGGGGCGCTTGTGCCCGAGGTCGGCGACCTCCAGGCGCTCCATCCAGGCCAGCGCCCTGCGCTCGGCCTCCTTGCGCTTGACGCCGGTCAGGCGCAGCGGCAGGGCGACGTTCTCCACGCAGGTCAACTCCGGTACCAGCTGGCCGAACTGGAAGACGAAGCCGAACTCGGTGCGGCGCAGCGCGCTGCGCTCGGCGTCCGGCATCGCGGACAGTTCGCGGCCGTCGTAGAGGATCTTTCCGGAGTCCGGCGTGACGATCCCGGCGAGGCAGTGCAGCAGCGTCGACTTGCCGGAGCCGGAGGGGCCCATCACCGCGACGACCTCGCCGGGGTGGATGGAGAACTCGGCACCGTCCAGGGCCGGGGTCGGGCCATAGGCCTTGTGCAGGTCCTGGGCGACGAGCAGGGAGCCGGCGGGTGTCATGCGCGTACCTCCGTGGCGAGCTGGGTGAGGCGGGCGGCGGTCAGTTCGAGCCAGCGCAGATCCGCCTCCAGGTGGAACAGGGCGTGGTCGCAGATCAGTTGGTCGCTGAGGTCGCCGCGCCGCTTGCGGTCGGTGAGCACGCGCATCAGGCGCAGGTGCTCGGCGCGCTGGGTGTCGAGCACGTCCCCGGCGTCGCGGCCGGTCAGCAGGGCGAGGACGACCTTGGTGTAGAGGGTCGACTGGAGGTACGGCTCGGGCTTCTCCGGCTGGCGGATCCAGGCCTCGACGTCGGTGACGCCTGCCTCGGTGATCGCGTACCGCTTCCGCTCGGGGCCGCCGCCCGCCTCCACGCCGTCGACCTCGACGAGGCCGTTCTTCAGGAGCCGGGACATCGTCGAGTAGACCTGCCCGTAGTGCAGGGGGCGGTCGTGCCCGAACTTCTCGTCGAAGGCGCGCTTGAGGTCGTACCCATGGCGTGGGCCCGACTCCAGGAGCCCGAGGAGGGTGTGGCCGATGGACATGGGGTGTTCCCTTCTTCTCAACTGCCGCGAGGTGTGGGTGGGTTGTGGAAGGTCATTCGGTGCGCAGCCCGTCGGGGCGCATCAGGCGCCACAGGGCCGGCAGGCTCAGCAGGGTCACCGCGCAGATCGCCGCGGCGCCCGCCCCGGCCAGCGGCAGGAAGAGCCACCAGTCGGTCACGGTCTTGCCGATGATCCGCAGCATCAGGGCGCCGAGCGCGAGGCCGCCCGCCACCGCGAGGCCGATCCCGAGGACGACCGGCACCGCGGTCTGCCACAGGACCGAGCCGGCCAGCGTGCCGCGCCGGGTGCCGAAGGCCACCAGGGCCGCCAACAGGCGCCTGCGCTCGCGCAGTTGCTCCAGCTGCGAGACCAGCATGGCGGCCGCGATCAGGCCGAGCGTGGCGAGGGAGGCGGCCTGGAGGCCGGTCCGGACGCCCGCGTACTGCTGGTCGCGTTCGATGGTGCGCACGGTCCTGACGTGCAGCTGCGGGGAGAGCTTCGCCGCGGTGTTGCGGATGTGCTCGGCGGCGTCCGGCACCTCCTGGTCGACGGTGAGCAGGGCGGAGGTGCGGGCCACCGACGCCATCAGGGAGGTGTCGATGGCGGCGGGCGTCGCGAAGATGCCGTACTGCACCTCGCCCGTGGGGTCCGGGCGGCCGACGACGGTACGGGCGGAGGCGGGCAGCGTCCACAGCTTCGGCGGGACGCCGGGCTCGTCCGAGGCGATGTTGACGGGCTTGCCCACCCGGGCGGTGCGGTCCACCCACGCGGCCCGGTCCGGGTCGTCCAAGGGGTGCACCACGAACGTGTCGCCGTCCTGGCAGGAGTCGATGCGGGCCAGCTCGCGCAGGGTGGCGCAGTCGCCGACGGTCAGCGTGGTGATGGGGCGGAGGTCGTCGGCGGGGACCGGACCGGGCCAGGACACGTAGCTGGTGACGGAGCCGATCGCCTTGCGCACGCCCGGGGTGTTCCGGAAGGACTCGGTCATCCGCTCGGCGAGCTTCGCGTCCGGATAGTCGGCGAGGACCGTGTACTGGGCGCGGCTCGCGTCGGCGCCGGTCGCCTTGTTGAAGTCGTCGTGGATGCCGACGGAGTACATCTGGAGTGCCACCGACCCGGCGACCGCGACGGTGATCCCGCTGACCGCGCGCGCCGCCGTGCCGCTGTTCAACTGGAGCCTGCGCACGGCCAGTTGCCAGGCGGGCGAGCCGCCGCGCAGCCTGCCCACCACCGCCTCGACCAGCCAGGGCAGCAGGGTGATGAGCCCGGCGAGCACGAGGGTGGCGCCGGTGGCGATGCAGATGGAGTCGAGGGAGTCGCTCAGTTGGATCCCGAGGGCCGTGGGCAGGACCGACAGCGGCGCCGTCCGGGTGTCGGGGTTCTGGGACACGAGGAGCAGCCCCACCCCGACGCCGGGCATGGCCAGGCGCCACCACAGCCTGCGGCGCCGGGCGCGAGCGCCCCGTACGACGCCGAGCGGTTCGATGACCACCGAGCGCAGCGCGGCCAGGGTCACCGTCACGGCGAGGGCGGGCACGGCGACGGCGACGAGCAGCGCCAGCCAGGGCAGGGGCCTGAGGTCGCCGGGGAAGAAGCCGAAGCCCCACAGGCCGAGGGGGCCGAGCACCTGGGCGCCGCCCAGGAAGAGCAGGCTGCCCGTCACGAGGCCGAGGGCCGCCCCGGCCAGGGCCTCGCCGCCGGCGATCCAGCGGGTGGTGCGGGCGTCGGCGCCGACCAGACGCAGCGCGGCGAGCCGCCGGTCGCGCTGCTCGCTGCCGAACCGTACGGCGGTGGCGATGAAGATGGCGACGGGCATCAGCAGCACGACACAGATCAGGATGACGAGCACGACCAGCATCGGGTCGAGCGGCTGCACCTCGCCGATGTTGCCGAAGCCGGCCGCCGAGGAGGCGCCGGTGTCGGGGGAGAGGGTGGCGCTGCCCGCGTAGTAGTAGAGCTCGGACGGATCGACCAGGCCCGCGTCGCCGATCGTCGCGGTGATCTCGTACGGGAGCCGCTGGCGCAGCAGTTCGCCGTCGGGGGAGTCGAGGAGGTCGCGCAGCGCGGGGGAGACGGCCATGGTGCCGGGGGCCGGGATCGCGCTCAGGCCGGGCGGGAGCACCGGGTAGGCGTTGGCGGGGCGCAGGAGCTTGCCGCCCACGGTGGCGTCGCGGTACTCGGTGTCGGCGCCCGCATAGAGGAGCGAGGCCTTCAGGCCGCCCGTGTTCTTGTCCGAGCCCGCCGAGAACGGCTGCCGGTCGTGGATGTGGTGCGCCCGCTCGTCGACGAGCCGCGGCACCGAGGCCGCGCCGAGCAGCAGGGCGACGCCGAGGCCGACCCCGACGGCCGTGAGCAGGGTGCGGACCCAGCCCTCGCGTCCACCGCCGAGGGCGAACCGTATGCCGAGGCCGAGATCGTGCAGGCGTCGCTTCATGCGGAGCACTATACGCACTAGGTATACCTGCCGTGTATACCCGGGGTGCATAGCACTCGGTGATCATTCCATTACCGGGCAAATCGGGGCAGCATCCGGAACTCTCGCAACCCTTGGCACCATTCAATCGTCGGTTCCCATGGGGCAGGTGCTCATTCTCACGTACGGAAAAGACGTGATCGAATCCGCTTTGTCCGTAGGTGCGGTGTTAGTTTTCTGAGCTGATCTGGCGAGTCTGGTGAGTCATATGAAGGCGAGCGACTGAGGTTATGGGCCGAGCGGAAGAGCGGCGTGCCCGGCAGAGCGGGGCACGCCGGGGCAAGCAGAAGGTGAAGAAGAAGGGCATACGCCGGTTCTTCACCTGGAAGAAGGTGCTCGGCACCTTCTTCGGCCTCTGCCTCCTCGCGATGGGCGCGTTCTACGTCATCTACCTGATGGTGCCGATCCCCACGGGCAACGACCAGACCCAGCTGGAGAGCAACGTCTACAAGCTCTCCAACGGCCAGGTGCTCGCCCGCTCCGGCAAGGTGAACCGCGAGACCGTCGGCCTCGACAAGGTCCCGGAGCCCATCCAGCACAGCTTCGTCGCCCTGGAGAACAAGACCTTCTACGACGACAAGGGCGTCGACTTCAAGGGCACCGCCCGCGGCATCCTCAAGACCCTGATGGGCAAGGGCGCCCAGGGCGGCTCGACGATCACCCAGCAGTACGTCAAGAACAACTACCTGACGCAGGAGCAGACGGTCACCCGCAAGCTGAAGGAGATCGTGATCTCCCTCAAGGTGGACCAGCGCCACTCGAAGAACGAGATCCTCGCCGGGTACATGAACACCAGCTACTACGGCCGGGGCGCCTACGGCATCCAGGCCGCGGCCCAGGCGTACTACGGCAAGGACGTCTCCAAGCTGACGCTGGAGGAGGGCACCTACCTCGCGGCGCTGCTCCAGGCCCCCAGCCAGTACGACTGGCAGACGGCCGGCCCGGTCGGCAGGGGCCTGGTGCAGGGGCGCTGGAACAAGGCCCTCGACAACATGGTCGAGATGAAGTGGCTGTCCCCGCAGGACCGGGCGAAGCTGAAGTTCACGCCGCCCATGGACGCCAAGCCCGCCCCCGGCATGGAGGGTCAGACCGGCTATCTGGTCGATGCCGCGAAGAAGGAGTTGCAGCGCAACGGCGTGGACGAGGCCGTCCTGGCCCGCGGCGGCTGGACGATCACGCTCAACATCGACCCGGCCAAGCAGAAGCTCCTGGAGAATGCGGTCAAGGCACAGCTGACCAGCAAGCTCGACCCGAAGAAGCGCAAGGTCGACGAGGACCTCCAGGCCGGTGCGGCCTCGGTGGACCCGAAGACCGGCTCGGTGGTCGCCCTCTACGGCGGCCAGGACTTCATCAAGCACCAGATCAGCAACGCCACCAACACCAGCTACCAGCCGGCCTCGACCTTCAAGCCGGTGATCCTCGCGGCCGCCCTCAACCAGGGGGCCGAGACGCAGGACGGCAAGCCGATCAAGGCGAACACCATCTACAACGGTGACAGCAGGCGGCCGGTCAAGGGCAGCGACATCGCCTTCGCCCCGCCGAACGAGGACGAGCACAGCTACGGCCCGATCACCGTCCAGGACGCGATGAACCAGTCGGTGAACTCCGTCTTCGCGCAGATGGGCGTCGACGCCCATCTCGACAAGGTGCGGGACACCGCCGTGGCCATGGGCATGACGTCCATCAAGGGCCTGAAGCCCGTGCCCGCCATGACGCTCGGCTCGTACGGCGCCAGCCCGCTCCAGATGGCCGCCGTCTACGCCACGCTCGACAACCACGGCAAGGAAGTCACGCCGTCGATCGTGAAGTCGGCCGAGCACAAGGACCACAAGTACGACAAGCCCGACCCCATCGGCAGCCAGGTCATCAGCCGGGACGCGGCGGACGCCGTCACCTCGGTGCTCACCGGCGTGGTCGACGACGGTACGGCCAAGACGTCGGTCGCCGAGGCCGACAACCGCAACGGCAAGCAGGTCGCGGGCAAGACCGGTACCTCCGACGACAACAAGTCGGCCTGGTTCACCGGCTACACCCCGGACCTGGTCACCTCGGTCGGGCTGTGGGGCCAGGCCGCCGAGGCGCGCACCGTCAAGGTCGACGGCAAGAACGTGAACATCCCTCCGGGCGGCCAGGTCAGCATGACCAACGGCGCCGGTGAGGACGGCCGCATCAACGGTGGCTCCATACCGGCCCGCATCTGGGCCGCGTACACCTTCGACGCGGTCAAGGACGGTGCCGACAAGTTCGACCTGGAGACCGACCAGGGAGCGGCCAAGGAGCCGGACTACACGCCGTCGGCCCCGGCGTCCCACGCGCCGTCCAAGTCGGCATCGGCCCCGCCCTCGCACACGACGTCCAAGCAGCCGTCGAGCCCGCCGGTGAACACGCCGTCGAGCCCGGTCAACTCGCCGTCCAACACGACCTCGCACAAGCCGAAGCCGCCGAACCCGACGACGTCGACGGGGACGGGGACCGGCGGGGCGAGCCCGCCGGTGGACCCGCTCGACCCCAACGGCGGCTGACACGGCCGACGGCCCCCGCCCGGGAAACCGGAGCGGGGGCCGTCGTCGTGCGGGGCCGGTGCGCGGGGACCGCGTCCACCCCTGCCTTCAGGCACGGGTGGGCAGCTCGAACCAGACCACCTTGCCGCCGGAGAGCCGGGTGGCGCCCCAGCGCCGGGCCAGGCGGTTGACCAGGAAGAGCCCGCGCCCGCCCTCGTCGGTCTCGCGCGCCCGACGCTGCCGGGGCAGCTGCGGGGAGTCGTCGCCCACCTCGCAGCGCAGTACGTCGGTCTTGAGCAGCCGCAGCGTGACCGGGCGCTCGGCATAGCGGACGGCGTTGGTGACGACCTCGCTCACCAGGAGCTCCACCGAGTCGGTCAGCTCCTCAAGGCCCCAGCGCTCCAGGGCCCTGCGGGCGAGCCGGCGGGCCCGGCCCGGGGCGGTCTCCTCCGGGTCGAGGAACCAGTACGCCACGTCGCTGGGCGCGATGCCGTCGAAGCGGGCGGCGAGCAGCGCGATGTCGTCGTCGCGGTCGCCGGGGCCCAGCATGTCCAGCACGTCGTCGCAGAGCGCCTCCAGCGGCGGCGAGTGGTCGGGTCCGGTCAACTGGGCGGTGGCGGCGAGCCGTTCACGCAGCTGCTCGATGCCGGTCCACACGTCGCGCAGCCGCGACTCGACCAGGCCGTCGGTGTACAGGAGCAGCGTCGCGCCCGCGGGCGCGTCCAGCTCGACCGCCTCGAAGTCGACCCCGCCCACCCCGATCGGGGCGCCGGGCGGCACCCGCAGGACCTCGGCGCGGCCGCCGAGGTGCAGCAGCACCGGCGGCGGGTGGCCCGCGTTGGCGATGGTGATGCGGTGCGCGACCGGGTCGTACACCGCGTACAGGCAGGTCGCCATGCGGTCGGTGCCGAGCCGCTGGGCCTGCTCGTCGAGGTGGTGCAGGACCTCGGCGGGCGGCAGGTCGAGACCGGCCAACGTCTGTGCCGTGGTGCGGAGTTGGCCCATGATCGCGGCCGAGGTCATGGAGTGGCCCATCACGTCGCCGACGACGAGGGCGACCCGGCTGCCGGGCAGCGGGATCGCGTCGTACCAGTCGCCCCCGACCCGCGCGGTCTCGGCCGCCGGCAGGTAGCGCGAGGCGAGCCGCACGCCGGTGGGCTGGGGGAGGCTGTCGGGCAGCATGGTGCGCTGGAGCTCGTCGGCGATGTACGCCTCGCGGCCGTACAGGACGGCCTTGTCGATGCCGAGCGCGGTGTGGGTGGCCAACTGGGCCGCCACCAACAGGTCGTTGGCCTCGAAGGCGGGTCGTTCGGGGCCGCGCACGAAGACGGCGGCGCCGATCACCCGCCGCCGCCCACGGAGCGGCGCGAGTATCGCCCGCCGCCCGCCGGGCACCGTACGGTCCGGGCCGAGCAGCTCGGCGAGGGCCGCGCGGGCGGCCGGGGACTCCGCGAAGACGGGCCGCACCCCGCGCAGCACCTCGTTCAGCTCGCCGCCGGTGCGCACCTCGCACAGCTCGGAGGCGGGGGTGAGGTCGGGGCCGGGGCCGCCGAGCACCGTGAGGCCCTCGGCCTCGGCGCTCTCGCTCAGCGCCTCGTCGACTAAACGCAGCCGGTCGGTACGGCGAAGGCGCAGCACGAACGGGGTGGCCGGGCGTTCGTCACCGACCGGCAGCGGGTCGCGCAGATGCACCAGGATGGCGTCGGAGAAGGTGGGCACGGTGGCCCGGCACAGGCCGAGGACGATCTCGTCGAGGTCTATGCCGCGGGCGATCCGCCGTGTCGCGGCGCCCACGAAGCGCAGCCGGTCGCCCTCGCGCCGGGCCACCGCGGCGGCCCCCTCGCCGGGCCCCGCGACCCCGGGCCCGTCACCCGCGCCGCCGCTCTCGCCGTGGCCCGCGGGCATACCCACCGAGGGCACGGCGGAGGCGGCCGCGGCGTCCCGGCCGCCGCGCTCGGGCTGGCCGGGCACGGAGGCGGTCACGCCGCCGCTCCGGTCGCCCGCGCGGGCGCCGAGCGGGCCGCGCCGGGCAGGGCCGCCCGGATCCTGGGCGGCCGCTGCCGGGGCTTCCGCATGGGGCCTCCCCTGCTCCTCAAGTGCGTGGGGAAGGGTCTGCTCGGAGGGCCGGGCGAGTTCCTTGCGCCGGCTCTCGTGCGAGGTGGGCTGGGGCTCCGTCACGCGTCGGGTTCCGTCCGTCCGGGATGAGACATCCGCCCTGCCGCGGGCGGCGGCAGTGGCAGCGACAGGGTAAGGATGCGCGATGCAGTCGCTCCACGCGGTATACCCTCCCCCACGTTCTCGAGGCGCGGGGCAGAATCCGTCCGGGCGGCGGCGACACCGGGCATGCTCCACCCCCCTGTGGTGACATACGGTCAATTGTTGCACCGGGGCCGCCGATCAGTGCCGGTGGCTCCTGCGCGGCCCTGCGGAGGACGATCCTACGTTTGAACCCCGGGGGCGCATCAAGGGTCTCACGACGTCATATGCGCCGGGGTGCGATCCCAGTCCGCCGGGAGTGCGGGAACGGGCCAGTGCGGATCGGGCCGCCACGCCTCCCAGCCGTCCGAGAACGGCCGCCCCCACGCCCTGATCACCTCGACCGCGGCCTGTCCGGCCGCGCGGACCCGCCCGGCCAGAGCATCGTCCATCAGGCCCACCCGCTGCGCCTGGGCGAACTCGTCCTCGTCCAGCCAGCGCCAACTGCGGTCCGGGGCAACGGAGATGTCGAGGAAGTGGTCCGTGGAGTCGATGCCGCCCGACCACCGCGCGCGCGGCTCCTCCAGGTTCACGTACCAGTTCTTGAAGCGCCAGCCCCGCTCCCAGAAGAGCCACACCGACCACGGCTCGCCGGGGCGCGCCAGCTTGAGCACCCCGCTGCCGAACCACTGGGAGCGCGCCGTGGTGCGCGGGGTGGTGTAGCGGGTGGCGAGGGGCTCCCGGTGCAGTGGGCGGCCGTCGGAGAGCACCGGGCGCACGCACTCGGTGCCGGGCGCCATCCACACCGCGAGCACCTCGTCGGTGTCCTCGACGACCGTGACCGGGCGGCAGATGTGGAACCGCCCCCCGGGCCCGCCCTCCAGGCCGGGGGCGTGATCGCGATAGCGCCAGAGGATCTGCTCCCCTGGCGCCCAGTGTGGGGTGCCGCCTCCTGTACCTGTCATGTGCAGATATTACGGAGTGCGGTCAAGGCCCCGCTGCGATACGGGTCACCCCGTCTCAGGGACGGGTCATCCGCAGCACGTCGAGCGCCTCGTCGAGCTGCTCGACGGTGAGGTCGCCGCGCTCCACGTACCCGCCGTCCAGGACCACTTCGCGGATGGTCCTGCGTTCGGCGAGGGACTTCTTGGCGACCTTGGCGGCCTCCTCGTACCCGATGTACTTGTTGAGCGGGGTGACGACCGAGGGCGAGGACTCGGCGTACTCGCGGGCCCGCTCGGCGTTCGCGGTGATGCCGTCGACGGTGCGGTCGGCGAGCAGCCGGGAGACGTTGGTGAGCAACCGGACGGATTCCAGGAGGTTCTTGGCGATCACCGGCAGCATCACGTTGAGCTCGAAGTTGCCGGCCGCCCCCGCCGTCGCGACGGTCGCGTCGTTGCCGACGACCTGGGCCGCGACCATGAGGACGGCCTCCGGAATGACCGGATTGACCTTTCCGGGCATGATCGACGAGCCGGGCTGGAGGTCGGGAAGGCTGATCTCGGCCAATCCCGTGCGCGGTCCCGAGGCCATCCAGCGCAGGTCGTTGGAGATCTTCGTGAGCGAGACGGCGATGGTGCGCAGCTGTCCGCTGGTCTCCACCAGGCCGTCGCGGGCGCCCTGCGCCTCGAAGTGGTCCCGCGCCTCGGTCAGGGGCAGCCCGGTGACCCGCGCGACCTCGGCGATCACGGCGGCGGAGAACCCGTGCGGGGTGTTGATGCCGGTCCCGACCGCCGTTCCGCCCAGGGGGAGTTCGGCCAGCCGGGGCAGCGCGGAGCGCAGCCGCTCGATGCCGTACCTGACCTGCGCCGCGTAGCCGCCGAACTCCTGGCCGAGGGTCACCGGGGTCGCGTCCATCAGGTGGGTGCGCCCCGACTTGACCACGTCCGCGAACTCGGCCGACTTGCGCTCCAGGGCGCTCGCCAGGTGGTCGAGCGCGGGGATCAGATCGCCGGTGACGGCGGCGGTCGCGGCGATGTGGATGGAGGAGGGGAACACGTCGTTGGAGGACTGCGAGGCGTTGACGTGGTCGTTGGGGTGCACGTCGCGGCCCAGCCGCTCGGTGGCGAGCGTCGCCACGACCTCGTTCATGTTCATGTTGGACGAGGTGCCGGATCCGGTCTGGAAGACGTCGACCGGAAAGTGCTCGTCCCAGCGTCCTTCGGCGACCTCCCCGGCCGCCTCCTCGATCGCGCCCGCGATGTCCTTGTCGAGCACGCCGAGTTCGGCGTTGACCTTGGCCGCGGCCGCCTTCACCCGGGCCAGCGCCTCGATGTGGGCGCGCTCCAAGCGCTGCCCGGAGACGGGGAAGTTCTCCACCGCCCGCTGTGTCTGCGCGCGCCACTTGGCCCGCGCGGGGACCCGCACCTCGCCCATCGAGTCGTGCTCGATGCGGTAGTCCTGTTGTTCCTTCTCGTCGGCCATCGCCGATCACCTCCACCTCGGACAGCACCCCGGACGCGCCCACTGTTCCCGCCGGGGCCACCCGGTGGCCGACGGGGCACCCCGGGCGCGCGCAGGTTCGTCCGGGCGGCCCAGTTCGGCGCCGGTTGGTAAAAGTTGAGCGGTTGTCTTGTTCTGGCTATTCCCAACACCCACTACCGGCCAGTAAATACCGGGGGTAACTACCCACCGGGGAGGCGCAATGACGCGCACCAGGCACAGACTTCGCTGTACGCTCGCGGCCGCCGTGGCCGTGGCGGCGGCCTTCGGGGGCATGGCGGCCGGCGCGACCACCGCGCAGGCCGCGGCCGCACCGTCCGGCTACTCCACCCCGCTCCCGCCCGAGCTGGAGAAGATCCGGGCGGCCGAGGCCATCCAGCTGTACGGCGACCCGGCCGAGCGGCCCATGGCCGACCGCAAGACCGGACTGATCTCGCTCGGCGACAGCGAGATCTCCGGTGAGGGCGTCGGCACCTACGAGGCCGGCACCAACGGCCCCGACAACTGGTGCCACCGCTCGCCCGACTCCGCGATCCACCGCACAGGCATCCCGGCCGACGAGACGTACAACGTGGCCTGTTCGGGCGCCTACACCGGCAACATCAGGATCGGCGGGACCAAGCAGTACGCCGACGAGCTCGTGCAGAGCGACAGCCTCGCCGTCAAGGCGCGCAACACCCGCATCAAGATGGTGCTGCTCGTGGCCGGGGCCAACGACGACCTCCAGTTCGGTCCGGTCATGACCGACTGCGTCGAGCGCTACCTGCTGCTCCAGGGCCCGTGCCAGCCCAAGTACGAGCCCGGCTGGCAGGCCCGGGTGGACGCCCTGGTGCCCAAGGTCGAGCAGACCGTGAGCGACCTCAAGACCGTGATGCGCGACGCCGGTTACGCCGACGGCTCGTACAAGCTCGTCGTGATGGGCTACCCGAGCCCCATCGGGCCCGACTTCCACGACAACCCGAACTTCCCGGGCAAGCTCGCCTGCGGCGGGCTCGGCTACGACTCCGACACCGTGTGGGGCCGCAACACCGCGGTGCCCGCCTTCGAGGTCGGCATGCGCAAGGCGGCCGAGGACACCGGAGTGACCTACCTCGACAACTCCAGGCTCTTCAACGGCCACGAGGTCTGCATGGAGGACACCTGGGCCCGCGGTCTCTACATCGACCTCTCCAAGCCGGGACTGCCGGACTCGAACTCGGTCCGCCAGTCCTTCCACCCCAACTACCGCGGCCACGGCGCCTTCGCGTCCTGCCTCACCCAGCTCTACGACTCCGGTGTCCGGGAAGGCAGTTGTGCCGACCCCGCCTCCACCGGCAGCCCGACGCTCTACCCGCTGGCCTGGGACGACGCGTACCGGCCGCTGAAGAACGAGGCCACCGGCACCTGTGTCGACGTCACCGCGGCCAGCAGCGCCAACGGCACGACGGTGGGCGGCTGGGACTGCCACGGCGGACGCAACCAGGGCTGGTGGTACGACAGCGACCGCAAGTCCGTGCACACCCAGCTCACCCAGGACCGCTGCCTGGACGTGCCGGGGGCGAACTACACCGCCGGCGCCAAGCTGATCATCTGGAACTGCTCGGGCTCCGCCAACCAGGAGTGGGTGCGCCAGTCGGGCACCCTGCGCCCGGCGGCGGCGACCGGTCTGTGCGCCACGCTCGGCGCCGCCAGGGACCCGCTCACGCTGCGGCCCTGCGACTCCACCGCGAGCCAGCGCTTCGCCTGACCCGCACGCCCGGCCCCGTCACGGACAGCCGTCCGCGGCGGGGCCGAGGTGTGCCACCTCGATGGCGGACGGGGACAGCGCGGCCGACACCCGGACCTGGGCGCCGAAGGCGAGCGGGGTGCGGGCCCGGGCCGCGTACTTCAGCGGCCTGCCCCGCACGGAGAACAGCACCTCGCCGTAGCCGCCCCGCGGGATCGGTGTGACCACCCGGCCCGCCTCGCCGACCAGCGCGTGGGCCGTCGGCGACGCCTTCGCGCGGCGCTGCGGCAGCACGCGGTCGAGCACCGCCAGTAACCCGCCGGGCCCGTTGATGATCCCCAACTGCGCCACCCCTCCTGGTGGTTGAACCGCCCCGGCCGATGCGGCGGCCGGGGCGATTGCGGACACATGCCAGGATAGGTGGCCAATTCGCCGGGCCCTTAGGGCCTTTGGACCCTATTCGGGTCCGTGCGCGGCTAGGCCTGACCGGCGCCGCGCACCGGGATGTTGAGGAACGTCGGCGGCTCCGCGGGGGCCTGGAAGAAGTCGTTGCCCTTGTCGTCCACGACGACGAACGCCGGGAAGTCCTCGACCTCGATCTTCCACACCGCCTCCATGCCGAGCTCCTCGTACTCGACGACCTCGACCTTCTTGATGCAGTCCTGGGCCAGGCGCGCGGCCGGGCCGCCGATCGAGCCGAGGTAGAACCCGCCGTGCGTACCGCACGCGTCGGTGACCTGCTTGCTCCGGTTGCCCTTGGCCAGCATCACCTTGGAGCCGCCCGCCGCCTGGAACTGCTCGACGTAGGAGTCCATCCGGCCGGCCGTGGTCGGGCCGAACGAGCCGGACGCGTAGCCCTCGGGGGTCTTGGCCGGGCCCGCGTAGTACACCGGGTGGTCCTTCAGGTACTGCGGCATCTCCTCGCCCGCGTCGAGCCGCTCCTTGATCTTGGCGTGCGCGATGTCGCGGGCCACGACGAGGGGGCCGGTCAGCGAGAGCCGGGTCTTGACCGGGTACTTGGTCAGCTCGGCCAGGATCGCGTCCATGGGCTGGTTGAGGTCGATGCGCACCACGTCGCCGTCGGCGTCCAGGTGCTCGTCGGTGGTCTCCGGCAGGAAGCGCGCCGGGTCGGTCTCCAGCTGCTCCAGGAAGACGCCCTCGGCGGTGATCTTCGCGACGGCCTGGCGGTCGGCCGAGCAGGACACGGCGATCGCGACCGGAAGCGAGGCGCCGTGCCGGGGCAGGCGCACCACGCGCACGTCGTGGCAGAAGTACTTGCCGCCGAACTGCGCGCCGATGCCGATCTTCTGCGTCAGCTCGAAGACCTTCTTCTCCAGCTCCTCGTCCCGGAAGCCGTGCCCCAACTCCGAGCCCTCGGAGGGAAGTTCGTCCAGGTAGTGGGCCGAGGCGTACTTCGCGGTCTTCAGCGCGAACTCGGCGCTGGTGCCGCCCACCACGATCGCCAGGTGGTACGGCGGGCACGCGGCGGTGCCGAGCGAGCGGATCTTCTCCTCCAGGAACTTCATCATGGAGGACTCGTTCAGGACGGCCTTGGTCTCCTGGTAGAGGAAGGACTTGTTGGCCGAGCCGCCGCCCTTGGCCATGAAGAGGAACTTGTAGGCGCCGCCGTCGGTGGCGTACAGCTCGATCTGCGCGGGCAGGTTGGAGCCGGTGTTCTTCTCGTCCCACATGGTGAGCGGGGCCATCTGCGAGTAGCGCAGGTTGAGGTTGAGGTACGCGTCGTAGATGCCGCGCGAGAGGGCCGCCTCGTCGCCGCCCTCGGTCAGCACGTTCTGGCCGCGCTTGCCCATCACGATCGCGGTGCCGGTGTCCTGGCACATCGGAAGGACGCCCGCCGCTGCGATGTTGGCGTTCTTCAGGAGGTCGAGCGCGACGAACTTGTCGTTGCCGGAGGCCTCGGGGTCGTCGATGATCTTCCGCAGCTGGGCCAGGTGGGCCGGGCGCAGATAGTGCTGGATGTCGTGGATCGCCTCGGCGGCCAGCTTCCGCAGCGCCTCGGGCTCGACCTTGAGGAACGTACGGCCGTCGGCCTCGAAGGTGGAGACACCCTCGGCGGTCACCAGGCGGTAGGGCGTGGTGTCCTCTCCCAGGGGGAGAAGGTCGGAGTACTGAAACTCTGGCATTGCGGCCATTCCTCACTCGGCAGACAGCTGCTGCACCTCCATTGACACAGCATCCACCAGCGTATGCCGCCGCCGGAGCGCGGTTCCTGTGAGGTAAGGCTCAGTTGCCGAGCTCGCCCCGTCCCGCGACTAGTCGCGATCTATCGCGTTTGGGTACGCTGACCCCGTGGACCTCGAAAAGCACGCTCAGCCGGACCCCGCGGAGCCCGCGAAGGCCGACCTCGTCAAGCATGCCGAGCCCCCGGCGCTGCGGGCCTCCGACGCCGACCGGGACAGGATCGCCGACATCCTGCGCGACGCCCTGGCCGAGGGCCGGCTGGACGCCGCGGAGCACTCCGAGCGCATCGACGCGGTCTACCGCGCCAAGACCGTGGGCGAACTGGAACCCCTGGTGCGGGACCTGCCCGCGCCCGGAGCCCGTCGGCGCCCGGTGGCCGCGCCCGACCCGCGCGAGGTCGCGGAGGCCGGGGCGCCCGTCGACGCCGAGAACCTCGTGGCGGTCTTCTCCGCCTCCACCCGCAAGGGCCGCTGGCGGATCGGGAGGCGCACCAACGCCTTCTCGCTGTTCGGCAGCGTGGAGATCGACCTCACCGAGGCGCTCTTCGAGCAGCGCCTGACGGTCATCAACGCGACTGCGATTTTCGGCAATGTGGAGGTGCGGGTGCCGGAGAATCTGAGCCTGCGCGGCAGCGGCACCGGAATCTTCGGCAACTTCGAGGTGCACACCCTCGAAGCCGACGATCCGGAGGCGCCGGTGGTCGTCATCAATGGATATTCCGTCTTCGGCAACATCGAGGCCAAGCCCAAGCGGGGCAAGCGCATCGCCGACCTCCACGACCGGCTGCGCAAGCGGCTCGAATCCTGACGGCCGGATCGGCGCGCGGCGGCGCCGGGTTCAGGCCAACGGCGCCCGAGCGAAGTTCCGCCCTACGGAACTCAGTGCATAGGCACGCGTACAGCGGGTAGGGACTGTCGCATCGTCGCTCGCTCGCGAAGCCGTCGTCAGGAGTAGACCGTGCTGCATCCGCCGCATCATTCCCTGCAGGTCGCCGCCGTTCCGCCGCAGCGTGGTCCAGCCAGGGAGGATCAGGCGGGCCCGTGGCACGCGGAGGCGGTCTGCCGCCGGGACGAGGCGGGTCTCTTCTTCGCCCCCTCCAAGGAACCGACGGCCGCCCGGCTCTCCCGCGAGGAGGCCGCCAAGCGCGTCTGCGCCCGCTGTCCCGTGATGGTGGAGTGCCGCGAGCACGCCCTGCTCATGCCCGAGCCGTACGGAGTGTGGGGCGGCCTGACCGCGGCCGAGCGCCGGGTGGTCATCGCCCGCAGGCGCCGGCGCGAGGTGGAGCTCAAGAAGGCCGCGTCCGCCGCATAGCCCGCGCGATCGGCTCTGCGTACGTGAAGGGGTGCCCCCGCCGCACAACGGGGACGCCCCTTCACATACGTACGAACTGCCTTGTTTCCGGGGTTACTTGGCCCGGTCGAAGTCGATCTGGCTGTAAGCGCGCAGCTTCGACAGGCGGTGCGTCGAGTCGATCTGGCGGATCGTGCCCGACTTCGAGCGCATCACGAGCGACTGGGTGGTCGCCGTCTCGGCCCGGTAGCGGACCCCGCGCAGGAGCTCGCCGTCGGTGATGCCGGTGGCGACGAAGAACACGTTGTCGCCGCTGACCAGGTCGTTCGTGGAGAGCGTCCGGTTCAGGTCGTGCCCGGCGTCGAGCGCGCGCTGACGCTCGGCCTCGTCCTTGGGCCACAGCTTGCCCTGGATCACACCGCCCAGGCACTTGATCGCGCAGGCCGAGATGATGCCTTCCGGGGTGCCGCCGATGCCCATGAGCAGGTCGACGCCGGTGCCCTCGCGCACGGCCATGATCGAACCGGCGACGTCGCCGTCCGAGATGAACTTGATGCGCGCGCCGGTCTCCCGGATCTCCTTGACGATGCCCTCGTGGCGGGGGCGGTCGAGGATGACCACGGTGACGTCCTCGGGCGAGGACTTCTTGGCCTTGGCGACCCGGCGGATGTTCACCGAGACCGGGGCGTTGATGTCGACGAAGTCGGCGGCCTCGGGGCCGGTGACCAGCTTGTCCATGTAGAACACGGCGGACGGGTCGAACATGGCGCCGCGGTCGGCGGCGGCGAGCACGGCGATCGCGTTCGGCATGCCCTTGGCGTTCAGGGTGGTGCCGTCGATCGGGTCGACCGCGATGTCGACCTCGGCGCCGGTGCCGTCGCCGATGCGCTCCCCGTTGTAGAGCATGGGGGCTTCGTCCTTCTCGCCCTCGCCGATGACGACCACGCCGTTCATCGAGACGGTGGAGACGAGGGTCCGCATGGCGTTGACCGCGGCGCCGTCCGCGCCGATCTTGTCCCCGCGGCCGACCCAACGGCCCGCGGCCATGGCGGCCGCCTCGGTGACCCGCACCAGCTCCAGGGCCAGGTTGCGGTCGGGGGCCTCGGGGGAGACCTCGAGTTCGGACGGCAGATGATGCTCGGTCATCGGAGCGCACCTTTCTGTACGGCGACGGCCGCAGGATAAGAGGGTGCTAGGACTCTATCCGCACGTCGACAAATTGAGCAGAGGGGCCCACGTATGAGCGGCGACATGACCTGAGAACATGGGGTCGTGGCAGGAACGCGCAGCAGCAAGCAGACAGTCCGGAACATGCTGCAGTCGCTGGCGGTGATCGGCATCGCGGCGGCTGTGATCTATGTGTTCATTCCGCACGACGAGTCGGACGCACCTCCGCTCAAGACCGTCGACTACAAGGTCGAGCTCACCACGGTGCGGCGGGCCGCGCCGTACCCGGTGGCGGCCCCCGTCGGCCTGCCCGACCAGGACAAGTGGCGGGCCACCTCGGTGTCGTACGACGGCGCCAAGAACAACGCCTGGCACCTGGGCTTCCTCGACCCGCAGAACCAGTACGTCGCGATCGAGCAGTCCACGGCGCCCTCGGACAAGTTCGTGACCGAGGTCAGCAGGAGCGCGACGAAGACCGAGAAGTCGCAGAAGATCGCGGGCGCGACCTGGACGTACTGGGACGGCCCCAAGTACGACGCGCTCGTCCGCCAGGACCAGGGTCACACGACCGTGGTGATGGGCACGGCGCCGTACGAGCAGCTCGTCACGATGGCGACCGCGCTGGAGTCGAAGAAGACGACCTGACGCCCGCCCGGCCACGTAAGACGAGGGCCGCCGCACCTTCCCGGTGCGGCGGCCCTCGTCTTACGAGCGGTGGCTCAGACGGTCGTGACGACGTCCTCGTAGGCCAGGCGCGGGCTGCGCGGGTACCACGCGTCCTCGCCCGGCTTGCCGATGTTGACGACCATCAGCGGGGTGTGGTCGTCGTCCAGGAACTCCTTCTGCACACCGGAGAAGTCCACACCGGTCATCGGGCCGGCGGCCAGACCGGCGGCGCGGACGCCGATGATGAAGTACGCGGCCTGCAGCGCGGAGTTGAGCAGCGCGGCACCCTCGCGGACCGGGCGCTCCGAGAAGAAGGCGTCCTTGGCGGCGGGGAAGTGCGGGAAGAGGGCGGGGAGCTCCTCGTGGAACTCGTTGTCCGCGGAGAGGATGGCGACCAGCGGGGCGGCCGCCGTCTTCGGACGGTTGCCCTCGGCCATGTGCTTCACGAGGCGCTCACGGGCCTCGGGGGAGCGGACCAGGGTGACGCGCAGCGGCGACTGGTTGAAGGCGGTCGGGCCGTACTTGACCAGGTCGTAGATCGCCTGGACCTGCTCGTCGGTCACCGGCTCGTCGGTGAACGTGTTGGCGGTACGGGCCTCGCGGAAGAGGAGGTCCTGGGCTGCGGGGTCAAGGACGAGGGACATCTGGAAACACCTTCCGGGCTGCTGATCAAGCGATGTCCCGACCGTACGGCAGATTTACGTTAACTTTCAACTAAATCCCGCAGGACGTGACCAGCCTCACAGAGGGGTGGGCTGTCCTTGGTCCGCGTCGGCCTGCGGACCGTGCCCGCTTCTCGCGCGGTCGGTCGGCATCTTCAGCCCGTCATGGGGGTCCCCCTGGCCGTTAAGGCCTTGGGGGAGTTTGAGGAGGAGCGCCGTTCAGGCGTGAACGGGGGTCTGGGGGGCGGAGCCCCCGGAGCCCTTCAACCCTGGGCGGGTTGAGGGAAGGGGCGGGGTGGGGGCCTCCGGGGTCTGGGGCGGAGCCCCAGGGGCCCCGGCGCCGGGAGGGCTCAGCCTTCCTCGGCCGGCTCCGCCAGCGCCGCGTCGAGACGGGCCCGGGCCCCCTCCAGCCAGCGCCGGCACACCTTCGCCAGCTCCTCGCCCCGCTCCCACAGCGCGAGGGACTCCTCCAGGGTGGTGCCCCCCGCTTCGAGCCGCCGCACGACATCGATCAGCTCGTCCCGCGCCTGCTCGTACCCCAGTGCCGCATCGCCCGACGCGGCCTCGTCCGTCTTGGCCATGCGCTCCACCCTATGTCCGCGGTACGACAGTGACGTGCAGTTCGCCCTCGGCGACCCGGGCGCGCAGATCGTCCCCGGGCGCCACCTCGCCGGGGGAGCGCACCACCTCGCCCCCGGCCCGCTGGAGCACCGCGTAGCCCCGCTCCAGGGTGGCCTTGGGCGACAGGGCCACCACGCGGGCGTGGGTGTGCGAGAGCTCCGAGTCGGCCCGGTCGAGGTGGTGGCCGAGCACCCGGCGCGAGCGGTGCAGCAGCGCGTCCACCTCGTCGGCCCGGTCGTCCACCATCCGCTGGGGCCGCTCCATCCAGGGCCGGGCGAGCATCCCCGCCAGGCCCCGCTCCTCGCGGTCGACGAGGCCGACGACATGGCGGCGCGCCCGGTCCCGCAGCAGCCGGACCCGGTCGAGCTCCTCGCCCACGTCCGGCACGACCTTCTTCGCCGCGTCGGTCGGCGTGGACGCGCGCAGGTCCGCGACCAGGTCGAGCAGCGGCGCGTCCGGCTCGTGCCCGATCGCCGAGACCACCGGCGTGCGGCACCGGCCGACCGCCCGCACCAGCTGCTCGTCCGAGAACGGCAGCAGGTCCTCCACGCTGCCGCCGCCGCGCGCCACGATGATCACGTCGACGTCCGGCCGCTCGTCGAGCTCCTGCACCGCCTGGACGACCTGCGGCACCGCGTGCACCCCCTGCACCGCCACGTTGCGCACCTCGAACCGCACCGCGGGCCAGCGCCGCCGCGCGTTCTCCAGCACGTCCCGCTCGGCCGCCGAGGCCCGCCCCACCACGAGCCCGACCAGCTGGGGCAGGAACGGCAGGCGGCGCTTGCGGTCGAGGGCGAACAGCCCCTCCGCGGCCAGGCTCCGCTTCAACTGCTCCAGCCTGGCGAGCAGTTCACCGATGCCGACCGGCTTTATCTCCACCGCCCGCAGCGAGAGCTGGCCGCGCGGCGCGTACCACTCGGGCTTGGCGTGGACGACGACGCGCGCGCCCTCGGAGACCACGTCGGCCACCGCGTCGAACACCTGGCGGTAGCAGGTCACGCCCACCGAGATGTCGTGCGAGGGATCGCGCAGGGTCAGGAACACCACGCCCGCGCCCGGCCGCCGCGAGAGCTGGGTGATCTGCCCCTCCACCCAGACCGCGCCGAGCCGGTTGATCCACCCCCCGATGAGGCGTGACACCTCGCCGACGGGGAGCGGCGCGTCCGCACTCGTATTCAGAGCCATGTACGCAGGCTAGCCCGCGCCACCGACAGAGCCGCCCGCCCCCGGCGGCTCCGGGTCGGGACCCGGGCGGTGGCCCCACTGCATCGCGAGGACCACCAGGCCCACCGCGAGCCAGCCCAGGCCGACCAGCTGGGCAGTGGCCGTCGCCTCCCAGATCACCGCCACGATGACGGCGGCGCCGAGCACCGGAACGACCACGTGGCTCAGCCAGTCGGGGGCGCCCTCCATGCGGCGTACCGCGTACCAGCCGACGACCGAGGCGTGCAGCAGGAGGAAGGCGGTCAGCGCGCCCATGTCGACCACCGAGACGAGGTGGTCCATGCCGTCGTCGCGGCCGGCCGCCCACACCGCGGCCACCAGCGTGATCACCGCGGCGAGCAGCAGCGCCGCGCGCGGCACCCCCGAGTCGGTCCGCGACAGGACGCGCGGCAGCCGCCGGTCGCGGGCCATCGCGAACACCAGCCGGCCCGCCGCCGCCTGCCCGGCGAGCGCCGCGAACGCCGCCCCGATGGCCTTGCTGACCGCGACCAGGGTGTGCAGCCAGCCGGCGACCGAGGTCTCGACGGTGTCGTAGAACGCCGAGCCCTGCTTGACCGGGTCGGCCGCCAGCTGGGCGGACGACATCGGTTCGAGCAGGGCCGCCAGATAGGACTGCACCACGAACAGGACCCCGGCGAGCACCAGGCAGAACAGCACCGCCCTGGCCACCTTCGCCGAGCCCCCGGTCACCTCCTCGGCGAACGTGGCGATGGCGTCGAAGCCCAGGTAGGACAGGACCGCCACGGAGACCGCGCCGAGCACCGCGCCCAGCGAGAATCCGGCGTCCCCGCCGAGCGGCGTCAGCCAGCCCCGCTGGGCGCCGTCGCGTACGAGCACGACCGCCGCCGAGGTCACGAAGACCAGCAGCACCACGATCTCCATCGCAAGCACCGCGAAGCCCACCCGGGCCGCGGCCCGTACGCCCCACAGGTTCAGGAGCGTGGTGATCACCACCGCGATGGCCGTCCACACCCAGCGCGACACGGACGGGACCAGGGAGTTCATCGCGATGCCGGAGAAGAGGTAGGCGACGGCGGGGATCAGCAGGTAGTCGAGCATCGCCATCCACCCGGCGATGAACCCCGGCCCCTCGCCGAGCGCCTTGCGGGCGTACGCGAACACCGACCCGGCCAGCGGCACGACCCGCACCATCTGTGCGTAGCTGTACGCGGTGAACCCCATGGCGACCGTGGCCACCACGTAGACAAGGGCGACCGCGCCGTGCGACTTGGCGTCCAGGGTGCCGAAGATGCCGACCGGGGCCATGGGCGCGATGAACAGCAGCCCGTAGACGACCAGGTCCCGGAACCCGAGACTCCGCCGCAGTCGCCCGGCGCCTTCGGCCACCTCGCCCGGATCGGTCTCCTCGCGTACGCCACTCATGCGGCCAGTCTCACCGGCTGGGCGATCTTTGGCCCGCGGGGCACGCCGGTCGGGCGCCCAGGGGTGTCCGAGTGCGCCCGTACCATGGACGGCATGACTGCTGCTACCGCTTCCCGCCGGGTCCTGCTCGCCGCTCCCCGCGGCTACTGCGCGGGCGTGGACCGTGCCGTGATCGCCGTGGAGAAGGCCCTGGAGCAGTACGGGGCGCCCATCTACGTGCGGCACGAGATCGTCCACAACAAGTACGTCGTGCAGACCCTGGAGAAGAAGGGCGCGATCTTCGTCGAGCAGACGGCGGAGGTGCCCGAGGGCTCCATCGTCATGTTCTCGGCCCACGGCGTCGCCCCGACCGTCCACGCGGAGGCGGCCGAGCGCAAGCTGGCCACCATCGACGCCACGTGCCCGCTGGTCACCAAGGTGCACAAGGAGGCCGTGCGGTACGCGAAGGAGGACTTCGACATCCTCCTGATCGGTCACGAGGGCCACGAGGAGGTCATCGGCACCTCGGGCGAGGCGCCGGACCACATCACACTGGTCGACGGCCCGGACGACGTGGCCAACGTCGAGGTGCGCGACCCGGACAAGGTCGTCTGGCTCTCCCAGACCACGCTCTCCGTCGACGAGACCATGGAGACGGTCGACGCCCTCAAGAACAAGTTCCCCAACCTGCTCTCGCCGCCCAGCGACGACATCTGCTACGCCACGCAGAACCGCCAGGTCGCCGTGAAGAAGCTCGCCGAGGACGCCCAGCTGGTCATCGTCGTCGGCTCCAAGAACTCCTCGAACTCGATCCGCATGGTCGAGGTCGCCCTCGACGCGGGCGCCCCCGCCGCCCACCTGGTGGACTTCGCCGACGAGATCGACGAGGCCTGGCTGGAGGGCGTCACCACGGTCGGCCTGACCTCCGGCGCCTCGGTGCCGGACGTTCTCGTCGACGGCGTCCTGGAATGGCTGGCCGCGCGCGGCTACGGCGACGTCGAGACGGTGAAGACGGCCGACGAGTCGATCACCTTCTCGCTGCCCAAGGAGCTCCGCCGCGACCTGCGCGCCGAGGCCGCCGAACTCTCGGGCGAGTAAGGCCGTCCAGGACGTCCTCCCCGGCGTCCGCCCGTACGGTGGATCTCATGAACGCCATGAGGAACGTGTTCGGAGTGGACGTCGGCGGATCGGGCATCAAGGGTGCCCCGGTGGACCTGGAGCGCGGTGACCTGGCGCAGGAGCGCCACAAGGTGCTCACGCCGCAGCCCGCGACGCCCGAGGCGGTCGCCGACGGCGTCGCGGAGGTCGTCGGCAATTTCGGCTGGTCGGGCCCGGTGGGCATCACCTTCCCCGGGGTGATCAGCGCCAACACCGTACGGACCGCCGCGAACGTCTCGAAGAAGTGGATCGGCGTGGACGCCGCCCGCCTGCTCGGCGAGCGCCTGGGCGGTCTGCCCGTCACCGTCCTGAACGACGCGGACGCGGCGGGCGTCGCCGAGATGCGGTTCGGCGCGGGCCGGGACCGCCGGGGCACGGTGATCCTGCTGACCTTCGGCACGGGCATCGGCAGCGCGCTCTTCACCGACGGCCAGCTGGTCCCCAACACCGAGCTCGGCCACCTGGAGCTGCACGGCCACGACGCCGAGAAGCACGCCTCCACCAAGGTCAAGGAGGACGAGGACCTGACCTGGCCGCACTGGGCCCACCGCGTCCAGAAGTACCTGGCCCACGTGGAGATGCTGTTCTCGCCCGACCTGTTCATCATCGGCGGCGGAGTCAGCCGCAAGGCCGACAAGTTCCTCCCGCTGATCGAGGGCATCGAGGCGGAGATCGTCCCGGCGCAGCTCCAGAACAACGCGGGGATCGTGGGGGCGGCGATGGTGGCGGCGGAGCGGTAGCCCCGCGGGGCCGGGGTCGGCCTATGGGGGGGTGGGGGCTTCGCCGGGGGCGGGGGTTGGGCGGGGCTGCGGTAGCCCCGCGGGCTCGGCGTCGGCCTATCGGGGGTTGGCTGCCTTGCCGGAACCGGCGGGCTTGACCGCCTTGCCGGGGGCGGCGGGTTTGGTGGGGGCGCGGCGGCGCCCCATCATCCGCACTTTCCGTACGGTGGCGACGACCCCGGCCACCAGGGTTCCGGCGTACAGCCAGCCCGCGTGCAGGGCGAGCGCGGTGACCACGGCCATCGCCTGCGTGCCGAAGCCGCCGACGCCGCCCGCGATCGGGATGATCCCCACGGCGAAGGCGATGGGGACGCAGATCGGGGCCGTCACCAGGTCGGCGGGCCGCACCCAGAGCGCCGTCACCGCGCAGACCGGCAGGAAGAGCACCCCGTACACCGCCGGGGCACCGTCGAAGAGCAGCCAGTCCAGCGTGCCGAGGACGAACATCAGAGCCGCCGCGAAGAGCCCGCCGCCGAGCCCGGTGAGCCGGGGGGAGGGCAGTCTGCGCAGCGCGAGAACGAAGGGCGGCACCCGGCGGGTGCGGCCGGCCGAACGGTAGACGGCGGCGCTCTCCCCGGTCACCGCCGCTCCCGCGGGCACGCCGAGGGGCGCCCGGGAGGATCCCGGCGCCGAGGTCCGTGCTCGCTGTCCGTGCTGCGGGGTGCGCGTCCTGTATTGCTCCACCGCACCAACGTAGGTCGCCACCGGGGAGGAACCGCCCCTAGGACACGCCCTTTGGCCGAGCTTGCGCGTGCGTTCGACGGTCGGGGGTGGGGCGGAAGCCCGGAGCCGGTGCGGGGCGGCTCTGCACTGGCGTCCGGCGGCCCGCGGTCCGGGGGCGGGGCTGGAGTGGCGCCGGGGCTGGCTCCGGTCCGGTGCTTGGTGGTGCCGCGAGGCGGTGGGTCGGTTCGGCGATCCGGGGCGGACCGGGTCGGCACCGGGCGGCCCGGATTGGTGTCGGGTGGTGCCGCGAGGCCGTGGAAGGGCCGGCGGTCCCGGGGCGGGCCGGAGCCGGTGCCGGGCGGCCCCGGGCTGGCTTCCGGTGGTGGCGCGAGGCCGTGGAGTGGTTCGGCGGACCGGGGCGGGCCGGAGCCGGTGCCGGGCAGCCCCCGGCCGATGTCCGACACCGCCGCGAGGCCGTGCGTCCGGGGCCGTCACGGCCGCCGACGCGCGCCCGTAAACTGGTGGGCGGTCCACTCTCCGGACCGTCCACCGCCCTCGTACCGGGAAGTCGCCACGTGTCGCTCACGATCGGAATCGTCGGTCTGCCGAATGTCGGCAAGTCGACCCTGTTCAACGCCCTGACCAAGAACGACGTACTGGCGGCCAACTACCCGTTCGCCACCATCGAGCCGAACGTCGGCGTCGTCGGCGTCCCGGACGCCCGCCTGGCCAAGCTCGCCGAGGTCTTCGGCTCCCAGCGCGTCCTGCCCGCCACGGTCGACTTCGTCGACATCGCGGGCATCGTGCGCGGCGCGAGCGAGGGCGAGGGCCTGGGCAACAAGTTCCTCGCGAACATCCGCGAGTCGGACGCGATCTGCCAGGTCATCCGCGCCTTCAAGGACGAGAACGTCGTGCACGTCGACGGCAAGGTCTCCCCGAAGGACGACATCGAGACGATCAACACCGAGCTGATCCTCGCCGACCTCCAGTCGGTCGAGAAGGCGGTGCCGCGCCTGACGAAGGAGTCCCGCCTCCAGAAGGACAAGATCGCGGTCCTGGCGGCGGTCGAGAAGGCGCAGAAGATCCTCGAGGCGGGCGACACCCTGTTCTCGCACGGCATCACGAAGGGCACGGAGCAGGGCGACCTGCTGCACGAGCTGCACCTGCTGACCACGAAGCCGTTCCTGTACGTCTTCAACGTCGACGAGGACGAGCTGGTCGACGAGGACTTCAAGAACGAGCAGCGCGCCCTGGTCGCCCCCGCGGAGGCGATCTTCCTGAACGCGAAGATCGAGTCCGAGCTGATCGAGCTCGACGACGACGAAGCGCTCGAACTCCTCCAGTCCATGGGCCAGGAGGAGCCCGGCCTCGCGACCCTGGGCCGCGTCGGCTTCGACACCCTGGGCCTGCAGACCTACCTCACGGCCGGCCCCAAGGAAACCCGAGCCTGGACGATCCCGAAGGGCGCCACGGCCCCCGAGGCGGCCGGTGTCATCCACACCGACTTCCAGAAGGGCTTCATCAAGGCGGAGGTCATCTCCTTCCACGACCTGATCGAAGCGGGCTCGGTCGCGGAGGCCCGCTCGCGCGGGAAGGCGCGGATGGAGGGCAAGGAGTACGTGATGCAGGACGGGGACGTTGTGGAGTTCCGCTTCAACGTGTGATCTTGCGACCACTGCGGGTTGGGCACTTGGTCAAGCGTGCGGGGCGAGAGGGGTCAGGCTCGGGTGAGCCCGGCCCCTCCCGTGCTCCCGTGGCGGCTCCTGGTCGCTCCCGCGGCGGAGTGAGCTTGTCGAGGCGGCCTAGTCGATTTCCCAGAGGTGGTGGGGCTCCGTGTCCGGGGTGCCTCAGGGCAGGTTCTCGGCGTGCTTGAGGCTGTCGGGGGAGTAGCCGTACATGACGGTCTGGGCATTGGAGGTGTCATTGCCCTCGTCGTGCACGAACTTCGGGCCGCCGTTGATCGCCGAAATCTTGCTCGCGGCCCGGTTCTCGGCGTCCCTGAAGGCACTTCCGCGGCGCTCACGCCGTCGATGAGCTCTTGGTGCCGGTTGACCTTGTGCTCGTCGTACGTCCAGTCATGGTCGTCGGCGACGCTGTCGGCGAACTCCCCCTCCTGCGCTCAGGGCTTCTGCTTGCCGCCAGCCTCCGCGAGGGTGTGGGCGACGAGGGCGTTGGCGTGGCCGTGTCCCATGCCGTGTTCGGTCTTCAGCCATCCGACCAGTTCCATGTGCTTGGTCAAGGGCGAAGCGCGGACCAGGTCCTTCCAATCGGCAATCGATCGGCCGTACTTCTTCTCGATCGACGGAAAGTAGCTGGCGGGGCCCTTCACTGTGTCAGTCATGTGCGCAGTCTGGCATCCGCCACTGACAACGCCACTTGCCCAAGAGGCGCTCCCGCTGGGAGGGGAGTGATGCGAGCCGTCGGCACTGACGTGTTGGCATTGAGAGGGGCCATCGTCAGGTCGGTGGGCAGCAGATCCCCGACGCGCCCGCCAGGTCCCTGAAGATGCGATGAAGATGCGGAAGGCCAAGTCCCGACCTCCGCAAGTGTCGCCCGTACTTCCAGGCATCCCCCGTCTGCTGCCGCATCGGTGCTCTGCTGGGCCTGGACGGTATCGACATGCGGCCGCCACCCATGGACCCGGAGTTCAACGGCTGCCCACAGGTGGGTAGTTGAGTGCGGGTCCCGAGAAGGTGCGCGCCTTCTCGGGTGGGCGCGTGCCGCGCTGGGTGGGCGACGGAGGGGCGTGGGATGGGAACGCTGGGGCTGCTAGGGGAGGTTGCGCGGCTCGGCCATGTCCTCGTGGTGCTCGGCGGTGTCCTGCTGGTGGCCCGGGTGGGGCGGGCTGTTGCCAGGGGGCTGGGGCAGCCCGAGGTCGTCGGGGAGATCGGGGTGGGCCTGCTGTCCGGGCCTGCCGTGATCGCTCTGTTCGGGCGGGCCGGTCTGGACGCCGTGCTGCCGGGGCCGGTGTTCGGCGTGGTCAAGCTGGTGGCCCAGGCCGGACTCGTGTTGTTCCTCGTCGGCCTCGCCCACCGGTTGGGGGCCGAATCCGGCGGGCCGTCGCGCCGCGGCACGCTGTGGGTGGCGGCCGGGGCCCTGGTGCCGCCGCTGGTGACCGGACTGCTCCTGGCCGGGCTGGTGATCGTCAGCGACGACCGCGCCGCGCGGGGCGGGGCGCCGCTCCCCGCCTTCGTCCTGATGGTGGCGGTGTCGATGTCCATCACCGCCGTACCCGTCATGGCCCGGATCCTGGCGGACCGGGGGATGACGCGGTCGGCCGCAGGGCGGACGGCGCTGGCCGCGGCCGTCGTGATCGACGCGGTCGGCTGGCTCCTGCTCACCCTGGCCATCGGTCTCGGCAAGGGGAGCCCGGCGGGCTCGCTGCACTCGGTGCGGGCGCTCGCGTTCGGCGCGGTGTGCGCACTGGCCGTCCGGGTCGCCCTGCGCACCCGGCTCGCCCGTACCGCCTGCGTACGGGTGCCGCGCACCGCGGCGGTGGCGCTCGGGGCGGCGGCCCTCGCGGTCGCGCTCGCCATGGAACGCCTCGGGATGACCGCGATCCTCGGCGCCGCACTGGTGGGCTTCGCGATCCCGAGGGGTGAGGACGCGCCCTGGGAGCGGGCCGTGACGTCGGTGGCGCGGGTGGGCCGGGCGCTGGCCCCGGCCTTCTTCGTGGTCACCGGGATCACCGTGCTCACCGGCTCGTTCGCCGACACCTCCTGGCTGCTGATCGTCGTCGCCGTCGTGCTCGGTTGCGCGGGCAAGGGGGTCGGCGGCTACGTGGGGGCCCGCCGCGGCGGGCTGCCCCCGGCCGCGGCACGCAGGGTCGCCGTCCTGATGAACACCCGTGGACTCACCGAACTCGTCGTCCTCCAGACGGGGTTGAGCTCAGGAATCCTGACGGGACCCATCGTCCTCGCGCTGATCGTCATGGCGCTCACGACGACGGCCATGACGGGGCCCCTCCTCGGTCTCCTCGCCCGGAGGGAGGGCCGCGGCGCCGTCGAGGCGTTCGCCGTGGCGGCCGAGGGCGGTGTCCGGCGGCCGAAGGCCCCGTAAAGGCCGAAGGCACCCCACCCGCACGCCGAAGCGGCGCACCCGGTGCCGCGGGTGCGCCGCTTCGGTGGGGCGGGGCTTCGCGTCAGACGTCGTAGTCCTGGTCGAAGCGGTCCTGCGCCTCCTGCTGGGCGCGCTGGCTCTCGCTCTGGCCCTTGTCCTGGGCCTGGCGTGCCCGCTCCTGCGCCTCGTCCTTCTTCGAGCCCATCGCCTGCTTGGCGTTCCGCTTGAGCTCCTGCGCCTTGTCGTCGAACTGGTCCTTGATGCCCATCTGGTTCACTCCTACAGGGGTGTGAGGGGGCGGGGAACCGGGGCCTTTCCCGCGGCTCCTCCGGGCCTCGACCAGCGTGGCACGGAGGGACATTCCGCGCATGTCCGACGATTACGGACCGTACCCGGCCCTCAGAATCCCTTGACGTACGCCACCGTGAACGGCGTCTCGGGGGTGCCGGGGCCCATGGGGCCGCCCTTGTCGAACTGGGAGCGGACCACCAGCGCGCGGCCGCCGGTGTGGACCAGGGTGGTCGGCACCTGGAGGGAGGCGTCCGTGATCCGGCGCTCCAGGCGGGCCGCGGTGCCGTCCGCCGAGAGGTGCCAGCGGGTCAGGGTGTTGGTCTTGTTCTGCGCCGCCCACAGCGTGCCGTGGGCCAGCTCCAGGCCGTCCCCGTTCACCAAGTCGCCCTCGCTGAGCGCCACTTGGCTCACCTTTCCGTCACCGAGGCCGACGCGGTAGAGACCGCCGCCGGTCATGTCGACGGCGAGCAGGAAGCGGCCCGCCGGGTCGGCGACGATGCCGTTGAGCGTGAAGCTGCCGGCCGGATGGGCGGGGACGGCGCCCGACAGGTCGTAGGGCGCGCTCAGTACGCTCCGGCCGCCGTGTGCCTCGGTGGCGGCGAGCTCGGACGGGGTGACCCGGTAGATCACGGGGCGGACGCTGTCGGTCAGGTAGGCGGTGCCGTCGGGCCCGATGGCCAGGTCGTTGAGGAAGTGGCTGCCCTCGGCGGGCAGGTCGAGGCGGGCCAGCAGGGCGCGGGTGCGCACGTCGTAGACGGTGACCCCCGCCGTCGAGTCGATCACCCACAGGCGCCCCGCCCGGTCGACCTTCAGGCCGTTGGCGGTGTGCCGCCCGTCGGTGCCCTCGGGCAGGAAGACCTCGGCGGCACGATGCCCGGGGGTCGCCCGGTAGACGGCGCCGGTCGTGTACGAGCCGACATAGACGTCGCCGGTGCGCGGGTCGGCGGCGATGCCCTCGGGATAGGCGCGGGCGCCCGGGAGTTGGTACGCGGTGGAGATCGTGGGCCGGTGGGCCGGTGCCGCCTGGGCCGTGCCGGTGAGCGGCAGCGCGGCGAGGACGGCCGCGGCGGCGGTCAGGGCGGCGAAGGCGCGACGGTGCTGGGTCGAACGGGACACGGGGTGCCTCTCGGTCGTGAAGCGAGTCGAATGGTCGAACGTGTGTGAATTTAAGTTAGAGCTCTAACGTCCGTCAATGGGTTAACTCCGAAGCGGATACTCATCGACGGATGGCCGGTAACATGCGGAGATGACCTCCCTGCCCGCCGCCGAGCGGCTCGGCGCGCACCTCAAGCGGGCCGAGCAGGCCCTGAACGCCACGAAGCACGCCGTCCTCAAGCCCGCCGGGCTGACCGTCGCGCAGTACGCGGCGCTGCTTCACCTGGAGGAGAGCCCGGGGATCTCGGCCGCCGCGCTGGCCCGGCTCTGCGGGGTCACGCCGCCCACCATGAACACGGTCCTGAAGAACCTCCAGGAGCGCGGCCTCATCGAGCGCACCCCGCACGCCTGGCACCGCAACGTCCTGGAGACCCGGCTCACCCCCGCGGGCCGCACCGTGATGGACGACGCGGACGCGCGGGCGGTACGGGTCGAGCGGGCGCTGGCCGCCGAGTTCACCGACGCGGAACGCGAGACGCTGATCGGGCTGTTGGGGCGGTGCGTGGAGCTTCTGGAGAAGGAGCGCCCGGGCGCCTGACCGGCGCGTAGGCCGACGCGGGCACGGGGTAGGGTCGAGGTCCGTGATCGAATTCCCACTGCCCGACGCACCCCTTCGCATCGCCGCCGCACAGGCGCAGGCCGTCCCGGGGGAGGTCGAGGCCAACACGGCCACCGTCGCCCGGATGGTGCGCGGCGCCGGGGACGGCGGAGCCCGTGTCGTCGTGTTCCCCGAGAAGTTCCTCAGCGGCTACGAGCCCGAGCTGATCCGTGCCGATCCCGAACGGTGCGCCGTCGCCCCGGACGACCCCCGGCTCGCTCCGGTGGCCGAGGCCTGCGCGGCGACCGGGGTCACCGCCGTGGTCGGGGCGGCCGTACGCGACGGCGGGGAGATCTACGTATCGGCCCTGATCATCGACGGAACGGGCGTCGTCGGACGCTACGACAAGCAGACCCTGTTCCAGCACGAGCGCGCGATCTACCGGCAGGGCTGCGCGGGGGCCACCCTCGAAGTGGACGGCTGGCGGCTGGGGTTGGGGGTCTGCTACGACTCCGGCTTCCCCGAGCACGCCCGCGCGGCGGCGCTCGACGGCTGCCACGCGTACGTCGTGGGCGCGCTGTTCGGCGAGGGCAACGGCCACCACGAGTCCCGCATCTGGTTCCCGGCGCGGGCCTTCGACAACACCGTGTACGCGGTGCTCGCCAACCACGTCGGGACGACCGGCGGGTGGCGTGCCTGCGGGGGCAGCGCGGTCTGGGGCCCCGACGGCCGCGTCGTCGCCGAGGGCAGCCCCACCGAGGAGGAACTCGTCTTCGCCGACCTGCTCCCGGAGCGGCTGCACGCGGCCCGCGAGGCGGAGCCGATGCTGCGCGACCTGCACGACACGGGGGCGGCGGCGCGCACCGCCCTGCGGACGGCGTCGGCGCGGTAGGCGAGCGCCGCGCCGCCGGGGAAGCCCCTGTCCGGCGCGGCCGGCATGCGCCAGAGTGGGGCCACCACGATCACGAGGAGCCGCGTCATGTCGTATCCGGAGCCCAGGTACTTCGGCGAGAAGGGTGAGGTCAACGCGGTGTTCCGGCCGGCGGACACCCCCGCCGAGCTGTCCGCGCCGAACGGGAGCCGTACGCACTACCTGGCCACCACCGAGTCCACGCAGGGAGAGTTCGGGCTCTACCGGCTCGACATGGCGGCGCGGGCCGGAGGCCCCAGCACCCACTTCCACCGCACGATCTCCGAGACCTTCTTCGTCCTCGACGGCACGGTCCGCCTGTACAACGGCGAGCAGTGGATCGAGGCCGAGAAGGGCGACTTCCTGTACGTCTCGACCGGCGGCCTGCACGGCTTCCGCAACGACTCCGACGCGGCGGCCTCGATGCTGCTGCTCTTCGCGCCGGGCGCCCCGCGCGAGGAGTACTTCGAAAAGGTGGGCCAGGTCGCGCAGTTGAGCCCGCAGGAGCGCACCGAGTTCTTCCTGAAGCACGACACGTACTGGACGGACTAGCCGGCCGCCCGCTCAGTACGCGTCGTAGACGTACGGAGCGGGCTCGGCCACCCACCCCGCGGTGAGGACCAGACGCGAGGTGCGGTGCACGGCGAGGAAGCCGAAGGGCCGGTCGAAGTCCGCCTCGATCCGGCGCACGAGGTGGGGCGGGGGAGGCGGTACGGAGCCCGCGTACAGCTCGACGGCGGTCACCGAGGCGGCACGGAAGCCCAGTTCGGTGAAGCTCGCCCGGGCCGTCTGGCGGGCCGAACCGACGGCGAGCGGGTCCGGGCTGATGCCGTCGAAGTGCCCCGCGGTGAGGTCCGTCGCGGCCGCCAGGCCGAACAGCCGCGCCGAGGCGAGCAGATCGTGCTCGGCGCCGAGCTCGAACGGCACGGTCGTGACGTCGAGTTGGGGCTCACGGCTGCTGCTCCGCACGTTCCGCACGGTCAGGCCGGGGCCCACCGCGCCGTACATCAGACGGTCCCCGGGCACGACCGGGCAGCGTCCCGCGAGTACGTCGATACCGCCGGACAGAACCTGACCGGCCGTCAACTCATCTGTGCCGAGTAGGAGATGGACATCCACCCCGGTGTCGCCGAGGACCTTGAGCACGGTCAGCGGGCCGTGGGCGGTCTCGGCGACCGCGACACGGTCGAGCAGCGCGGTGCGACGGAACAGGGAGATCAACTCACGACCCGCCCAGGGACCGGACTCCGGCTGCCCGACGCCCTCCCGGAAGGGCTGGAGCCACTGGGTCCGTACCGCCTGGGCGGCCGCTAGGACCAGCTCGGTGTCCTCGCCCAGCGCCACCGGCATGGCCTCGATCAACCCGTCCGTGTGCCGCGCCGCCCAGGCGTCCAGGGCCGCGCGGTCGCGTACGGGGTCACCCGTGAGCACCTCGTGCGTGCCCGGGGGCAGCTCGGCCGACCACTCGGGGCGCAGCGAAAGGGTCCGCCTGGTCCACAGCCCGGTCGCCGCGTGCACTCCGCGGATCGCGCCGAGGTGGGCCAGGAACTCGCGTGCGGCGCCGGCCGCCTCCGCCGGGTCCAGGCCCACCGCGTCGGCCAGTTCGGCCCGCGCCGCGCCGTGCGAACCGGCCGCGAGGAGGGCGAGCAGCGGCCAGACGCCCGCGGCCGAGAAGACCGTGTCGGTGGTGCCCGCGTGGGTGCCCGCCCACCGTGCCGTCAGCGCGTTGGCCGCTCGGATCGCGGCAGCTCTGGATGCCATCCCGCCCCTCATTCCCCGTGGTCGCCCGCGTACGATGCGCATTCGCGCAACCGTTCGCACAGCCCGATGAGGAGCACCGTACCCGTGGAGATACCGCCGCCGCCCGCGCCCGGGCAGCCCCAGCAGCCGCAACCGGGGCAGGGGTACGGCTGGCCGGCGCCGCACCAGGCGCCGGGGGGACACCCCGGTCCCTACCCGGGACAGCCGATGAACGGCGGGCCCTGGTACCCGTATCCGCCGGCGCCGCAGCGGCCGCCCGTGAGCGGCCTGGCCATCGGCTCCCTCATCGCCGGCATCGTGTGCTGCGTACCCCCGCTCGGTCTGCTCCTGGGCGCGCTCGCCCTCGGGCAGATCAAGAAGAAGGGGCAGCGCGGCAAGGGGATGGCCGTCACCGGGGTCGTGCTCTCGACGATCAGCACCCTGCTGCTGATCGTCTCGATCGCGACGGGCGGCCTGGCCGACGGCTGGCGGAGCTTCAAGGACGGCTGGAACAGCTCCACTTCGACGCGCAACACCCTCGACCTGCGCAAGGGGGACTGCTTCGACGTGCCGGGCGGCAAGCTGGAGCGCGAGGTCGCCTCCGTGCGGATCGTGCCGTGCGCCGGGCGGCACGACGGCGAGGTGTCCGGCTCCTTCCGACTGAACGAGACCGGCGCCTACCCGGGCGCGGCCGCGATCTCCGGCGAGGCCGACACGCGGTGCTGGGACGTGGAGCAGGCGTACGCCATGGACAGCTGGAAGATCCCGGCCGGGGCCGAGGCCTACTACTACACGCCGAGCCGGAAGAGCTGGTCGCTCGGCGACCACAGCGTCACCTGCGCGTTCGCCTCGCAGAGCGGCAAGCTGGAGGGCTCGGTGCGCAACGACGCCGGCACGCTGGACGCCGACCAGCTCGCGTTCCTGAAGACCGCCAACGACGTGGAGCGCACCCTGGCCAAGGCCCCCGACGAGGACCGGGTCGAAAGCGACCTGCCCGGGTTCCGCAAGTGGGCCGGGGAGATGACCGGCGTAGTGGGCCTGGGCGCACAGGACTTGGGCGCGCACACCTGGGCGGCCGGAAAGCTCGCGTCGGTGCAGCCGTACCTCAACGACCTGAAGGCCGCGCAGATGGAGTGGGTGCAGGCCTCGGGCGCCACCGACGCCGACTCCTTCTACCTGCACTCCGGGGCCGCCGACAAGGCGATGAAGCAGGCCGACGAGATCGCCGCGCGCCGCGCCCTCGGCCTCGCGACGACCCCGCCCGCCGCCGACGGGCACCCCGGCGGCGGCAGCGGCGGAACGGGCGGCGGCAGCGGGAGCGGTTCCGGAAGCGGTGGTTCCAAAAGCGTCTGAGAAGGTCTCGGGAGGGGCAGAACGTACCCGCTGTACCGCGGGTACGCCCTGGGTGAAGGCGCGTCATCACTTCGAGTGAATGTCTGGCCTTTGCTTGCGGTCGCCAACCCACGGTTGCCACGCTGTTGCAGTCTGTCAACCTGATGGGAGTGGCCCGTGACATTCGGTGAGCAGCCCGCCTATCTGCGCGTAGCCGGCGATCTGAGGCAGAAGATCGTGGACGGTTCGCTGCCGCCGCACACCCGGCTCCCCTCCCAGGCCAGGATCCGCGAGGAGTACGGGGTTTCGGACACCGTGGCCCTGGAGGCCCGCAAGGTCCTGATGGCCGAGGGTCTGGTCGAGGGCCGCTCCGGCTCGGGCACCTATGTGCGCGAGCGCCCGGTGCCGCGCCGGGTCGCCCGATCCGGCTACCGGCCCACGATGGGTGCGAGCCCCTTCCGCCAGGAGCAGGCCGAGGAGACGGCGCGGGGCACCTGGGAGTCCCGCAGCGAACAGGAGGAGGCGAGCGCCGAGATCGCCAAGCGGCTCGGCATCCGCGTCGGTGACCGCGTCATGCGCACGCGGTACGTGTTCCGCGACGCGGGCGAGCAGATGATGCTGTCCACCTCGTGGGAGCCGCTGTCCGTCACCGGCCGCACCCCGGTGATGCTGCCCGAGGAGGGGCCGCTCGGCGGCTGCGGGGTGGTCGAGCGGATGGCGGCGATCGACGTCGTGGTGGACAACGTCGTCGAGGAGGTCGGCGCACGGCCCGGGCTCGCGGAGGAACTGCTCGCCCTCGGCGGGGTTCCCGGCCATGTCGTGCTGGTCATCGAGCGGACGTACTACGCCTCGGGGCTCGCCGTGGAGACGGCCGACGTGGTCGTCCCGGCCGACCGGTACCGGATCGCGTACCACCTGCCCGTGAAGTAGCGGGCCCGGCCGGGCCGTCGGGTCTCCCGTCCCGCGGGGGTCGGGCGGGCGAACGGCGGATGAAGGGGGCGCACCCCAGGGGTGCGCCCCCTTTCGCATGTGCCGCCGTTGACCGAATTCGTATCTCTTTGTGTAAACGCGCATCCGCTGAGTAAAGGTCAGGCGTAGGCTCGGGCATATGCGGATTGCGGTTTCCTGGGGATGCTTACTGACCTGCACGCCGACGCCGGGAGAGATGCGATGAACGACAGTGGGGCCGTGCTCGCCTGGCAGGTGATACGTCAGGACGACAACGGCAACCAGTACCGCGTCGGCAAGTACGCCACGCGTGCGGAGGCCGAGCAGATCGCGGACCGGCTCGACGCCCGCGGGCACAAGCAGCTCTACTGGATCGAGCGCATCGGCGCCCCCGCCCAGCCGTAGCCCGCACGGGGAGGATGCGGGCGGCTCGGGGGAGCGCGTTACGCTCCGGCGCATGAACGAGACCGTGGTGGTGGCCGGGGCCGTGTACGACCAGGGGCGCCTGCTCGCCGCCCGTCGCAGCGCCCCGCCCGAGCTGGCCGGCCGCTGGGAACTGCCGGGCGGCAAGGTGGAGGAGGGCGAGAGCCCGCAGCAGGCCCTCGTACGCGAACTGCGCGAGGAACTCGGCATCGAGACCGAGCCGCTGGAACGGATCGCGGGAGAGTGGCCGCTCAGGCCCGGACTCGTCCTGCACGCATGGACCGCGCGCCTGCTCGACGGTGAGGCCCGCCCCCTCCAGGACCACGACGAACTGCGCTGGCTCGCGCCCGACGAGGCCGACGCCGTCGACTGGCTGCCCCAGGACCGCCCCGCCGTCGCGGAGGCCATGCGCATCCTGGGGACGCTGCGCCACTAGAGGTGCCCCATGGTCCGGGTGCCGCCATCCGCCCCACTTGGGGATAGGGCGTACCAAATATCGGGTATGTGCCTATTAATCGTTTACAAACCCCCCGAACCATCGGATGCGGGTGATCGGCGTGATCGACACCTCGGGCGAGTGCGCCGAGTGGACCTTCCCTGCTGAACCGGGGGCCGTACGGACCGCCAGGCACGCCGTCCGGGACGCCCTGCGCGGCTGGGCCCTCGACGCGGCGGCCGTGGACGTGGCGGTCCTCCTGGTGAGCGAGTTGGTGACCAACGCGCTGCGCTACGCCTCGGGGCCCATCGGGGTCCGGCTCGACCGGCTCGACAGCGCGACCCTGCTGGTGGAGGTCTCCGATCCGCTTCCGGATCCGCCGGTCGAACGCACGGCCGGAATCGACGACGAGGGAGGCCGGGGCATGCAGCTCGTGGCCTGTTCCGCCCGGCGCTGGGGAACCCGTCGTGGCAGAACAGGTAAGACCGTGTGGTTCGAGCTGGCTCTGCATGGTTAGAAGGAGGGAGGGACGGACGATCACGGGACCGGGTTCGCGACCCGGCCGGGAACGGCTGGAAAAGAACGAGACCGGGATGTGATCGTGAACGCCGTGTCGGCTGGGGCCGTAGTGCTGAATACTGCGGTCAAGGCCGGTCCGGTGCGGTGAGCTGGAGGGGACGGTCGCGTGAGCGAGATACCTGAGACGGCTGGCGATGTCGTGTGGCAGAGCAGCCCGCCTGGCTCGATCTATGACTACATCCGCGTCGCCTCGTTCTCGATCGGGCCCGACGGATTGATCGAGCAGTGGAGCCTGCGGGCCGAGGAGCAGTTCGGCCTGGCCGCGTCCGCCGTGATCGGCCGCGATCCCGTCGAGGCGTTCATGCCCCCCGAACTGCGCCCGCGCGGCCACCGCCGGGTCGCCGAGATCCTGGACGGCAAGGAGTGGACGGGCGTGGTCCCGTTCCGCATGCCGACGCCCGAGGGCGACGAACGGGCCCGGGGTCTCGCCGAGCTGTACGTCATGCCGAGCCGGACGGCCGCCGACGAACGCGCGGCCCTCTGTATCGTCGTCGACGTACGCGCTCTGCGCGGCATCGAGACCGACCTGGCCGCCTCGCAGGCCATTTTTGGTCAATCTCCCTATGGCTTCCTGCTGTTCGGTACGGACCTCACCGTGCTGCGCGCCAACCGGCGCTTCGCGACCGTCTTCGGCGGCGCTCCCGAGGAGCACCGCGGCCACACCGTCCACGACTACCTCTCGCGCCCCGAGGCCGACCGGATGTCCGCCGCCCTGCAACGCGTCCTGGACACCGGGGAGTCCGTCACCGACCTGCAGATCGTGGGCTCGGCGCCCGGCGGCAGCGACCGCCGGCACTGGTCCATCAACCTGTACCGGGTGCACAGCGGCACCGGACGCCCGATCGGCGTCGCGGGCCTCGGCATCGACGTGACCCGCCGTCACAACGCGGCCCGCGAGGCCGCCGACGCCCGCCGCAACCTCGCCCTCCTGAACGAGGCGGGCGCCCGCATGGGCAACACCCTCGACCTGGAGACCACCGCCCGCGAACTCCTCGACATCACCGTCCCCGGCTTCTGCGACCTCGCCTCCGTCGACCTCTACCAGACCCTGCTCTCCGGCGACGAGCCCGCATCCGGACCCGCCGACGGGCGCGGCGAACTGCGCAGGGTCGCCTTCGCGAGCGCCGTGTCGGACGGCCCGCTGGCCGGCGGCGAACGGGAGGTGGGCGTGGGCGACGTACACCGCTACCGGTTCCACTCCCCGTACGCGAGCGCGCTGCGCACCGCCCGGGTGCACACGGTGAAGGGCGGCGAGGGCGGGCTCGTGCACACCATCCTCGCCGTGCCGATGGTCGCCCACGACACCGTCGTCGGCCTCGTGCAGTTCGCCCGCGCCAAGGGCAGCGAGCCGTTCGGCGAACGCGACCGGGCGCTCGCCACCGAACTCGCCTCGCGCGCGGCCGTCTGCATCGACAACGCCCGCCTCTACCGCAGGGAGCACGAGCGCGCTCTGATCCTCCAGCGCTCCCTGCTCCCGCCCGGGGACCCCGAGGCCGCCGGGCTCGACATCGCCTGCCGCTACCTGCCCGGCAACGCCGAGTCCGAGGTCGGCGGCGACTGGTTCGACGTCATCGAACTGCCCGGACACCGCACCGCGCTCGTCATCGGCGACGTGATGGGACGCGGGCTGCGCGCCGCCGTCGCCATGGGCGAACTGCGCACCGCGGTACGGACGTTGGCGCTGCTCGACCTCGAACCGGCCGAAGTGCTCTCGCACCTCGACGAGATCGCCCGCGGCCTCGGCGCGCCCGGCGGCAGCCAGCAGGCCTCCCGGGTCGCCCACAAGTCCCGCGACGCCGACCTCTCCGAGGTCTACCTCGCGACCTGTGTGTACGCGGTCTACGACCCGGTCACCCGGCGCTGTACGTTCGCCAACGCCGGGCACCTGCCGCCCGTCCTGGTCGAACCCGGCGACGATCCCGGCGAGCCCGCGATGCTCCTGGACGTGCCGCCCGGGCTGCCGCTCGGCGTCGGCGGCGAGCCCTTCGAGGAGGTCGAGGTCGACCTGCCCGAGGGCGCGCTGCTCGCCCTCTACACCGACGGGCTCGTCGAATCGCGCGACCACCCGCTCGACGAGGGGCTCAACGCCTTCCGCAAGACCCTCACCGACCCGGACCGGCCCCTGGAGGACGTCTGCGACCAGGTCCTCGGCTCCCTCGACACCCGGCACGGCGAGGACGACATCGCCCTGCTGCTCGCCCGCATCCAGGGCCTGCCCTCCGACGCGGTCGGCGACTGGCGGCTGCCGCGCGAGCCCCGCTCGGTGGGCCGGGCCCGTGAACTCGCCCGCACCCAACTGCTCGCCTGGGACCTCGACGACCTCGTCGACACCACCGAGCTGCTGGTCAGCGAGCTGGTCACCAACGCGCTCCGCTACGGCGACGGGGAGATCCGGCTCCGGCTCCTGCGCGACCGCACGCTGGTCTGCGAGGTGTGGGACGCGGGCCTGATCCAGCCCCGCCGCCGCCGGGCCCGCGACACGGACGAGGGTGGCCGCGGGCTGCAACTGGTGGGTCTGCTCAGCGCGGCGTGGGGTGCGCGGCGCACGCCGCGCGGCAAGACGGTGTGGTTCGAACTCGCCCTCCCGGACGGGGGGTCGGCGCCGGTGGAGCTGACGGAGGAGCAGATCCTGAGCATGTTCTGAGGGGCCGGGCCCCTGCCCTTCCGCCGCGGCCGGGCCCCTGCCCTTCCGCCGCGGCCCGGCGGCCAGCCCTCTGCGCAGTTCCCCGCGCCCCTGAACCCGCTTGCGTGCGCGGGCCGTGGGTGGCTGTTCGCGCAGTTCCCCGCGCCCCTGGGTGCTGTGGTTGCCCCGGCTCCTGGCAGACCCTGGCCCCTGCGGGCCCGCGCTGGTGGATGCTTGTGTCCGCGGGCCGTGGGTGGCTGTTCGCGCAGTTCCCCGCGCCCCTGGGTCCGCTTGTGTCCGCGGGTCGTGCGTGGCCGTTCGCGCAGTTCCCCGCGCCCCTGGCGGGGTTGGGGGCGGGGGCGCCTCGCAAGGTGGAGGTCACGGCGCCTAAGGGGCTCGGTCTCGTCCCGGGGGGTGGGGGCTTTGGGCCGGGGTGGTGCGGGTGTGGGTGCGGTGCCTTCTCTTCAGGTACGCGTACGCCGCCGACGCGACCGCCACCACGATCACGGCTACGGGCAGGACCAGATCCCCGGCCCAACCCCCGGAATCATGCGTGCTGTTGGCTGAGGCGGCCGTGGCGCCGAACAGAACCCAGCCCACCGCAGCGAGCCCGACCAGAGCGGCTCGCTGCCTCGCTCTTGCGACGGGCGGCATCACGCTTGCCAGCGTATGGCTGGAACAAACCCCCCGCGACCGGAAACCACCCACATCCCCAGCCCTGCCAGGGGCGCGGGGAACTGCGCGAGCAACCACCCACGACCCGCACGGACGAGAGCGCCGGGGACTGGGGCCCGTGGGGGAGCGCTCGCCCCCAGTCCTGCCGGGGGCGCGGGGAACTGCGCGAACGGCCATCCACCGCCCGCACGGAGACGACCGCCTGGGGCTGGGGCCCGTGGGGGAGTGCCCGCCCCCAGCCCTGCCAGGGGCGCGGGGAACTGCGCGACCAGCCGTGCACGGTCCGCACGGATCAGAGTGCCGGGGACTGGGGCTCGGCGGGGAGGCCTGCCCCAGCCCTGCCAGGGGCGCGGGGAACTGCGCGACCAGCCCCGCACGGCCCGCACGGCCCGCACGAACCGCACGGCCCGCACGGCCCGCACGAACCGCACGGCCCGCACGAACCGCACGAACCGCACGGCCCGCACGAACCGCATGGCCCGCACGGCCCGCACGGACCCGAGCGCCCGGTGTGGGGCCGCGGACGGCCGCCCCGCGTGGCCAGGTCGCTAACCTGGGGGCAGCGCACCGGAGGGGAGTCGCGGAGTGGGTGGGATACGGACCTGGTGGGGCGGCCGGGGCGGCCGGTGGACCCGGCGTACCCTCGTGGCCGCCACCCTGACCCTCGTCGTGCTGGTCGCCGCGGCCGGAGTCGCCCTGCGCGCCCAGTACGCGGGGGCGCCCGGCGGGGACACCAGGACCCGGGGCCGCGACGCGTACTGGCTCGGGCACGCCTGGGTCGACGGGCGCAAGAGCGACAAGGACCTCGACGCGTTCGCGGCGAAACTGCGCGGCAGCGGCATCAAGGACCTCTACGTGCACACCGGCCCGCTCGACCACGACGGCACCCTGCCCGCCGCCCGCTACCCCAAGGCCCGCTGGCTGGTGGAGGGCGTGCACCGCAGGCTGCCCGACGTGCGCGTCCAGGCCTGGCTCGGTGACCAGCTGGCCAGTGAAAGCCCCGTCGGGCTGCGGCTCCACGAGAGCGCGACCCGCACCGCGATCGTCACGACGGCCCGCCAGGTGCTGGACGGCGCGCACTTCGACGGCGTCCACTTCGACCTGGAGCCGCTGCCCTCCGGCGACCAGGACTACCTCACCCTGCTCGACTCGCTGCACGCGCTGACCCGGCCCCGCGGCGCCCTGCTCTCCATCGCCGCGCACCAGATAGACCCGCTGCCCGCCCTGCACTCGGCGGCCGAGGGCCTCACCGGACACGGCAAGTGGTGGGCGCAGGCGTACTTCGGCCAGGTGGCCCGCCGGGTGGACCAGATCGCCGTCATGTCGTACGACACGGCGCTGCCCGTGCAGAGCCTGTACGGCGGCTATGTCGCCCGCCAGACCGCGCTGGCCCTCCAGGCCACCCCGAAGGAGACCGACCTGCTCATGGGGCTGCCGTTCTACGACGACGAGAGCATGTCCCACCACGGCTCCGCCGAGACGGTGGAGGCGGCCGTGCGCGGGGCCCGTCTGGGCCTGGCCCGCACCGACCGCCACCGCCAGCACTTCGGCGTCGCCCTGTACGTCGACTTCGCCGAGCGCGACCAGGACTGGGCCGCCTACCGGAAGGGCTGGAGCCCGCCGCAGAGTTGACGGCCTGTCAGGAATCCCGGCGCCGGATCCGACTGCCCAGCCACACCAGCGGGTCGTACTTGCGGTCCACCGCCCGCTCCTTCAGCGGGATCAGCGCATTGTCGGTGATCTTGATGTGCTCGGGGCAGACCTCCGTGCAGCACTTGGTGATGTTGCAGTAGCCCAGCCCGTGCTCGTCCTGCGCCGTGCGCTTGCGGTCCAGGCCCGCCTCGGACGCGGCGTCCAGCGGGTGCATGTCGAGCTCCGCGACGCGCATGAGGAAGCGGGGCCCCGCGAAGGCCGCCTTGTTCTCCTCGTGGTCGCGCACCACATGGCAGGTGTCCTGGCACAGGAAGCACTCGATGCACTTGCGGAACTCCTGCGAGCGCTCCACGTCGATCTGCTGCATCCGGTACTCCCCGGCTGCCACCCCCTCGGGCGGCACGAACGCCGGGACCTCGCGCGCCTTCGTGTAGTTGAACCCCACGTCCGTGACGAGGTCCCGCACAACGGGGAACGCCCGCAGGGGAGTTACCGTGATCACGTCCGCCGGGTCGAACACCGACATCCGCGTCATGCACATCAGCCGCGGCCGCCCGTTGATCTCGGCGCTGCACGAACCGCACTTGCCCGCCTTGCAGTTCCAGCGCACCGCGAGGTCGGGGGCCTGGGTCGCCTGGAGGCGGTGGATGATGTCGAGGACCACCTCGCCGTCGTTCACCTCGACCGTGAAGTCGGTGAGCTCACCGCCCCCGGTGTCGCCCCGCCAGACCCGGAAGCTCGCATCGTACGTACTCACTCGTAGAGCTCCTCTTCGGCGAGGTACTTGACCAGCTCCTCCTTCTCGAAGAGGGAGAGCAGGTCGGCACGGACGGGGTCGGTCTCCTCGCGGGCGAGCCTGATCTGGCCGCGCTCCGGGTCGGGGGGAGCCAGCCCCTCGGTGGGGTCGGCGAGGTGGCACAGCAGGTTCACCCGGCGCCAGGCGCGGTCCATCGCGGGCCAGTCCTCACGGGTGTGGCCGCCGCGGCTCTCGGTGCGTTCGAGCGCGGCCCGCGCCACGCACTCGCTCACGAGCAGCATGTTGCGCAGGTCGAGCGCGAGGTGCCAGCCCGGGTTGAACTGGCGGTGTCCCTCGACCCCCGCGCGCCGGGCCCGCACCCGCAGCTCGGCGAGCTTGCGCAGCGCCTGGTGCATCTCGCCCTCCCGGCGGATGATGCCGACCAGGTCGTTCATGGCCTGCTGGAGTTCCTGGTGCAGGGCGTACGGGTTCTCGACGGGCGAGCCGTCCTCGGGGGCCTCGGCGCTGAAGGGCCGCAGCGCCTCGGCGGCCGCCGTGTCGATCTGGATCTCGTCCACGACCGGGCGGGCGGCGAGCGAGTCGGCGTACCGGGCGGCGTGCAGTCCGGCCCGGCGGCCGAAGACCAGCAGGTCGGAGAGCGAGTTGCCGCCGAGCCGGTTGGAGCCGTGCATGCCGCCCGCGACCTCGCCGGCCGCGAACAGGCCGGGCACCGAGCGGGCCGCCGCGCTGTCGGAGTCGACCGCGATGCCGCCCATCACGTAGTGGCAGGTGGGCCCGACCTCCATCGGCTCCGCCGTGATGTCCACGTCCGCCAGCTCCTTGAACTGGTGGTACATGGACGGCAGTCGGCGCCGGATCACCTCGGCGGGCATCCGGGTCGACACGTCCAGGAAGACGCCGCCGTGCGGGGAGCCGCGGCCCGCCTTGACCTCGGCGTTGATGGCCCGGGCGACCTCGTCGCGCGGGAGCAGCTCGGGCGGGCGCCGGTTGTGGTCCGGGTCCTCGTACCAGCGGTCGCCCTCCTCCTCGGACTCCGCGTACTTCTCCTTGAACACGTCCGGCACGTAGTCGAACATGAAGCGCCTGCCGTCGGAGTTCCTGAGCACCCCGCCGTCGCCGCGGACCGACTCGGTGACCAGGATCCCCTTGACCGACGGCGGCCAGACCATCCCCGTGGGGTGGAACTGCACGAACTCCATGTTCAGGAGCGGCGCCCCGGCGAGCAGCGCGAGCGCGTGGCCGTCGCCGGTGTACTCCCAGGAGTTGGACGTCACCTTGAACGACTTGCCGATGCCCCCGGTCGCGAGCACCACCGCGGGGGCCTCCAGGACGAAGAAGCGGCCGCTCTCGCGCTCATAGCAGAAGGCCCCGGCCACCCGCTCGCCCTCCTTGAGGACCCGGGTGACGGTGCACTCCTGGAAGACCTTCAGGCGCGCCTCGTAGTCCCCGAACTCCCGCTTGTCCTCCTGCTGGAGGCTCACGATCTTCTGCTGGAGGGTGCGGATGAGTTCGAGGCCCGTACGGTCGCCGACGTGCGCGAGGCGCGGGTACTCGTGACCGCCGAAGTTGCGCTGCGAGATCCGGCCGTCGGCGGTGCGGTCGAACAGGGCGCCCCAGGTCTCCAGCTCCCAGACCCGGTCCGGGGCTTCGCGGGCGTGCAGCTCCGCCATGCGCCACTGGTTGAGGAACTTGCCGCCGCGCATGGTGTCGCGGAAGTGCACCTGCCAGTTGTCGCCGGAGTTCACGTTGCCCATGGAGGCGGCGATCCCGCCCTCCGCCATGACGGTGTGGGCCTTGCCGAAGAGGGACTTGCAGATCACCGCCGTACGCGCGCCCCGCTCGCGCGCCTCGATGGCGGCCCGCAGCCCGGCCCCGCCCGCTCCCACCACGACGACGTCCCACTGCTGCCGTTCGAGTTGTGTCATGTCTAGAAGAACCTCGGATCGTCGAACGCCCCGGTGGCGAGCAGGTACACGTAGAAGTCGGCGAGCGCGACGCTGATCAACGACGCCCAGGCGAGCAGCATGTGACGCTCATTCAGCTTTCCCACCCAGCCCCAGAGCCGGTAGCGCACCGGATGCTTGGAGAAGTGCCGCAGCCGCCCGCCGATGATGTGCCGGCAGGAGTGGCAGGACAGGGTGTACGTCCAGATCAGGGCGATGTTGACCAGGAAGACCAGGCTGCCGAGCCCCATGTGGCCCCACCGGTAGTGCTCGTCGCGGAACGAGAGGGCCGTGTCGTAGGTCAGGACCCCGGCGACCAGGACCGCGAAGTAGAAGAAGTACCGGTGGACGTTCTGGAGGACGAGCGGGAAGCGGGTCTCGCCCGAGTACTTCTTGTGCGGCTCGGCCACCGCGCAGGCGGGCGGCGAGGCCCAGAAGCCCCGGTAGTACGCCTTGCGGTAGTAGTAGCAGGTCAGCCGGAAGCCGAGCGGGAAGATCAGGATCAGCAGCGCCGGGGACAGGCCCCACCAGCTGCCGAAGACGTCCGCGTTCGGGCCGTGCCGCATCGGTGCGCAGTTGTCGGCGAGGCACGGGGAGTAGAACGGCGAGACATAGGGCGCGTGGTAGTAGTCCGCGTTCGCGAACGCCCGCCAGGTCGAGTACGCGATGAAGGCGAGCAGTCCCGCCGCGGTGACGGCCGGCGCCAGCCACCAGCGGTCGGTCCGCAGGTGGCGGGGCGCGATCGCGGCGCGCGAGGCGTCGTGGACGCCGGTGCTCGCCCCCGCCGGGGGAGAGGGTTCCGTGCCTGTGGCCAAGAGTGGCTCCAGTGGAGGTCAGGGGGTGCGCCGGCCGCGGGACCGGGTGCTCCCGAGCCCTTCGTCGTCCGAATCGGTCCAGAGCGAGGTGTCGTACGGGGTGTCGGGGATGGTGACCAGGTCGGGCCGGGCCGGGGCGCCGCCGGGCGGGGCCGCCTCGCGGAGCAGTGCGAGGCTCTCGCGCAGATGGTCGGCGTCGGTCCGCACCCGCCTGATGTCCAGGCCGTCCCCGACCTGTTTCTCCAGCCGTCCGACGGTGCGTACGAGGTCGTCGAGGCAGCGCTGAGCCGCCGTCAACTCGTCGTGCAGGGACATGACTTGCCCGCCTTTCGCCGGAGCGGGTGGCAATGTTCATGCGCCTGAGAGTGTCGCGCCTCACATGCGCGGTTGTGAAGGTGCGTGCACAGGGTCGTGGGGTTGCGGAATCGGGGCGCGCCCCCTATGGAGTCGCCCGCCGCGCTCCGGCCGGTCCGGCGGGGTTCGCGGGTGCGTTCGGCCGCACGGGTGGGGTTCGGGGCCCGCTGCGCCGTGTCGCCGCCCCGGCGGCGGGACCGTCCTCTTCAGTGGCTGGGATACGTGTGATCATCGCGAAATGGCATCAAATCCCATAAATCTGACGAAGAGGTACAAGCCATGTCCCACGTCGGTGACCCGAACGGGAAGGCGACCCGGATCCTCGCGGCGATCCGGACCGCGGCCTCCGTCCGGTCGCGTTCCGTCGCGCTCCTGACCACCGGGGTGCTCGCGCTCCCCGTGCTGACCGGCTGCGGCTCCGCCGACAGCGGTTCCGCGGTCGGAGCCGCGCCCCAGGACATCGGGGCCGCCGCCCGGCCGAAAGTCGCCGACGGGGGCACCCTGAAGTGGGCCGTCGACGCGATGCCCGAGACGCTCAACACCTTCCAGGCCGACGCCGACACCGCGACCCAGCGGGTCGCCCAGGCGGTGCTGCCCGCGCTGTTCACCCTGGACGAGCGGGGCCGGCCCCAGCGCAACGCCGACTACCTGGAGTCCGCCGAGGTGGTCCAGCGCGAGCCCAAGCAGGTCGTGCTCTACAAGCTCAACCAGAAGGCCGTGTGGAGCGACGGCCGCGAGATCGGCGCCCCCGACTTCGTCGCCCAGTGGCGGGCGCTGAGCGGCAAGGACTCGGCGTACTGGACGGCCCGCAACGCCGGGTACGAGCGCATCGAGAAGATCGAGAAGGGCGCCAACGACCTGGAGGTCAAGGTCACCTTCGCCAAGCCGTACGCCGACTGGCGCTCCCTGTTCAGCCCGCTCTACCCCAAGGACGTCACCGGCACCCCCGACGCCTTCAACGACGGCGCCCGTACGAAGCTGAAGGCGACCGCCGGCGCCTTCCGGCTCAAGGAGGCCGACCGCGCCAAGGGCACCGTCACCCTGGAGCGCAACCCCCGCTGGTGGGGGCACCCCGCCAAGCTCGACACGCTGGTCCTGGAGGCCGTGCCGCGCGACAAGCGGGCCGCCGCGCTCGCCGCGGGCACCGTCGACATCGCCGAGATCGACCGGACCGACGCCGACCGCATCAAGCTCGCCGAACGCGACCAGGGCCAGGCCGTCACCCACGGCCCCGGAGCCGCCATCACGCCGGCCTCCGCGCTGCGCTCCTGGGCGATCGCGCACAGCGGCGAGAGCGACAAGGCCGAGGCGGAACGGGAGGCCCGCCAGGAGAGCCAGGCGGCCATCGAGAAGTACGCCCGGGAGCAGGCCGGGCTGCGCGGATTCACCATCCGCAAGACGCTGGAGCCCGCCTACACCCAGCTCGCCATCAACGGCGCCTCCGGGCCGCTGTCCGACGAGCGGGTGCGGCGCGCCGTGGCCCGCGCGCTCAACCGCCAGGAGATCGCCGAGGCGGTCCTCAAGCCGCTGGGCCTGCCCGCCCAGCCCCCCGGCAGCCACCTCGCCCTCGCCGGGCAGGACGCGTACACCGACAGCAGCGACGCCCTGGGCAGCCACGACGAGAAGGAGGCGCGGGCGCTGCTCGCCGACGCCGGGTGGACGGTCGGCGGCGCCCGGCAGAAGCCGAAGCAGGACACCGCCAAGGCGGGCAGCGCGGCCGACGGCGAGCAGGAGGACGACGGCAAGCGCCAGGCGATGGGCAACCACCCCAACGACGAGGGCACCTACATCGTCGGCGACGACAAGCCGGGCAGCGCGGGCTCGGGCGCCGGATCGGGTACGTACGTCCTCGCCCCGGCCCGCGCGGCCGGCCTCCAGCAGGCCGCGCTGCTCCGGCAGGCCAGGGTCTTCGACGCCGAGCCCGCCGACCAGGCCCGCAAGGCCGCCGACCGGAACACCAAGACCGAGGCGCGCCTGAAGGGCGGCGGCGCCCCGGGCGCGTACGCGCCGAAGGGCACCGCGGCCCCGGCCCAGGGCGGCCCGCTCGGCAAGGACGGCAAGCCGCTCACCCTGCGCTTCGTGCTCCCCTCGGGACCCGGCTCCGAGTCGCTGCGGGCGGTGGGCGACAAGATCGTGGCCATGCTGAAGGACGTCGGCATCAACACCGAGATCGTCAAGGTCGCCGACGACAGCTACTTCAAGGACCACATCGCCTCCGGCAACTTCGACCTGGCCCTCTACTCGTGGCCCGGCACCGCCTATCCGGCCACCGACGACCGGCCGATCTTCGCCAAGCCGGAGCCCGCCGCCGACGGCTCGCTGCTCGTCGAACAGAACTACAGCCGGGTCGGCACCGACCACATCGACCAGCTCTTCGAGCAGGCGGCCGGCGAGCTGGACGAGGACGAGGCCCGCGACCTCGTCCAGAAGGCCGACGCCAGGATCTGGGCGGCGGCCGGCTCCATCCCCCTCTACCAGCGTCCGCAGCTGGTCGCGGTGAAACCGAACGTGGCCAACGCCGGAGCCTTCGGCTTCGCCGCCCCGCACTTCCAGGACATCGGGTTCAAGAAGCCGGAAACGGCGTCCGACGGGTCGGCGAACACCAAGAAGTAGAAAGGGAAACCAGCAGGTCAGACGCGGGCCGCGGGTGTGGCCCGAAGCTCAGAACCTGCTCAAGTCACTTGCCCGCCGGCCCCGCCGGCGGGCAAGGTCGTACACGCCCCTGACCCAGGCTCAATCACGACGTAGCCCCCTGCTCAAGATCGGCAGAATCCGGCCCGGGAGGCCGTCCGCGCGGCGGCCCCGTACCATGGGAGGCAGCCGTGGCCTGTCTGCCCGGCGGGCGGACGAGGACTCGACCGCGTCAGACGCCTGATCCCACGATCGAGAGAAGCGCCAGTCAGTATGCCCACGCGCCACGACATCCGTAACGTCGCCATCGTCGCCCACGTCGACCACGGCAAGACCACCCTGGTCGACGCCATGCTCAAGCAGGCCGGTGCCTTCGCCGCGCACGCCGCCGAGTCGCTCGACGACCGCATGATGGACAGCAACGACCTGGAGCGTGAGAAGGGCATCACGATCCTGGCCAAGAACACGGCCGTCAAGTACCACCCCAAGGATGGCGGCGACGTCATCACCATCAACATCATCGACACCCCGGGCCACGCCGACTTCGGTGGCGAGGTCGAGCGCGGTCTGTCGATGGTGGACGCGGTCGTCCTGCTCGTGGACGCCTCCGAGGGCCCGCTGCCGCAGACCCGCTTCGTGCTCCGCAAGGCGCTCCAGGCCCGGATGCCCGTCATCCTCTGCATCAACAAGACGGACCGCCCGGACTCCCGGATCGACGAGGTCGTCAACGAGACGTACGACCTGTTCCTGGACCTGGACGCCGACGAGGACCAGATCGAGTTCCCGATCGTCTACGCCTGCGCCCGTGACGGCATCGCGTCGCTGACCAAGCCGGAGGACGGCACCGTCCCGGCCGACAGCGAGAACCTGGAGCCGTTCTTCTCGACGATCCTGTCGCACGTCCCGGCCCCCGAGTACGACGAGACCGCCCCCCTCCAGGCGCACGTCACCAACCTGGACGCCGACAACTTCCTCGGCCGCATCGCGCTGCTCCGCGTCGAGCAGGGCGAGCTGCGCAAGGGCCAGACCGTCGCGTGGATCAAGCGGGACGGCACCATCTCCAACGTCCGCATCACCGAGCTGATGATGACCGAGGCGCTCACCCGCAAGCCGGCCGAGGTGGCCGGGCCCGGTGACATCTGCGCGGTCGCGGGCATCCCCGACATCATGATCGGCGAGACCCTGGCCGACCCGGAGAACCCGATCGCGCTGCCGCTGATCACGGTGGACGAGCCCGCCATCTCCATGGTGATCGGCACCAACACCTCCCCGCTGGTCGGCCGCGGCGGCACCGGCAAGGGCGCCCAGGCGAAGTCGGCGGTCAAGGACCGCAAGGTCACCGCCCGCCAGGTCAAGGACCGGCTGGACCGCGAGCTGATCGGTAACGTCTCGCTCCGCGTCCTCGACACCGAGCGTCCCGACGCCTGGGAGGTCCAGGGCCGCGGTGAGCTCGCGCTCGCCATCCTGGTCGAGCAGATGCGCCGCGAGGGCTTCGAGCTGACCATCGGCAAGCCGCAGGTCGTCACCCGGCTCGTCGACGGCAAGGTGCACGAGCCCGTCGAGCGCCTCACGGTCGACGTGCCCGAGGAGCACATGGGCGCCGTCACCCAGCTCATGGGTGTCCGCAAGGGCCGCATGGACAACATGTCCAACCACGGCTCCGGCTGGGTGCGCATGGAGTTCGTCGTCCCCTCCCGCGGTCTCATCGGCTTCCGCACGGAGTTCCTGACCAACACCCGCGGCACCGGTATCGCCCACTCGATCCACGAGGGCCACGAGCCGTGGTTCGGCACCCTGACGACCCGTAACAACGGTTCGCTGGTGGCCGACCGGGCGGGCGCCGTCACCGCCTTCGCGATGACGAACCTCCAGGAGCGCGGTGTCCTGTTCACCGACCCCGGCACCGAGGTGTACGAGGGCATGATCGTCGGCGAGAACTCGCGCGCCGACGACATGGACGTGAACATCACCAAGGAGAAGAAGCTCACGAACATGCGGTCCTCCTCGGCCGACTCGTTCGAGGCGATCGTCCCGCCGCGCAAGCTCTCCCTGGAGCAGTCCCTGGAGTTCTGCCGCGACGACGAGTGCGTCGAGGTGACCCCGGAGGCCGTGCGCATCCGCAAGGTCGTCCTGGACCAGAAGGAGCGCGGCCGCACCGCCTCGCGCGCCAAGCACAACTGACGTACCCGGCACACCCGGTAGGCCCGGCCCCGCGCGTTCGCGGGGCCGGGCCTTCGGCGTCCCCGGGGGTTTGCACGGTCGCGTACACACCTGCGGGCGATCAAGTTCAAAGGACTGTCAAAGAGCCCCGTGAACGATGCCGGAAGCCCTCTACGGTCAAGTTGTTTTAACCAGCACGCTGTTCGGATATCGACCGTCGCTCTCCGGAAGATGTGTTAACGGTCCGTTTCGGGTGTGTCTGTCTGTGCTCATTTTGTCCGGATTTCGGGCCGTTGACCGGTACTGATGTTGTCAAAACGAGACCCTTTAAGTGTGGTTTACAGCCCGGCCGTACTTAATAGTTGGCTCCATTGAGCTCGGGTCAATGGGTCACGCACTGTGGGGAGTGCCGACTCACGAGCACACTCGGGGTACTTGACGTCACAGCGCTGTCAGGGGTGTCAGCGCGCGTAGAAGTACCCCTCTTGTAGTGACAAGTGGACTCATGAGGAGGAAACCCATGCGTGGTGCTACGAGCGCCAAGTGGGTCGCGGGAGCGGCAATCATCGCCCTGGGCGCCACCGCTTGCGGCGGCGGCAGCGGCTCCGGCTCCGATGCGAAGGCCGCGGTGGACGCCCAGGGCGTCTACAGCTACCAGAGCAGCGAGCCGCAGCACCCGTTGCAGCCGGCCAACGCGATGGAGGTCGGCGGCGGCCGTATCGTCAAGAACCTGTTCCGCGGGCTGACGGACTACGACCCGACGACGGGCAAGCTGCGGAACCAGATGGCCGAGAAGATCGAGACCACTGACTCCCAGCACTACAAGATCACCATCAAGTCCGGCTGGACCTTCCACGACGGCACCCCGGTGACCGCCTCGTCCTTCGTGGACTCGTGGAACTGGTCGGCCAACACCAAGAACAACCAGGTCAACTCCAACTGGTTCTCGGACATCGCCGGTTACACCGACGTCCACCCCGAGAAGGGCAAGGGCGACCCGACGACCGACAAGATGTCCGGTCTGAAGGCGATCGACGACAAGACGATCCAGATCGACCTGGTCGCACCGGTCTCCTACTTCCCGTACAAGCTCGGCTACACGGCCTTCTCGCCGCTGCCGAAGGCCTTCTTCACCGACCCGAAGAAGTACGGCGAGTCCCCGATCGGCAACGGCCCTTACCAGTTCGTCAGCTGGGAGCACAACAAGGCCGTCACGCTGAAGGCGTACGCCGGCTACAAGGGCGACGACAAGCCGAAGAACGGCGGCATCGTCTTCAAGAACTACACCCAGGCCGAGGCTGCCTACAAGGAGCTCACCTCGGACACCCTGGACGTGCTCGACCAGGTCGACCCGACCGACCTCCCGAAGTACAAGGCGGACCTCGGCAACCGCGCCGTGGACCAGCCGATGGGTGGCATCACCTCCATCGCCTTCGCCATGTACGACGCCGGCTGGAAGGCCCCGGAGAAGGCCAAGGTCCGCCAGGGTCTCTCCATGGCGATCGACCGCGACACCATCACCAAGACGGTGCTCCAGGGTTCGCGTCAGCCCGCCGACAGCTGGGTCGCCCCGGGTGTCGCCGGCTACAAGCAGGGCGCCTGTGGCGACGCCTGCACGTACAACCCGGCCAAGGCCAAGGAGCTCATCGCCGCGGGCGGTGGCGTTCCCAACAACAAGGTCACCATCCTCTACAACGCCGACGGCGGTCACAAGGAGTGGGTGGACGCGGTCTGCAACTCCATCCGCCAGGCCACCGGCATCGAGTGCACCGGCGACCCGAAGCCCGACTTCAAGACCGCCCGTGACCTGATCGACGGTCACAAGGTCACCAGCATCATGCGGTCGGCGTGGCAGCAGGACTACCCGCTGAACGCCAACTTCCTGCGCGACATCTACGGGACGGGCGCCTCGGCGAACGACTCGCTGTACTCCAGCCCGGAGTTCGACAAGTTCTCGAAGGACGCCGACAAGGCGACCAACGTCGACCAGACCGTGGCGCTGTACCAGCAGGCCGAGGGCGTGCTGGCCAAGGACATGCCGTCCATCCCGCTCTGGTACTACAAGACCAACGCGGGCTGGTCGAACAACGTCCAGAACGTCAAGTACGACTCCTTCGGCGACCCGGTGTTCACCCAGGTCGAGGTCAAGAAGAAGTAACCAGGTCGGCATCCGGCCCACCCCCAAGCTCCGCAATCGCGGGGCAGGCACAGTGAAGACGCGGCCGGACGCTCCCCCCAACCTCGGGGGGAGCGGTCCGGCCGCCGTCGCGCCGACCCCATCTATGGAGGCACCATGGGGCGTTATGTCGCGAGGCGACTGCTCCAGATGATCCCGGTATTCCTCGGGACGACCCTGCTCATCTTCCTGATGGTGTACGCCCTGCCGGGCGACCCCGTCAGAGCCATGTGGGGCGACAAAGCGGCAGACCCCGCCCAGCTCGCCGCCATCAAGCACCAACTGGGCCTGGACCAGCCGCTGTGGAAGCAGTACTGGGACTACCTCTCCAACCTGGCCCACTTCGACTTCGGCATGACGATGTCGGGCCGCAAGGTCACCGACGTGATGAGTGAGGCCCTGCCGGTCACCGTCCGGCTCTCGCTCATGGCGTTCAGCATCGAGGTCATTCTCGGCGTGCTGCTCGGCGTGCTGTCCGGCCTGCGCCGCAACAAGCTCATGGACAAGCTCGTCCTGGTCATCACCCTGCTGGTGATCTCCGTGCCGATCTTCGTCCTGGCCTACGTCTTCCAGGCGGTCTTCGCGGACGGCCTCGGATGGGTCAAGCCGACCGTCCAGGACTCCATGGACCTGAGCCAGTTGATGCTGCCGGCGATCGTGCTCGGTTCGCTCTCGCTCGCCTACGTGGCCCGGCTCTCGCGCACCTCGATCGTCGAGAACCTGCGCGCGGACTACATCCGCACCGCCGTCGCCAAGGGTCTGCCCAAGAGCCGCATCATCACCCGCCACCTGCTGCGCAACTCGCTGATCCCGGTGGTGACCTTCCTCGGAACCGACCTCGGCGCCCTGATGGGCGGCGCGATCGTCACCGAGGGAATCTTCAACGTGCAGGGTGTCGGAAACGCGCTCTACCGCGCCATCAACGGCAAGGAAGGTGCGACGGTGGTCGGTTTCGTGACCGTCCTGGTCGTCGTCTACCTCCTCTCCAGCCTGATCGTCGACCTGCTCTACGCGGTCCTGGACCCGAGGATCCGGTATGCCTGACACCATCGAGAAGACCTCGGTCCCCGGAACGGCGGCCGTAAACGCCCCGGCCGACCAGGTCGACAAGCCGCGCAGCCTCTGGTCGGACGCGTGGGGCGACCTGCGCCGCCGCCCGGTCTTCATCCTCTCCGCGCTGCTCATCGTGCTGCTCATCGCGATCTCCATCGCGCCGAGCCTGTTCACCTCGGTGGACCCGCGCGCCGGTGACCTGCGCAACCACTACCTGACCACGCCGAACTGGGGCCACCTGTTCCAGGCCGACTGGTTCGGGTACGACGGCCAGGGCCGCAGCATCTACGCCCGTACGCTCTACGGCGCCCGGGCCTCGATCATCGTCGGCATCTGCGTGACCGCAGCGGTCACCATCATCGGTGGCATCACCGGCATGATCGCCGGTTACTTCGGCGGCTGGGTCGACACGGTGCTCTCGCGCATCACCGACATCTTCTTCGGCATCCCGCTGCTGCTCGGTGCGCTGGTGATCCTCAACGCGTTCACCAACCGCACCGTGTGGACCGTGGTGTTCGCCCTCGCGGTGCTCGGCTGGACGCAGATGACCCGTGTCATGCGCGGCGCCGTCATCACCGCGAAGGCCGCCGACTACGTCACCGCGGCCCGTGCGCTCGGTGCCGGCACCTTCCGGATCATGCTCCGGCACATCCTGCCGAACGCGGTCGCCCCGGTGATCGTGGTCGCCACGATCGCGCTCGGCGGCTACATCGGCGCCGAGGCGACGCTGAGCTACCTCGGCATCGGTCTGCAGGACCCGACGATCAGCTGGGGCATCGACATCTCGTCGGCCCAGCGCGTGATCCGCACGGCCCCGCACGCACTGTTCTTCCCCGCGGGCATGCTGAGCCTCACCGTCCTCGCGTTCATCATGCTCGGCGACGCGGTGCGCGACGCCCTCGACCCCAAGCTGCGCTGAGGAGGGCGTACGTGACCACTATCGACAAGACCCTCAACGTTCCGGCCCAGCGTCCCAACGGGGACGAGGCCGCAGCGCTGCTCGAAGTCCGTGACCTGCACGTGGAGTTCCACACCCGAGAGGGTGTGGCCAAGGCGGTCAACGGTGTCAACTACTCGGTGAACGCGGGCGAGACGCTCGCCGTGCTCGGCGAGTCCGGCTCGGGCAAGTCCGTGACCGCCCAGGCGATCATGGGCATCCTCGACATGCCGCCGGGGAAGATCCCGCAGGGCGAGATCCTCTTCCACGGCCAGGACATGCTCAAGATGTCCAACGAGGAGCGCCGCAAGATCCGTGGCCAGAAGATCGCGATGATCTTCCAGGACGCGCTCTCCGCGCTCAACCCGGTGCTGAACGTCGGCTACCAGCTCGGCGAGATGTTCCAGGTGCACCAGGGGCTGTCCCGCAAGGACGCCAAGCTCAAGGCCATCGAGCTGATGGACAAGGTCAAGATCCCGGCCGCCAAGGCCCGGGTCACCGACTACCCCCACCAGTTCTCCGGCGGCATGCGCCAGCGCATCATGATCGCCATGGCGCTCGCCCTGGAGCCGGACCTGATCATCGCGGACGAGCCGACCACCGCGCTCGACGTGACCGTCCAGGCCCAGGTCATGGATCTGCTCGCGGAGTTGCAGCGCGAGTACAACATGGGCCTGATCCTGATCACCCACGACCTCGGCGTGGTCGCCGACGTCGCGGACAAGATCGCGGTGATGTACGCGGGCCGCATCGTCGAGCAGGCCCCGGTGCACGAGATCTACAAGCGCCCCGCGCACCCGTACACCAAGGGACTGCTCGCCTCGATCCCGCGCCTGGACCAGAAGGGCCAGGAGCTGTACGCGATCAAGGGGCTGCCGCCCAACCTCCTGAAGATCCCGACCGGTTGCGCCTTCAACCCGCGCTGCCCGCAGGCGCAGGACATCTGCCGCGAGGAGGTCCCGGCCCTGCTGCCGGTGACCGGGCAGGACGGCACCGATCTGGTCGGCCGCGGCAGCGCCTGCCACTTCTGGAAGGAGACGATCCATGGCTGAGCTCGACAAGAAGGACGAGGCCGTGGACGCCACCCCCAACGTCACCGACGTCGTCACGGTGGACGCCTCCACGACCAGCGAGGTCGAGGCGATCCTCGACGCTCCGGTCGACCGGGGCGAGCCGATCCTCCAGGTCCGCAATCTGGTCAAGCACTTCCCGCTGACCAGCGGCATCCTGTTCAAGAAGCACGTCGGCGCGGTCAAGGCCGTCGACGGGATCTCCTTCGACCTGTACCAGGGCGAGACGCTCGGCATCGTGGGCGAGTCCGGCTGTGGCAAGTCCACCGTCGCCAAGCTCCTGATGACGCTGGAGCGGGCGACCGCCGGCGAGGTCTTCTACAAGGGCCAGGACATCACCAAGCTGTCCGGGCGCGCGCTGAAGGCGGTCCGCCGCAACATCCAGATGGTGTTCCAGGACCCGTACACCTCGCTGAACCCGCGCATGACGGTCGGCGACATCATCGGGGAGCCCTTCGACATCCACCCCGAGGTGGCACCGAAGGGCGACCGGCGGCGCAAGGTCCAGGAGCTCCTGGACGTCGTGGGTCTCAACCCGGAGTACATCAACCGGTACCCGCACCAGTTCTCCGGCGGTCAGCGCCAGCGCATCGGCATCGCCCGTGGCCTCGCGCTGAACCCCGAGATCATCATCTGCGACGAGCCGGTCTCCGCCCTGGACGTGTCCGTCCAGGCCCAGGTGATCAACCTGATGGAGAAGCTGCAGAACGAGTTCAACCTGTCGTACGTGTTCATCGCGCACGACCTGTCGATCGTGCGGCACATCTCCGACCGGGTCGGCGTGATGTACCTCGGCAAGATGGCCGAGATCGGCACCGACCAGCAGATCTACGAGCACCCGACGCACCCTTACACCCAGGCGCTGCTGTCGGCCGTTCCGGTCCCCGACCCCGACGCGCGCGAGCACCGCGAGCGGATCATCCTCACCGGTGACGTCCCCTCGCCCGCGAACCCGCCGTCGGGCTGCCGCTTCCGCACCCGGTGCTGGAAGGCGGAGGACCGCTGCGCGACCGAGCTCCCGCTGCTCGCGATCCCGGAGCGCTTCCAGGGCCTGGACAGCCCGGTGGCGCACGAGTCGGCGTGCCACTTCGCCGAGGAGAAGGACGTCGTCGGCGCGGCCTGACGACCAGCACCAACGGGTGGGCCCGCGGTTCCGGTCAGGAACCGCGGGCCCACCCGTTGGTGCGCCCGTACGGCGCCGGTCAACGTGCGCTCTGTCCGCTTCTGGGGTGATATTTGGGCCTAAGTGAGACTTGGGACTCAAGCGGAACCCTAGGAGGACTCCATGCGCGGAGCCACGCACGCCAAGTGGGCCGCAGCTGCGGTGGTCGTCGCCCTGGCGGCCACGGCCTGCGGTGGAGGGGGAAGCAGTGGCGGCGGTGGCGCCGAAGGGATCGTCAGCTCCTCCTGGGGCGACCCGCAGAACCCGCTGGAGCCCGCCAACACCAACGAGGTCCAGGGCGGCAAGGTCCTCGACATGCTGATGCGCGGCCTCAAGCGGTACGACCCGAAGACCGGCGAGGCCAAGGACATGCTCGCCGACAGGATCGAGACGTCGGACTCGGAGAACTTCAAGGTCACTCTCAAGGACGGCTGGACGTTCTCCAACGGCGAGAAGGTCACCGCCAAGTCCTTCGTGGACGCCTGGAACTACGGCGCGAACCTGAAGAACAACCAGAAGAACGCCTCGATGTTCGCCTACATCGACGGCTACGACCAGATCCACCCCAAGAGCGGCACCCCGTCCGCCGACACCATGTCCGGTCTCAAGGTCGTCGACGACAAGACCTTCACGGTCAAGCTCAACCAGAAGTTCTCCACCTGGCCCGACACCCTCGGCTACCCCGCGTTCGCCCCGCTGCCGAGGGCCTTCTTCGACAACCACGCGGCCTGGCTGTCCAAGCCCGTCGGCAACGGGCCGTACACGGTGGACTCGTACACCAAGGGCTCCAAGCTGTCGATGCGCAAGTGGGCCGGGTACATGGGCCCCGACAAGGCGCAGAACGGCGGGATCGACCTCAAGGTCTACACCGACAACAACACCGCCTACACCGACCTGACGGCCGGCAACCTCGACCTCGTCGACGACGTGCCCGCCTCCCAGCTCAAGAACGTCAAGGCCGACCTCGGCGACCGGTACATCAACACCCCGGCCGGCATCATCCAGACGCTCGCCTTCCCGTACTACGACGCCGCCTGGAACACCCCGAACGCGGCCAAGGTGCGCAAGGGCATCTCCATGGCGATCAACCGGCAGCAGATCACCGAGACCATCTTCCAGAAGACCCGCACCCCCGCCACCGACTGGACCTCCCCGGTCCTCGGCGCCACGGGCGGCTACAAGGCCGGGCTGTGCGGCGACGGCTGCTCCTACAACCCGGCCGAGGCCAAGAAGCTCATCACCGAGGGCGGCGGCATCCCCGGCGGGCAGCTGAAGATCTCGTACAACGCCGACACCGGCTCGCACAAGGAGTGGGTCGACGCGGTCTGCAACAGCATCAACAACGCGCTCGGCAACGACAGGGCGTGCGTCGGCGGACCCGTCGGCACCTTCGCCGACTTCCGCAGCCAGATCACCCAGTCCAAAATGAGCGGCCCCTTCCGGGCGGGCTGGCAGATGGACTACCCGCTGATCCAGAACTTCCTCCAGCCGCTGTACTACACCGGCGCCTCCTCCAACGACGGCAAGTGGACCAACGCCGACTTCGACAAGCTCGTCGACCAGGCCAACGCCGAGACCGACAAGGCCAAGGCGGTCGCCGACTTCCAGCAGGCCGAAGGGGTCGTACGGGACCAGATGGCGGCCATTCCGCTCTGGTACCAGAACGGCAGCGCCGGCCACTCGACCCGCGTCTCCAACGTCTCGCTGAACCCCTTCAGCGTCCCCGTCTACGACCAGATCAAGGTCAGCTGACGCCGTAGGGCGGCGGCCCGGCACCGGCGCCGGGCCGCCGCCCAGCTGAGTTCCGACGACCCGCGGAGGGCCTCATGGGACGGTATGTGATCCGGCGTCTGCTCCAGATGATCCCGGTCTTCTTCGGGGCCACGCTGCTGATCTTCCTCATGGTGAACGTGATGGGCGACCCGATCGCCGGGCTCTGCGGCGACAAGGCGTGCGACCCCGCCACCGCCGCCCAGCTCAAGCGGGAGTTCGGCCTCGACAAGCCCGTCTGGCAGCAATACCTCACCTACATGGGGAACGTGTTCACCGGCGACTTCGGGACCGCGTTCAACGGGCAGAAGGTCACCGAGCTGATGTCCGCCGCCTTCCCCGTCACCATCCGGCTGACCATCGTGGCGATCCTCTTCGAGATCGTCATCGGCATCAGCCTGGGCGTGGTCACCGGGCTGCGCCGCGGGCGGCCCGTCGACACGGTCGTGCTGATGCTGACCCTCGTCGTCATCGCCATCCCCGTCTTCGTCACGGGCCTGCTGCTCCAACTGCTGCTCGGCGTCGAATGGGGAGTCATCAGACCCACCGTCTCGCCCGAGGCCCCGTTCAACGAACTCCTCATCCCCGGCCTGGTCCTGGCGTCCGTGTCACTGGCGTACGTCACCCGGCTCACCCGCACCTCGATCGCCGAGAACGCGCGCGCCGACTACGTGCGCACCGCCGTCGCCAAGGGACTGCCCAGACGCCGGGTGATCACCAAGCACCTGCTGCGCAACTCGCTGATCCCGGTCGTCACCTTCATCGGCACCGACGTCGGCGCCCTGATGGGCGGCGCGATCGTGACCGAGCGGATCTTCAACATCCACGGCGTCGGCTACCAGCTCTACCAGGGCATCCTTCGCCAGAGCACCCAGACCGTGGTCGGCTTCGTGACCGTGCTGGTCCTGGTCTTCCTGGTCGCCAACCTCATCGTCGACCTCCTGTACGCCGTACTCGACCCGAGGATCCGCTATGCCTGAGCCCTACGACGACGGAGCCATCGCCGGAACGGGAGCCGGCGGCGCGATGGACCTCGCCACGAGCGAGGCGACCACCCTGGAGCGGACTCCGGGCGGCCCGCAGGGCACCGGCCCCACCGAGAAGGCCCGCTCACTCTGGTCCGACGCCTGGCGCGACCTGCGGCGCAATCCCGTCTTCATCATCTCGGGGCTCGTCATCCTCTTCCTGGTCGTCATCTCGCTCTGGCCCTCCCTGATCGCCGACGGCAACCCCCTCCAGTGCGACCTCGCCAAGGCGCAGGAGGGCTCCCAGCCCGGCCACCCCTTCGGCTACAACGGGCAGGGCTGCGACGTCTACACGCGGACCGTCTACGGGGCCCGCACCTCGGTCACCGTCGGCGTGTGCACCACCGTCGGCGTCGCCCTGTTCGGCTCGTTCGTCGGCGGGCTCGCCGGGTTCTTCGGCGGCGGCTGGGACGCACTGCTCTCCCGCGTCACCGACATCTTCTTCGGCATCCCGGTCGTCCTCGGCGGCCTGGTCTTCCTGTCGGTGGTCACCTCCTCCACCGTCTGGCCGGTCATCGGCTTCATGATCCTGCTCGGCTGGCCCCAGATCGCCCGCATCGCGCGCGGCTCGGTCATCACCGCCAAGCAGAACGACTACGTGCAGGCCGCGCGGGCGCTCGGCGCCTCCAACTCCCGCATGCTGCTGCGCCACATCGCGCCCAACGCGGTCGCCCCCGTCATCGTCGTGGCGACCATCGCGCTCGGCACCTACATCGCCCTGGAGGCGACGCTGTCCTACCTCGGCGTCGGCCTCAAGCCGCCAACCGTGTCCTGGGGCATCGACATCTCGGCCGCCTCCCAGTACATCCGCAACGCCCCGCACATGCTGCTCTGGCCGGCCGGGGCCCTCGCGATCACGGTGCTCGCGTTCATCATGCTCGGCGACGCGGTGCGCGACGCCCTCGACCCCAAGCTGCGCTGAGGAGTTGGACGCCATGCTGCTCGAAGTGCGCGATCTCCAGGTGGAGTTCACAACGCGGGACGGGGTCGCCAAGGCCGTCAACGGGGTCAACTACTCGGTCGGGGCGGGCGAGACCCTGGCCGTGCTCGGCGAGTCCGGCTCCGGCAAGTCCGTCACCGCGCAGGCCGTGATGGGCATCCTCGACATGCCGCCCGGGCGGATCGCGGGCGGCGAGATCCTCTTCAAGGGGCAGGACCTCCTGAAGCTCAAGGAGGACGAGCGCCGCAAGGTCCGCGGCTCCGAGATGGCCATGATCTTCCAGGACGCGCTGTCCTCGCTGAACCCGGTGCTGAGCGTCGGCGACCAGCTCTCGGAGATGTTCACCGTCCACCGCGGCATGTCGCGCAAGGACGGCCGGGCCAGGGCCGTCGAGCTCATGGACCGGGTGCGCATCCCGGCCGCCAAGGAGCGGGTCGGCCAGTACCCGCACCAGTTCTCCGGCGGCATGCGCCAGCGCATCATGATCGCGATGGCGATGGCCCTCGAACCCTCCCTCATCATCGCCGACGAGCCGACCACCGCCCTCGACGTGACCGTCCAGGCCCAGGTCATGGACCTGCTGGCCGAGTTGCGGCGCGAGCTCAACATGGGTCTGATCCTGATCACCCACGACCTGGGCGTCGTGGCCGACGTCGCGGACAAGATCGCGGTGATGTACGCGGGCCGCATCGTCGAGCAGGCCCCGGTGCACGAGATCTACCGCAAGCCCGCGCACCCGTACACCAAGGGCCTGCTCGAATCGATCCCGCGCCTGGACCAGAAGGGCCGGGAGCTGTACGCGATCAAGGGACTGCCGCCCAACCTGATGCACATCCCGCCCGGCTGCGCCTTCAACCCGCGCTGCCCGATGGCCCAGGACATCTGCCGCACCGAGGTACCGCCGCTGTTCGAGGTGGCCGCCGACCGGCAGAGCGCGTGCTTCTTCTGGAAGGAGACCCTCGATGGCTGAGGCCATTCTGGAGGTCAGGGAGCTGGTCAAGCACTACCCGCTGACCCAGGGCATCCTCTTCAAGAAGCAGGTCGGCGCGGTGAAGGCCGTCGACGGGGTCTCCTTCGACCTCGCGGCCGGCGAGACGCTCGGCATCGTCGGCGAGTCCGGCTGCGGCAAGTCGACGGTCGCCAAGATGCTGGTCAACCTGGAGCGCCCGACGGCCGGGCAGATCAAGTACAAGGGCGAGGACCTCACCCGGATGTCGGGCCGCGCCCTCAAGGCGGTGCGCCGCAACATCCAGATGGTGTTCCAGGACCCGTACACCTCGCTGAACCCGCGCATGACGGTCGGCGACATCATCGGGGAGCCCTACGAGATCCATCCCGAGGTCGCCCCCAAGGGGGACCGCCGCAAGAAGGTCCAGGACCTGCTCGACGTGGTCGGCCTCAACCCGGAGTACATCAACCGCTACCCCCACCAGTTCAGCGGCGGCCAGCGTCAACGCATCGGCATCGCACGGGGGTTGGCGCTCCGGCCGGAGATCATCGTCGCGGACGAACCGGTCTCCGCGCTCGACGTGTCGGTCCAGGCCCAGGTCGTCAACCTGCTGGACCGCCTCCAGAGCGAGTTCTCCCTCTCGTACGTGTTCATCGCGCACGACCTGTCGATCGTGCGGCACATCTCCGACCGGGTCGGCGTGATGTACCTGGGCCGGATCGTCGAGATCGGCCGCGACGAGCAGATCTACGACCACCCCACCCACCCCTACACCCAGGCGCTGCTCTCCGCGGTGCCGGTGCCCGACCCCTCCGCGCGCGAGCACCGCGAGCGGATCATCCTCACCGGCGATGTGCCCTCGCCCGCGAACCCGCCGTCCGGCTGCCGCTTCCGCACCCGCTGCTGGAAGGCGCGGGAGCGGTGTGCGCAGGAGGTGCCGCTGCTGGCCGTGCCGGCCGAGTTCCGGCACGTGGAGGGTCCGGCGCACCACCCCTCCGCCTGCCACTTCGCGGAGGAGAAGCGGGTCGTGCCACCGGCGGGGTGAGGTCGCGCTTCGGCCGCGGGCCGGTGGGGGCTGATCGCGCAGTTCCCCGCGCCCCTTGGGGGCGTGGTGGTGGGCTGTACGCCAAGGCCCGCGCCCGCGGTGGTGAACACGGGGTGTGCGGGCGCGGGACCCGGCTCCGAGTGGAGGCATCGAACTCGGGTCAACGGGTGGTGTCCGTCGCCTCCTCGATCGCGGCGAGAGCGGGGTCGAGGACGACGTCCTCGTCCCGCGCCGTGATCGTCGGTTCCTCGGGGAAGTGGCACGCGGTCAGGTGCCCCTCCCGGTTTCCCTCGATCCGCACCAGTGGCGGCGTCTCACTGGCGCACTTGTCCTGCGCCTTCCAGCACCGGGTGCGGAAGCGGCAGCCCGACGGCGGGTTCACGGGCGAGGGCACGTCCCCGGCGAGCCGGATGCGCTCGCGTCCCTCGCCCTCCTCCTCCACCACGGCCTCGGGCACGGCCGAGAGCAAGGCGTGGGTGTACGGGTGGCGCGGGCGCCGGTAGATCGACTCGCGGTCGCCGACCTCCACGATCCGGCCCAGGTACATGACCGCGACCCGCTGCGAGAAGTGCCGCACGATCGCCAGGTCGTGCGCGATGAACAGGAAGGCGATGTCGAGCTCCCGCTGGAGGTCCTGGAGCAGGTTGACCACCTGCGCCTGGATCGACACGTCCAGCGCGGAGACCGGCTCGTCGGCCACGATCAGCTTGGGTCCCATGCCCAACGCCCGTGCAACGCCGATGCGTTGGCGCTGGCCGCCGGAGAACTCGTGCGGGAAGCGGTTGTAGTGCTCGGGGTTCAGGCCGACGGTCTCCAGGAGCTCGCGGACCCGCCGCTCGATGCCGCCGGGCGGTTTGATGCCGTTGACCACCATCGGGTTGGCGATGATGTTGCCGACCGTCTGGCGCGGATTGAGCGAGGCGTACGGGTCCTGGAAGATCATCTGGATCTCGGACCTGATCGGTGCGAGCGCGCGGCGATTGGCGTGCGTGATGTCCTGGCCGGCGTAGGTGATCCGCCCGGCGGTGGGTTCGAGGAGCCGGGTGACCAGGCGCCCGGTGGTCGACTTGCCGCAGCCGGACTCGCCGACCAGGCCGAGGGTCTCGCCCCGGCCGATGCCGAAGTCGATGCCGTCCACCGCGCGCACGTCGCCGACGTGCCGCTTGAGGAGGAACCCCATGTTGATCGGGAAGTGCTTGACCAGACCGGCCACTTCGAGCAGCGGCGACGCGGCGGCGGGCCGGGGCGCGGGCACGGTGTCCCCGGCCGGGGCGACGCTGGTGGCTTTCTCACTCATGGCGATGTCCCGCATCCTTCTCAACGCAGCCGGGGGCGGATCTGCTCGGTGAAGACGGATTCCTTCTGCTCGTCCGTCAAGTGGCAGGCGGCGCCCCGCCGTTGGTGTTCGGGGAGTTCGGGGCGGACGGTGTGGCAGGCTCCGCCCGCGACCTGGTCGCTGAAGCCGCACCGGGGGTGGAAGGGGCAGCCCGGCGGTGGCGAGAGCAGGCTCGGCGGGGTGCCGGGGATCGGCACCAGCGGGGTCTCCACCGAGGAGTCCAGGCGCGGGATGGAGCTGATGAGGCCCCAGCTGTAGGGGTGTTGGGGCCGGTGCATGACGTCCTTGACGGTGCCGCGCTCCACGCAGCGGCCCGCGTACATCACCATCACGTCGTCGGCGGTCTTGGCGATCACCCCCAGGTCGTGGGTGATGATGATGATCGCCGCCCCGGTCTCCTGCTGGAGGTCCTTGAGCAGGTCGAGGATCTGCGCCTGGACCGTCACGTCGAGCGCGGTGGTGGGCTCGTCCGCGATCACCAGTTCAGGGTCGCAGACCAGTGCCATCGCGATCATCGCGCGCTGGCGCATGCCGCCGGAGAACTGGTGCGGGTAGTCGTCGACCCGCAGCTCGGGCTGCGGGATGCCGACCTTGCGCAGCATGTCCACGGCCCGCGACCGCGCCTCGCGGCGGGAGGCGCCGGTGTGCTTCATGAAGGGCTCGGCGATCTGCCGGCCCACCGTGTAGAAGGGCGAGAGCGCGGCCAGCGAGTCCTGGAAGATCATCGCCATCTTCTTGCCGCGCAGCCGGTTCAGCTGCCGCTCGGTGGCGCCGGTCAGCTCCTGCCCGTCGAGCAGGATCTCGCCCCGGATCGTGGTGTTGCGCGGGTTGTGCAGCCCCAGGACCGCGAGGTTGGTCACCGACTTGCCGGAGCCCGACTCGCCGACGATGCCGAGCGTGGAGCCGCGCTCCAGATCGAAGGAGAGGCCGTCGACGGCCTTGACGGTGCCGTCCTCGGTGGCGAAGTGGACGTACAGGTCCCGGACCGAGAGGAAGGCGGAGGCCGGTTGTGCGGCCGGCTCGGCCGCGGTCTGGCTCAACGTGGACACGGGCGGTTCTCCTGGAGGTCTACGGGCCTCAACTGAGCCTGATCCGGGGGTCGATGAAGGCGTACGCGAGGTCGACGACGATGTTGGAGACGACGATGAGGGTGGCGCCGATGAGCATGACCGCCATCTCCAGGGGCAGGTCGCTGCGGAGCACGGCCTCCACCGAGAGCAGTCCGAGGCCGTGCAGGCCGAAGGTGACCTCGGTGATGATCGCGCCGCCGAGCACCGCGCTCAGGTCCACGCCGAAGATGGTGATGATGGTGGCCATGGCGCCGCGCAGGGCGTACCGCAGGAAGACGTACCGGGACGACATGCCCTTGGCGCGGGCCGCCCTGATGTGGTCCTCCGAGAGCTGCTCGACCATCAACGACCGTGTCTGGCGGCTGTAGTTGGACCAGAAGATCACCGAGAGGACCAGACACGGCAGGATCATCCCGGAGATCGAGCCCAGGGCGTCGTGCTTCCAGTCCACGTCGTGGCCGCGGTCCAGCCAGCCCAGCTTGGTGGAGAAGAGCAGGATCGCGAGCGGCCCGATGAAGTAGATCTGCACCGACTGCCCGAGCAGCGAGGCGGAGCTGGCGATCCGGTCGAAGACCGTGCCCTGCCGCCAGGCCGAGACGAGGCCGAGCGAGACGCCGACGGTGAGGAAGACCGCCGCGCCGCCGACGGCCAGCGTCAGCGTCGTCGGGTAGCTGTCGGAGATCGTGCCCCAGACGGGCTGCTGGTTGGCGAAGGAGTAGCCGAAGCAGGGGGCCGGGCAGTCGCCGATGGGCATGTGGCGGCCGGCGAATATGCCCACCATGTAATGCCAGTACTGGGTCCAGATCGGCAGGTCGAGCCCGAGGTTCTTGCGGATCAGGGCCACGTTCTGCGCGTCACACTGCTTTCCGCAGGAAAGCAGGGCCGGGTCGGAGGGCAGGAAGAAGAAGAGGAAATAGGTGATCATGCTGATCAGAACCAGGATGACCATGGCACCGAGCACGCGGCGCACAAGGAAACGGAACATCGGCTGACTCTTCCGTCGCTATGCGGGGTTCCCGGCCCGGACCGGGCCGGGAACCCCGAGCCGCAGGTGCTATTGCTTCACGAAGATCGTGTTCGGGTTGATCGTTCCGTAGACCTGGTTGTAGGTCACGCCGCCGAGGCCGGAACCGTACACGTTGAAGTACTTGTCGAAGAGGAACGGAATCTGCGCCGAGTCGGTCTGGAGCACGTATTCGGAGAGGTTCTCCCACTCGGCGGCCTGCTTGGGCAGGTCGGTGATCATGCTGATCCGGTCGATCTCGGAGTTGACCTTCGGGTCGTTCAGGAACGGGTAGTTGTTGGTGCCGTCCGCGAGGTTGCGCCCGTCCATGGTGGGCGGGACGACCGTGGAACCGTTGGGCCAGTCGGCACCCCAGCCGGTGCGGTACATGTCGTACGGGGTGTCCAGCTTGCCGACCACCGTGTAGTACGAGGTCGGGTCGACGGCCTTGCGGTCCACCTTGAAGCCGGCCTTCTCCAGCGCCTTCTGGATGGTCAGCGTCACGTTGTCCCACTTGGGGGTGTTCGCGTAGGCCAGCGAGATCTTGTACGGGGTGGCGACTCCCGCGTCCTTCAGGATCTGGAGGGACTTATCGGGGTCGCCCATGGGCTTGGCGAGCTTGCCGAACGGGTCGAACTTCTTGTAGCCGGACACCGTCGGGCTGAGCAGCGAGGTGCCGATGTCGCCCTGCGCGCCGCCGCCCATGGCCTGCTGGACCTGCTGGAGCGGGAAGGCGTACTGAAGCGCCTGGCGGACCTTCGGGTTGGTGATCCGCTTGGTGTTGAGGTTGAACGCCTCGACGTAGGGCTGGTACTCGTTCACCGTCCGGCTCTTGTACTGCGGGTCGCCGGTCAGCGTCTGCATCTTCGACGGGTCGGCGGACTGCGACATGTCGATGGCGTACTTGTCGGTGCCGGTGTCCGCGGCGAGCCGGTTGGTGAGCCCGGGCTCCTGGATGCCGAGCTGGAACTCCCACTTGTCCGGGTAGGCGTTGCGGATCGGGTCGGTCTTCGGGTCCCAGTTGGTGTTGCGCACGAAGGACAGCGACTTGCCCGGCTTGTAGTCGGCGATCTTGTACGGGCCGGTGGAGACCGGGTGGTTGTTGTACTTCTGCTTGTCGTCCTTGGCCTTGGGGACCGGCGAGATGTTGGGCATCGCCATGGCGTAGGGGGTGTCCGCGTGCGGCTGGAGGAAGTGGAAGACGATCGTCTTGGCGTCGGGCGTGGAGATCAGCGAGTCCGGGATCTCCTTGCCGTCGTAGGGGCCTGCGTACTTCTTGCGGTAGTCGGGCCCGTAGATCCACTTCTGGACGTACTGCGGTCCCTGCGTCTGGTAGTCGGCGAAGAGCCGCTCGATGCCGTACTTGATGTCCTTCGTGGTGACCGGTGTCCCGTCCTCGAACTTGACCCCGTCCTTCAGGGTGTACGTCCAGGTCTTCGAGCCGTCCGAGGGGGTGCCGGTGTCGGTCGCGAGGTCGCCGACCACGACCGTCTTACCGGTCTTCGGGTCGATCTTGTAGCCGGTCAGGGAGCGGTTGTAGAGCAGCTGCACCGAGAGCTGGTCGCTCACGTACTGCTGGCCCGGGTCGAGGTAGTCGAAGCCCGCCTGGTCGAGGCTGTAGGCCGTGCCGCCCGACTTGGCGCCGTCGACCGCGACGGCCGGGCCGGTGGAGTCGGCCTTGGTGCCCACGCCGAAGTTCTGGACCTCGGCCTGTTTGCCCGGACCGGTGCTCTTGCCGCCGTCGCCGGCACCGCCGCTGCTGCACGCGGCCGTCAGCGCCAGTGCCCCGACCGCCAGCACCGCGGAGGCCTGGCGCGCCTTGTTTATTCTCATGGATTCCTGCCTGTCAGGATGATCGGACTTCAGCGGACGGTCTTGGGGTCGAGCGCGTCCCGGACCGAATCCCCGAGCAGGTTGAACGCGACGACGAAGACGACCATCGCGATGCCGGGGAAGAACATGAAGGTGAGATCGGAGTCGTAGTACGTGGCTCCGGACTGGAAGAGCAGGCCCCAGTCGGGAGTGGGGCTGTGGACCCCGACGCCGAGGTAGGAGAGGCCCGCCTCGGCGGTGACGTTGACCGGGAGCAGCAGCGTGGCCTGCACCAGCACCGTCGACCAGATGTTGGGCAGCAGCTCCTTGCGGATGATCCGCCAGCCCGAGGCGCCGCTGAGCCGGGCCGCCTCGATGAACTCGCGTTCGCGCAGCGAGAGGACCTGGGCGCGGATCAGCCGGCCGATCGTCATCCAGCCGAGGATCAGCTGCACCAGGATCAGTGCCACCACCCGGACGTAGGTCGGCTCCTCCTCGGTGGGGGAGACGAACAGGGCCACGATCACCGGAGTGAAGGCGATGAAGAACAACTGCTGCGGGAACGACAGCATCAGGTCCGAGAAGCGGCCGAGGAAGTAGTCGGCGCGGCCGCCCAGGTACCCCTGGACCAGCCCGATGAGGACCCCGATGACCACCGCGACCACGGTGACCGCGAGGGCGATGAGCAGCGACGTGCGGATGCCGTAGATCAGCAGCGTGAACACGTCGCGGCCCAGCCTCGGCTCCAGGCCGAACCAGAAGTCGCCGTCGATCCCGCCGTTGGGTTTGAGCGGAATGCCGTAACTGTTCAGCAGCCCGCGGTCCTGCCCGTACAGCTGGTAAGGATCTTTGCCGTAGAGCTTGGAGATGAGTGGAGCGGCCAGCGCGACCAGGATGAATCCGAGAACCGTAAAGGCACACAGGATTCCGACCTTGTCGCGTTTGAAACGGATCCAGGCGAGCCGCCCGGGAGAGCGCCCGACAAGTTCACCCGTCTTTGCTTCGATGCCGCCCGCCGAGTCGGGCGCGTCGCCCTCTTCGGGAAGTGGATCGGTTGGCTCCATGGCAGCTCTTGTGGAACTCGTCATTTCGCATTGCCCCCCGCACCGGAAGGATTCAGCAGCGCCGAGTGGCGTCATTTGTTGACCGGAAGATTCATCCGTGCGGCGACACGCGTCAAGGGTTTTGTGCGGGCCGGGGCGAAGTCGGCGCGTATCTTGGCCCAAGATTTCATTCTTTGGTGCGGACGCGTGCTTGACAGGCTTCCGTCATATCCGGAATCTGGCGCTAAATGTCCATCAACTTCCGTAACACGGAGGCAACTTGGGGGACCCCACGCCGATATACGGACATGGCACGGTGAGCACCGTACGGCCGTGCGGGTGCCGTGGGTCGGACGGGTCGCCTGAGGCGACCCGTCCGACCGTCCGCCGGCGTGGACCGGCTCGGACTAGCTCGGCGCGAGGCCCAACGAGCGGCGCAGGAAGTCGACTTGGAGCAGCAGCAGGTTCTCGGCGACCTGCTCCTGCGGGGTCATGTGCGTCACGCCCGTGAGCGGGAGCACCTCATGGGGGTGCCCCGCGGCCAGGAGCGCGGAGGACAGCCGCAGGGAGTGGGCCACCACCACGTTGTCGTCCGCCATGCCGTGGATGACCATCAGGGGGCGGGCCGGATCCGCCTGCCCGACCAACTGCCCGTCGTGGACGAGGGAGTTGGCCGCGTAGGCGTCGGCGTTCTCGGCGGGGAGTCCCAGGTACCGCTCCGTGTAGTGCGTGTCGTACAGCTCCCAGTCCGTCACCGGCGCTCCCGCGATGCCCGCGTGGAACACGTCGGGGCGGCGCAGCACGGCGAGGGCGGACAGGTAGCCGCCGAAGGACCAGCCCCGCATCGCCACCCGGCCGAGGTCCAGCGGGTAGGCCCCCGCGAGGCCGTGCAGCGCCTCGATCTGGTCGTCCAGGGCGAGCGTGAAGTCGTCCCTGACCGACTTCTCCCAGCCCGGGGAGCGGCCCGGGGTGCCCCGGCCGTCGGCGACGACCACCGCGAAGCCCTGGTCGGCGAACCACTGTGAGGTGAGGTGCGCATTGTGCGCGGCCAGCACCCGCTGTCCGTGCGGCCCGCCGTACGGATCCATGAGTACGGGCAGCGGCCCGTCCGCCTCGCGGTGGCCGGTGGGGAGCAGCACGGCGCACGGGATCCGCCGTGCGCCCCCTTCGGTCAGCCGGAGCCGCACCGAGAGGCCCGGTGTGGCGGCGTAAGACGCGATCTTGGCCAGTTCCTTGCCGTCCCGCAGCACCCTGACGGCCGTGCCGGGCCGGTCGGGCCGGGTGGAGCTGAGGACCGTGATCTCCCCGCGGCGCACGGCCGAGTGGACTCCCGCGCCGTCCGAGACGCGTTCCGTACCCAGCTCGTTGACCCGGTACACATGGATGTCGCCGATCCCGGGAGCACCGGACCCGGCCGGGGCGGCCTCGGCGCCCGCCGACGCGGAGATCAGTACGTCGCTCCCGCCGATGTCGAGCACCGCCCTGACGTGCACCTGCGGTCCGGTCAGCGTCCGGTCGCCCACGGCCAGGACCCGGGCCCCGCCCTCGTCGGCGATCCGCACCAGGCGGCCGTCGGGTGCCCAGGCCGGGACGCCCGGCAGGAGTTCGAGCCAGTCGGCGTCCTCGTCGACGTGCACGGTGCGCGTCGCGCCGGACGCGAGGTCCACGGCGAGGTGGAGCTGGGTGCGCTGGTCCCGGGACTGGACGAGCAGCAGCGGCGCCCCGTCCGAGGACCAGTGGACCCGGGCGAGATAGGGGTGGCGGGCCCGGTCCCAGACCACCTCGGTGCGGGTCCCGTCGAGGGCGTACAGGAAGAGCCGCACCTCCGCGTTGGGCGTCCCCGCGGCCGGGTAGGCGACCTCGGCGGGCCGCTGCTCGGGATGGGCCGGGTCGGCGATCCACCAGCGCCGCACCGGGGCGTCGTCCGCGCGGGCGACCAGCAGCCGGTCCGAGTCGGGGCTCCACCAGTGGCCGCGCGAGCGGGACATCTCCTCGGCGGCGATGAACTCGGCCAGCCCGTACGTCACTTCGGGCGACTCCGGCTCGGCCAGCGCCCGGTCGCCCTCGCCCTCGGCCCCCACGACCCGCAGCGCGCCCCGCGCCACATAGGCCACGTGGCGCCCGTCGGGGGAGGGGCGCGGGTCGAGCACGGGCCCCGGCACGGGCAGTTCGCGGGCCGTCCCGGCCCGCAGCTCCGCGGTGAACAGCCGTCCGGAGAGGGCGAAGGCGGCGAGTTCGACGGCCGCGTCGGTGGCATAGCCGACGATTCCGGCCGAACCCTCCCTGCTGCGCTCGCGCCGTGCCCGCTCCTGGGCGGAGAGCCGCTCGTCCTGGCCGCCCAGCAGTGCGCCGGGGTCCGCCGCGATCCGCTCCGTACCACCGCGCACCAGGTCGAGTACCCAGAGCCGGTTGCTGCGTTCGGTGCCCGAGGGCGAGCGCAGGAAGACGATCCGCTCGCCGTCGGGCGACACGGTGAAGGCGCGGGGCGCACCGAGGGTGAAGCGCTGGGTGCGTGCTGAGTGCCGGGGGAACGAGAGCTGTCCGGGGTCCTCTGGGTGCCTGGATGCGGTGGTCGTCATGAGGGGAACCTAGTCGCCCTCGGCGCGCACCGCCCGGGCGCGAGCCGCGTGCGCCCCTTGTGCGCCCGTGCCCCGATCAATGCGGTCCCACGGATAGTTATGATCCGTAGCGCTCGGTGGGTATGAACCTGCTGGCTGTATGCGCACTGCTGGGTCCGTCCGACCACCGGAACAGATGGAGGTGAACCGCCGTGGCACTCTCGATTTCGGCGGTGGTGCTGCTGGCGATCGTCGTCTTCCTGCTGGTCCGGAAATCCGGGCTGAAGGCCGGACACGCGGCGGTCTGCATGCTGCTCGGCTTCTATCTGGCGAGTTCCTCCATCGCCCCCACCATCAGCCAAGTCACCAGCAACGTGGCCGGGATGATCGGCGGGATCAAGTTCTAGGGGGCGCCCATGGCCCGTCCCCGACCCGGTGGCGCCCGGCTCCGGCGGCGCGGTCCGGCCCCGGCCTCGTAGGCTGGGGCCCATGTCGGAACTCCCCGCCCGCCGTCTTCTCCTGGTGCACGCGCACCCGGACGACGAGTCGATCAACAACGGCGCCACCATGGCCAAGTACGCCGCCGAAGGCGCGCACGTCGCCCTGGTGACCTGCACGCTCGGCGAGGAGGGCGAGGTCATCCCGCCCGGTCTCGCCCACCTCGCGCCCGACCGGGAGGGCGGCCTCGGCGCCCACCGGATCGGCGAACTCGCCGCCGCGATGAAGGAACTGGGCGTCACCGACCACCGCTTCCTCGGCGGCCCGGGCCGCTTCCGCGACTCCGGGATGATGGGCGTCGAGCAGAACCACCGGCCGGGCGCCTTCTGGAACACCGACGTGGACGAGGCGGCGGCGTACCTCGTAGAGGTGATCCGTTCGCTGCGCCCGCAGGTCCTGGTCACCTACGACCCCGACGGCGGCTACGGCCACCCCGACCACATCCAGGCCCACCGGGTCGCCACCCGTGCCGCCGAACTCGCGGCCGAGCCCGGCTACCGCCCCGACCTGGGCGAGCCGCACGCCATCGCGAAGACGTACTGGAACCGCGTGCCCCGGCCGGTCGTCGAGCGCGCCTTCGCCGAGCTGCGCGCCGCCGAGCCGGACTTCCCCGGCATCGCGGCTATCGACGACGTACCGGGCGTCGTGGACGAGCGGGACATCACGGCCGAGATCGACGGCAGCTCCTACGCGGCCGCGAAAAGCGCCGCGATGCGCGCCCACGAGACCCAGATCGCCGTCAAGGGGCCCTGCTTCGCCCTCTCCAACGACCTGGCCCAGCCGATCTTCACCACCGAGTACTACCAGTTGGCGACGGGTGTCCCGGGGGTTTCGACCGGGCAGCGCGAGCACGACCTGTTTGAAGGTGTGGCAAGTGAGTAGTCGTACGTCCATGGATGACGCACCCACGGGCGGGACCGCCACCCGCATCGGGCTGTACCTGCTGCTCGTCGTGGTCGGCGCGCTCGTCGGCGTGGCCGGGGCCCTGGTGCAGGCGGCCTGGTTCCCGGGCGGCCTCGTGCTCTCCCTCGCGGGCGCGGCCGGGCTCTTCTCCGTCGGTGCGCAACTGGCGGGCGGCCGGGGCGGGGTGGGGGCGCCCGCGGCCGGCTGGCTGGTCGCCGTCATCCTGCTGACCACCTCGCGCCCCGAGGGCGACTTCGTGTTCGGCGCAGGAATGGGGTCCTACGTCTTCCTGCTCGGCGGCATGGTCGCCGCTGTGATCTGCGCCACGATCGGTGGATTCGCCCCACCCGGCGGTCCGTCCGCCCGACTTGGCAAGTGACGTGCTCGGGCGCGACGACGCAGTAGTGGGGGACGGGGCGCGCCTTCTCCGGCCCGCCCCGTACGGAACGACGGCGGCCAGTATGGTGGTGCGCGCCGCCGAGCCGCCCGTACAGAGGGACCACAAGAACGAGACCGGGTGGCGGAGCCAATCGGGAGAGAACCAGCCTTGAGTCGTGAAACTGACAGTTCGTCCTCCGGCCGCCAGGGACGGGGTGCCGCCGGGTACCCCTCGGGCACCCCGCCGTACGGAACCCCGTCGTCCGCGGGTCAGGACGCTCCTGAAGCCGCCGCCGAGCCGGACGAGCCGAAGACCGAGACCACGCTGACGACGCGGATCCGGATCAACATCCCCGGCTCGCGCCCCATCCCGCCGGTCGTGATGCGGACGCCGATGAGCGACACCGCCAAGGCGGCGGACGCGGCGGACGCGGGCGAGCGCACCGGTTCGGTGCCCAGGCCCGAGGCGCCCGAGGCGGAGTCCGAGGAGCCGGCCGCCGACGAGCGGCCCACCAGCGACTGGTTCGCCCCGCGCAAGTCCCCGGCGGCGCCCGCCCCTTCGGCGACCCCGCCGGCCGGCACCCCGCGGCCCGACCTTCCGTACTTCTCCGACGGTCCGGGCGTCAACGGCTCCGGCCGCACGGACGTCCCGAACGGACCGGACGCGGCCCCGGGCCCGCCCTCCGGCCCGACCACCGGCCCCGTCACCGGGAACGTCGCGCTGCCCGTGCGGCCCGTCGGCCGGAGCACGGGCATGGGTCAGGGCGCCGGGCTCGGCCAGAGCGCCCGTGCCGCGGAGACCTCGGACTTCGGCGTGCCCCACGGTCAACTCCCCGTCCAGGGGCCCGAGTCGGGCCGCGGCCCGGGCGAGGGTCCGGGCCAGGGGGCCGACGGGGGGTTCGGCGACGCTCCGCGTCCCGGGCAGGACCCGGCCCGGGGCGGCGGTCACCCCTTCGCCCCCGGCGGGCAGGGCCCGGTGCCCGTCCTGTCGGACGACACGGCGATCCTGACTCCGCAGGCCCCGGCGCCGAGCCCGCTCACCCACTCCGTGGGCAACCCGCTGGCGAACCCGGCCGTCAACCCGGCGGCCCCGGCCGGCCACGTCTCCGGCGACACCCTCACCAGCGGCATCCCGGTCGTTCCGCCGGAGCACCGGGGCGCGTCGTTCCCGGGCGGTCCGGCCGGCCCGGTGCTCACGCCGCCGCCGGGCGCCGACCCCGACGAGGCCGAGGCCCCGGCCCCGCCCCAGCGCACGAGCACGCCCGCGGCGGCCGCCAAGCCCGCCAGGAAGGGCCGCTCCAAGCTGGCCCTGCTCGGCGGCGGCCTGATCGTCCTGGTCGGCGTCGCCTACGGCGCCGGTCTCGTCCTGAACCACTCCGAGGTCCCCAAGGGCACCACCGTCCTCGGCGTCGACATCGGCGGCGGCACCAAGGAGTCGGCCGTCTCCAAGCTCGACCAGACGCTCGGCAAGCGCGCCAACCAGCCGCTGCACCTCACGGTCGACGGCAAGCAGGAGCAGCTGAAGCCCGAGATCGCGGGCCTCTCGCTGGACAGCCAGGCCACCGTGCGCGCGGCGGCGGGCAGCGACTACAACCCGGTGTCCGTCATCGGCTCGCTCTTCGGCGGCAAGCGGGTCGCCGAACCCGTGATCCCGGTCGACGAGGAGAAGCTCGGCGTCGCGCTGACCGACCTCGCCGGGGCGTCGGGCTCGGCGACCGAGGGCACCATCAAGTTCGTACCGGGCAAGGCGGTCGCGGAGCCCGGCAAGGCGGGCAAGTCGCTCGACGTGAACCGCTCGATGATCTCGGTCAAGGACGCGTACCGGACCATGGTGCAGACCGGCAAGGCGGACCCGGTGTCGCTGCCGGTGTCGGTCCGCCAGCCCACCGTCAGCCAGGCCGAGATCGACCGGGCGATGAAGGAGTTCGCGCAGCCCGCGATGTCCGGGATCGTCACGATCAAGGCGGGCGGCAAGTCGCTCCCCTTCGGTCCCTCGAAGTCGCTCCCCAAGATCCTCTCGATGAAGCCGATCGACGGGAAGCTGGTCGAGGTCTACGACAAGAAGGCGATCACCGAGCTGATCGGCAGCACCTTCAAGGGCGTCATGATCACCAAGGGCGACGGCCAGAAGCACGAGGTGTCGGCCGACGACGTGGCCCACGCCATGCAGACCGCGCTGCGCGGCAAGACCCCCGCCGAGCGCACGGTCACGATCGACCTGAACCCCAGCTGACCCGGTCGAGCCGGTCCGCCACCGCCCCCGCACCCCTCGTGGCCCGGGGGCGGTGTCATGCCCGCACCCATGACATACGTCATGCTGGAGTCACGACGCACGCCACTGCCGGGGTGCCGGGGCCCTGGGCGAGTCTTGACCCATGACGCAGACAGCCCCTCCCGCCGAGCGGACCGCACAGTCCGTGGTGAGCTTCGAGAACGTGAACAAGAGCTACGGCGACGTCCGTGCCGTGGCCGACCTGTCGCTGCGGCTGTACCCCGGCGAGACGGTCGCCCTGCTCGGCCCCAACGGCGCCGGCAAGTCCTCCACGCTCGACCTGCTGCTCGGACTGCGCAACGCCGACTCCGGCACGGTCAGCCTCTTCGGCATGACGCCCTCGCAGGCCATCAACGCGGGCAAGGTCGGGGCGATGCTCCAGAGCGGCGGCCTGATGGAGGACGTCACCGTGCGCGAGCTCGTCAAGCTCGGCTGCGACCTGCACCCCCAGCCGTACCCGGTGGCCGAGGTCATGGACCGGGCGGGGATCACGCAGATCGCCGACCGCAGGGTCAACAAGCTCTCCGGCGGCCAGGAGCAGCGCGTCCGCTTCGCGCTCGCCACGGCGGGGGCCAACGACCTGATCGTCCTCGACGAGCCGACCACCGGCATGGACGTGACCGCCCGCCAGGCGTTCTGGGCGACGATGCGCGAACAGGCGGCCCAGGGGCGCACGGTCCTGTTCGCCACGCACTACCTGGAGGAGGCGGACGCGATCGCCGACCGGGTGCTCGTCCTGCACAAGGGCAAGCTCCTCGCCGACGGCACCGCGGCCGAGATCAAGGCCAAGGCGGGCGCCCGCCGGGTCAGCTTCGACCTGGAGGGCACGATCGACGAGGCCGCCCTGCGCGAGCTGCCCTTCCTGTCCACCATCGACATCTCGGGCCGCACCGTCCGCATCCAGTCGCACGACGCCGACGCCACGATGCACGCGGTGTACGGGCTCGGCCTCTACCCGCGCAACCTCGAAGTCGCGGGCCTCGGCCTGGAGCAGGCCTTCGTCGCCATCACCTCGGCCGAGGAGGCCAACGCAGCATGAACACTCTGATCAAACTCGAAATCACCCGCACCCTGCGGAACAAGAAGTTCATGTTCTTCTCGGTGATCTACCCCTCGGCGCTCTACCTGCTCTTCGCGGCCTCGCAGAACAGCACGGACAAGGTCAAGGGCACCGACCTCACCTTCCCCGCCCTGTACATGGTCTCGATGGCCTCCTTCGGCGCGATCACCGCCGTCCTCATGGGCAACAGCGAGAAGATCGCCAAGGAGCGCGAGAAGGGCTGGGTGCGCCAGCTGCGCCTGACCACCCTGCCGGGCCGCGGCTACGTCCTGGCGAAGATCGCCAGCGCGGCCGTGGTGACCCTGCCGTGCATCGTGGTGGTCTTCCTCGTCGCGGCCGTCACCAAGGGCGTGCGGTTCGAGGCCTGGCAGTGGGGTGCGCTGACCGTCGCCATCTGGGCGGGTTCGCTCTGCTTCGCGGCCCTCGGCGTCGCGATCGGCTACATCGCCAGCGGTGACGCGGTCCGCCCGATCACGATGATCATCTACTTCGGCATGTCGATCCTGGGCGGCCTGTGGATGCCCAGCACCGTCTTCCCGCAGTGGCTGCAGAACATCGCGGAGTGGCTGCCCACGCACGCGTACGCTGCCCTGGGACAGGCCATCGAGCTGGGCGACGCCCCGCACGGCAAGGACCTCGCCATCCTCGTCGTCTACTTCCTGCTCTTCGCGGGCGGCGCGGCATGGCTGTACCGGAAGGACACCCTGAAGGCGTGAGTCCCGTGAACCAGGGGCACCCGGCGGCGCGGATCGGGATGAGTCCCGAGACGCGCCGCCAGATGCTGCAGAAGCTGATGTGGGTCGGTATCTGGCTGGCCTTCATGGGCGCCCCCGTCGGCGACCTGCTCGACGGCCACCACACCACCGTGCCCACGGTGCTCGGCTGGCTCGGCCTGGCGAGCTTCGTGAGCGTCTACCTGGCCCTGGTCCTGCGCCACACGGCCCGGCCCCTGGCCACCACCACGGTCTACGGCCTGCTGGGCTTCCAGGCGGCGCTGGCGGTCTCGCTCTCGCTGACCCTCGGCTCATCGTGGCTGGTGCTCTTCGTGTACGTGTCCGTCTCGTGCGGGGCCACGCTGCCGATGGCGCTGGCGAGTTGGGCGATCCTGGCGTCGACCGCCACCATGACCCTGATCGGGGTCCGCGTCACCCACGTCGGCGACGTCGTGCCGGGCCTGGTCATCCCCGCGTTCCTGGGCGGCTTCGCCATGACCGGCGTACGCCATCTGATCCGTACCTCGGTGGAGCTGCGCGAGGCCCGAGCCACCGTGGCCCAACTGGCCGCGAACGAGGAGCGGTTGAGGATGGCCCGCGATCTGCACGACCTGCTCGGCCACTCCCTGTCCCTCATCACGCTGAAGAGCGAGCTGGCCGGGCGGATGCTGCCGGGCCATCCCGACCAGGCGGCGCGGCAGGTGGCCGACATCGAGCAGGTGAGCCGACAGGCCCTGGTCGACGTGCGGGCCGCCGTGAGCGGCTACCGCAGGGCCACGCTGCCCGCCGAACTCGCGGGCGCCCGCACCGCGTTGAGCGCCGCGGGCATCCAGGTGGACGTGCCGTCCGAGGTGCCCGAGGGGCTGCCCGCAGCGGAGGAGGAGGTGCTCGCCTGGGTCCTGCGCGAGGCCGCCACCAACGTCGTACGGCACAGCGGCGCCCGGCACTGCACGGTCACCGTCGGCGAACGCCAGACCCTGGACGGCCGCTTCCTCGAACTGCGGGTCCAGGACGACGGAACGACCCGCCCCGGCGCTCCGGCCCCGGTCGCGGGCAACGGCCTGACGGGGCTCGCGGAGCGCCTGGAGAAGGTGTCCGGGGTCCTGGAGACCGACGCCGGGCGCAAGGGCTTCGCGCTGACCGCCCGCATCCCGCTGCCACCTGAGGGCGCGCCCGGCCGGGATGGGAGCGGTCTCGGCCTCTGACCAGCGAGAACGGCGTCGTACGACGGTTTTTGGACAGGGCGTGGCGCTGCATACTCTTGACGCATGAGTGAACTTGCGGGGGAGTCCCCACAACGGCGGCTGAGGATTCTCCTCGCCGAGGACCAGTCCATGGTCCGCGAGGCCCTCGCCGCCCTGCTCGGCCTGGAGCCGGACATGGAGGTGGTGGCGCAGGCGGCCCGGGGGGACGAGGTGCTCGCGGCGGCCCGCGCCCACGCGGTGGACGTGGCGCTGCTCGACATCGAGATGCCGGGCATGACCGGCATCGAGGCGGCGGCGCGGCTGCACCGCGAGCTGCCGGACGTGAAGATCGTGATCCTGACGACCTTCGGGCGGCCCGGATATCTGCGCAGCGCCATGGAGTCGGGCGCGGACGCGTTCCTCGTGAAGGACGCGCCGGCGGCCCAACTGGCCACGGCGGTGCGCAAGGTGCTCGCGGGTGAGCGGGTCATCGACCCGACGCTGGCCGCCGCCGCCCTCGCCGAGGGGGCGAACCCGCTGACCGAGCGCGAGCGCGACGTGCTGCGGGCGGCGCAGGACGGCGCGACCAACGCCGAACTGGCCGCGGCCCTCTGCCTCTCCCAGGGCACGGTCCGCAACTACCTCTCCATGGCGATCCAGAAGCTGGCCGCCCGCAACCGGGCGGAGGCGGTCCGCATCGCCCGCGAGAAGGGGTGGCTGTAGTCGCGGAACCCCGTGATCCACGACCTGACCGCGGGGTTTGCGTCGCTTGGTGGGGCGGGGCTCAGCAGCTCACCAGGAGCAGGGTCAGGGCCGAGCAGACGTGGACCGCGGAGTTGTTGCCCGGGTCCGGGTCGGCGGGGGTCAGGTCGACCAGGGCGGCCGTGACCGGGAGGCTGCCGCTCATCGTCAGGAGCCCGGCGTGCAGCGTCAGTTTCCGCGTGACGGTGGCGCCGGACGGGATCGCGCCCAGCGCGCAGACCGCGGTCCGGTTCGTCCGGTCGAGGGTGCAGCCGGACGCGGAGGGCGCGGTGAACCCGGCCGGGTAGCTGAACCACACGCGCGCGGCGCTGACGGCCGCGGGGCCGTTGTTGGTGACGCTCGCGGTGAAGGTGGCCGCGTTGATGCCGAGCCCCTTGGGGGAGGCGTCCAGGGTCACGGAGAGGTCGGCCCGCGCGGGGTCGGCGCCGGCCGGGGCGGCCAGGCCGAGGGTGGCGAGGAGGGGGAGGAGCAGGGCGGTGGCGAGACGGGCGGCTATGGGTCTCGGACGGGACAAGGCGACTCCTGGCGAGGTGGGCCGACATGGTGGCGCCCTCAACAGGCCGTCTCGTACGGCCTGTTGAGGGCGCGTCAACAGATTGTGACGGCTGCTCGCCGTTCCGGCAGGGTTTTCCGGGCCGGGGCGGGGATTGGCCGGATGTGGCCGCTTCAGTGTCCGGGACGCCCCGTTCCCGGGCCCAGGGCGACGCCCCGCCCCGCGTAGAACCGCTCCAGGTCCGCCCACCCGATGCGGGCGAACTCCTGCGAGCGGCCCTGGAAGCCGGACGGGTTGTGGAAGACCAGCGCCTCCTCGGTCGCCCCCACCGCCAGGACCAGATGACCGCCCCGGCGCTCCGGAGCGGGGGCGAGTTCGCGGATCGAGGGGTGGACGGACAGCATCAGCAGGTGCCCGGACGCGATCAGCCTGGGGAGCTCGGCGAGGGGCAGGTGCGGTCTGGCCGCGGCCCGCAGGCCCCACCGTTCGTGGGCGTAGTGCGCGAACGGGGCGTAGATCAGGCCGTCCAGGCCGTCGCCGCGGCGGACGTACGCCCCGGCCGCCACGCACTCCGCCGCGAGCTCCATCGCCGTGGGGGCCGAGCCCTGCCAGTACTCCAGCGCCATCCGCAGGCAGGCCACCCCGCACAGCCGCCACGACCACCAGGCGTACTCCTCGGGGGTCTCGGCCCCGTACTTGCGCCACAGCGGGTCCTCGGCCGCGTCGAGCGAGCCGCGGACGATCGCCTCCACCAGCTCGGGGGAGGCCCATTGGGCGTGGTACGGGACGGGGTGGACGGCCGACGGCCGGTGGGTCTCGCTCATGACAGGAACCCTAGGCGGGCCCGGACACCGGATCAGTTCAGCATCGCCCGGGCCGCTCGCGCCCGGCGCCGGATCGATTCCGCGGTGGCCGGCTCCACCGCCTCCACCACGTCCGCGTACTGGTCGAGTTCGGCGGCGCCGGTCAGGAAGTCGCCGCGCTGGACCAGGAGTTGGGCCCGCTCGAAGCGCAGCCGGGCCGGATGCGAGGGGAGCAGCAGGGCGAGCTCCACGGCCCACAGGGCGACGTCGCTGCGCTCGGGGCGGGCGGCCGCCCAGGCGCGGATGTTGTTCAGGACGCGCACCACGATGTCCAGCGGGGCGGCCGGGCTCAGCATCGACTCCTCCAGCGGTGCGCCGGTCGCCCCGGCCACCAGGAGCTCCGCGTCGGCGCCGGTCAGCAGCCGGCCCCCGTCGAAGGGGTCGGCGAGCACCCGGTCGCGGTGCGGGCCGAAGCCCACCACGAAGTGGCCGGGCAGGGCCACTCCGTACACCGGGGCCCCGGCCCGGCGCGCCACCTCGATCCAGACGACCGACAGCAGGATCGGCAGGCCCCGCCGGCGCCGCAGCACCTCGGGCAGCAGGGACGACTCCAGGCGCTGGTAGTCGGCCGGGCTGCCCCGGAAGCCGCAGGCGCTACCGAGCAGTTCGGCCGTCGCCAGGGCCCAGGCGCGGGAGCCGGTGAGGCCGAAGGGGAGGAGCCCGGCCAGGCGGTCCAGCTCGATGTGGGCGGCGTCGATGCCCCGCCGCCCGAGCGCGGGGTCGGCCACCGCTCCCAGGAGCAGGCAGAGCGTCGCCACGTCGGGGCGCTCCGAGCGGGCCTCGTCGGCGAACTCCTGCCGCCAGTCGGTGACTTCCGGATCCATGTCGGCCTCGTACCCGGTCAGTGGGACCGGAAGTGGTGGTAGCTGTGGTGCGTCGCGAAGCCCTGGCCCTCGTAGAGCGCGCGGGCTCCCTCGTTGTCCGCCTCCACCTGGAGCCAGGCCGCCGAGGCGCCCTCGTCCAGGGCCCGGCGGGCCAGCGCGGTCATCACGGCCGTCGCGAGGCCCTGGCGGCGCCGGGCCGGGTCCACCTCGACCGCCATGAAGCCCGCCCAGCGGCCGTCGACCACGCACCGGCCGATCGCCGCGGGCACCGGCCCGTCGCCGGGCACCGAGGCGAACCACACCGAGGGGCCGCTGCCCAGGACCCTCAGCACGTGTTCGCCCGGGGTCTCCGAGCGCTGGTAGCGGCTCAGCCACGCCTCGTCGACCGCGCGGTCCAGGCGGACCCGGGACACGTCGGCGTCGAGGTCGGCGATGGGCGCGAGCCCGGCGATCCGTACCTCGGCGCTCACCTCGCGCTCCCAGCCCGCCCGGTCGAGATCGGCGCAGAGCCGTTCCTGGGTGTCCGCCGCGCCCGTCGCGGCCTGGATGTAGGCGGGCAGGCCGCGGGCCGCGTACCAGGCGCGCACCCGGCCGAGGGCGTCCGGCAGGGGCAGGCCCGGGTCGCCCAGCGGCAGGACCGAGTTCGCCCGGCGGGTGAAGCCGCCCGCCGCGCGCAGGGTCCATCCGCCGAGCCGTTCGCTCTCCACCGGCTGCCAGGCGCGCGCGAGGACGGGCGCGAGTTCCTCGAAGGAGGCGGCCGGGCCGCGGCGGCGGGCCGGGGCGGCCGGGACGACCTTGCCGGCCACCAGCGTGGACTCGTCGATGCGGACCGTCTCACCGCTCTTTCGTGTGATCGACAACACACCGTCGTCCCAGGATGTGAGGACGCCGACCGTGTCCGAGAACAGGGAGCCTGGAGTTCCACTGGAGCTCAGGCGCCGGACTGATACGCGTTTGCCCGTATCCGCAGCCGTGATTCGGACCTCAAGCCGTCCGCCGGTGGTGAATTCCACAGGTCTCTCCGCCCCTCCTGTTCGGATCGTGCCCCGAACCGGAGATACTAGGCGCGGGCATCGACGACGCCGCGCTCCCGCGCGCCACGTGGACGGAGCCGCAGATCGGCCCGCCGCGCCCTATCGAGGAGGAACGACAGCGTGACCTACGTCATCGCGCAGCCTTGTGTCGACGTCAAGGACAAGGCGTGTATCGAAGAGTGCCCGGTCGACTGCATCTACGAGGGCTCCCGGTCCTTGTACATCCACCCGGATGAATGCGTCGACTGTGGCGCCTGCGAGCCGGTGTGCCCGGTCGAGGCGATCTTCTACGAGGACGACACCCCGGACGAGTGGAAGGACTACTACAAGGCGAACGTGGAGTTCTTCGACGAGCTCGGTTCGCCCGGTGGCGCGTCCAAGCTCGGCCTGATCGAGCGGGACCACCCCTTCATCGCAGCGCTGCCGCCGCAGAACGGCTGATCGCGCTTCCCCGGTCCCCGTACGGCTCAGCTGCCGTACGGGGCCGCGGTGTTTCCCGGTCCGGCGCTCCCGCAGCACCGTACGTACGAGAAAGTGAGCCCCCTTCGTGAGCGCAGTCTCCTCGCGCCTTCCCGTCTTCCCCTGGGACAAGCTGGAGCCGTACAAGGCGACGGCCGCGGCCCACCCGGACGGCATCGTGGACCTCTCCGTCGGCACGCCCGTCGACCCGGTCCCCGAGCTCGTCCAGGAGGCCCTGAAGGGGGCGGCGGACTCGCCGGGCTATCCCACGGTGTGGGGCACGCCCGCGCTGCGCGACGCGATCAAGGGGTGGCTGGAGAAGCGGCTCGGGGCGCGCTCGGTCGAGCACACGAACATCCTGCCCGTGATGGGCTCCAAGGAGCTGGTGGCCTGGCTGCCCACCCAGCTCGGCCTGGGCGCCGGAGACCAGGTGGCCTACCCGCGGCTGGCCTACCCGACCTACGAGGTCGGCGCGCGGCTGTGCGGCGCGGAGCCGGTCGTCTACGACGACCCGACCGAGCTCGACCCCACGAACCTGAAGCTGCTCTGGCTCAACTCGCCGTCCAACCCGACCGGCCGGGTCCTCGCCAAGGACGAGCTCGTACGGATCGTGGCGTGGGCCCGCGAGCACGGCGTGCTGGTCTTCTCCGACGAGTGCTACCTGGAGCTGGGCTGGGAGGCCGAGCCGGTCTCGGTGCTGCACCCGGACGTGTGCGGCGGCACCTTCGAGGGCCTCGTCGCCGTCCACTCGCTGTCCAAGCGCTCGAACCTGGCCGGCTACCGGGCCGCGTTCATCGCCGGCGACGCGGGCGTGCTCGGCGAGCTGCTCCAGATCCGCAAGCACGGCGGCATGATGACCGCGGCCCCCGTGCAGGCGGCCGTCGTGGCCGCGCTGGGCGACGACGCGCACGTGCAGGAGCAGCGGGCGCGGTACGCGGCGCGGCGGTCCGCGCTGCGCGAGGCCCTGGAGAAGCGCGGCTTCCGCATCGAGCACAGCGAGGCCAGCCTCTACCTGTGGGCGACCCGCGACGAGGGCTGCTGGGAGACCGTGGCGAGCCTGGCCGAACTGGGCATCCTGGTGGCGCCCGGGGACTTCTACGGCGAGGCGGGCGAGCGGTTCGTACGGGTCGCGTTCACGGCGACCGACGAGCGCGTCGAGGCGGCCGTCAAGCGGCTCGGGCAGTAGCCCGCGCGAGGCAGGCGTCCGCGCACGCGGAAGGGGCCCGGGGAGGCTGTACTCCCCGGGCCCCTTCGCATCACCTGCGCCCTCGGTCAGCCACCGATCGGCAGGCCCTTCAGCGGGAGCTGGTCGGTGCTCGGCAGACCCTGGGTGGGCAGGCCGCCGGTCGGCAGGCCGCCCCGGGTGGCGGTCTGGGCGGTCGAACCGAGGATGTCGCCCGCGCTGCCCGCCGCGTCACCGGCCGCCTTCTGCGCGGCCGGGGTGGCCACCTTGCCCGCCTGTCCGACCGTCTTGCCCGCCGCCGGCACGGCCTTCTTGACGGTGGCCGCCCCGGTGTCGCCCGCCAGGCCGGTGGCCTTCTGGGTCACCCCGTCGACGGCGTTGCTGACCGAGCTGGGGTCCATCTGGGTGAAGCCGCCGAGGTTCGGCGCGGCCTGGGGGAGTTCCACGGCGCTTGCGGAGCCGGCCGCACCGACCACGGGCGCTGCACCTGCCGCGATGAGCAGCGCGGCGCGGGCGATCCGACGGGTCAGGGGGAGGGACATGATGCTCCTTCAGACGGGTTGGAAATGTGTCGCTGTCCGGCGTTCGGACGCTGTGACAACCGCCGTGAGGGGAGGAGAGGTTGCGGTGGGCCGGTGTAAAGAGTTTGCAATGCGTCGCATTATCTACTCTGGATAAAAACGGGCAAATGATCGCGCGCCGAATTGCATGACGACCCGTCAGATCCCTTTGTTTCCAAGGGGGTTGACGATTCTTCGGATCGACGTCCGGACGCGGGTGCGAAAGGGGTGCGCCAGGGGAGGCGGGGTACCCCGGTCGAGTGCCCGGCCGAACGGGCGGCCGGTTACGGCGCGAGGGTGATTCGTACCTCTTGCGTACCGTCGCTCGCGGATCCGGCGCCCGGACCCCGCCCGGTGGAGGCGGGGACGGCGGCGGAAGCGGGGGGCCTGGACCAGCCCTTGGCCGAGTCGTCCGCGCTCCAGACCCGGCCCGCGTACGAGACCTGCGCGATGTGCAGCGAGGAGGCCCGGGCCACCGCCCAGTGCGCCAGCGCCCAGCCGCGCTGCTCCCGGTCGGCGCCCGCCGCGGCCGTGCCCTCGGTGACGCGCACCGGCACGGCGACCTCGTGGCCCGCGCCGGGCGGCTGCTCGGCGGGCACCACGCCCTCGCCGAACGCCTTCGTCAGGCCCTCCCGGACCTGCGCCGGGTCGCCCGGCTGGACGTTCTTGGCCACCGTGCAGGTCAGCGAGGCGGAATCGCGGCCGGTCAGCGAGGCCGTCAGGACCGCCGCGTCCGGCTCGTGCTTGGCGTACGCCTGCGGGAAGCCGCTGCGCTGCACCTTCTGCGCGGCCACGGTCAGCGGGAGCCGCGAGTAGCCCGGGACCTCGGCCAGGTGCTTGTAGAACTTCCCGGCCGAGTAGACCGGATCCATGATCTGCTCGGCGGTGCCCCAGCCCTGCGAGGGCCGCTGCTGGAACAGGCCGAGCGAGTCCCGGTCGCCGTGGTTCAGGTTGCGCAGGCCCGACTCCTGGAGCGCGGTGGCCAGCGCGATCGTCACCGCCCGCTCGGGCATGCCGTGCGCGATGCCGACGGCGCTGATCGTCGCCGCGTTCTCCGCCTGCTCCGGACTCATCCGGAAGGAGGCGTCGCCCGACCCCGCCACGCATCTGGGCGCACCGGGACCGCCGCTCACGTACTGCACCACCAGATATCCGGCGAGCGCGAGCAGCACGGCGAGGGCCGCCCCGATCCGGAGGAGGCGGCCGCGTCGGGAGGGGCGCGGGAGGTCGATGGGCTCGGACACGGTGCCCACCGTACTGGAGCGCGAAGGGACCCTCAGCGGGGGCGTTAGGGTCGGGGCCATGGCCGATAGCACCCTGGACCTCACCGCGGACGCGCCCTCGCTGACCGCCCAGCTCGTCGACTTCGCCTCCGTGAGCGGCGAGGAGGAGCCGCTGGCGGACGCCATCGAGCGCGAACTGCGCAAGCTGGCCCACCTCACCGTCGACCGCCACGGCAACAACGTGGTGGCGCGCACGAACCTGGGCCGGGCCGAGCGGATCATCCTGGCCGGCCACATCGACACCGTGCCGATCGCCGACAACGTGCCCTCCCGGCTCGACGGCGACGGCGTGCTGTGGGGCTGCGGGACGAGTGACATGAAGTCGGGCGTGGCGGTGCAGCTGCGGATCGCGCAGACCGTGACCGCCCCCAACCGGGACCTGACCTTCGTGTTCTACGACAACGAGGAGGTCGCGGCCCACCTCAACGGCCTGGGCAAGGTCGCCGAGGCCCACCCCGAGTGGCTCGCGGGCGACTTCGCGGTGCTGCTCGAACCCTCCGACACCGAGGTCGAGGGCGGCTGCCAGGGCACCCTGCGGGTGCTGCTGAGGACCAGCGGCGAGCGCGCCCACTCCGCGCGCAGCTGGATGGGCTCCAACGCCATCCACGCGGCCGCGCCCATCCTCGCGAAGCTGGCCTCCTACGAGCCGCGCCGCCCGGTGATCGACGGCCTGGAGTACCACGAGGGCCTCAACGCCGTACGCGTCGAGGGGGGCGTGGCCGGCAACGTGATCCCGGACGCGTGCACGGTCGTCGTCAACTACCGCTACGCGCCCGACCGCACCGCCGAGGAGGCCGTCGCCCACGTCCGCGAGGTCTTCGCTGACTGCGACATCGCCGAGTTCGTCGTCGACGACCACTCGGGGGCCGCGCTGCCCGGGCTCTCGCACCCGGCCGCCGCGGCCTTCATGGCGGCGGTCGGCGGCACCGCGCGGCCCAAGTTCGGCTGGACCGACGTCTCGCGCTTCGGCGACCTCGGCATCCCCGCCGTCAACTACGGCCCCGGCGACGCGCTCCTGGCCCACAAGCGGGACGAACACGTCGTCGTCGAGCGGATCACGCGGTGCGAGACGCGGCTGCGGGCCTGGCTGACCGACTGAGCCCGGTCCTCTTCCGGCCGGCCGCCCTCCATTCCTTCATTCAAGGCTTCGGTAGCGGGGTGGCCTGCCTGAATTCCGCCATTCGTAATGTTCGCCGACCTACCCTGGCGGAGCACGCGCAACATCGTCAGCGGAGGGAGCACGGTATGGCCAACCCCGAGGGAACCCCGTTTCCGGCGGAGCAGCGGCTGGAACAGCGGCTCGGACCGGTGCTGCGCCGCCGCGATCAGGTCCAGCCCGGCACCACCGACCAGCGCCTCCTCGACACCGAGGGCGACTCGCAGTGGGTGCACACCGACCCCTGGCGGGTCATGCGCATCCAGTCGGAGTTCGTCGAGGGCTTCGGCGCGCTCGCCGAACTGCCCAGCGCCATCAGCGTGTTCGGCTCGGCCCGCACCCCGGCGGGCTCACCCGAGTACGAGGCGGGCGTCCGGATCGGCCGGGCCCTGGTCGACGCGGGCTTCGCGGTGATCACCGGCGGCGGCCCGGGCGCCATGGAGGCCGCGAACCGGGGCGCGCGGGAGGGCAACGGCATCTCCGTCGGCCTCGGCATCGAGCTCCCCTTCGAGCAGGGGCTCAACCCGCACGTCGACATCGGGATCAACTTCCGGTACTTCTTCGTGCGCAAGACCATGTTCGTCAAGTACGCCCAGGGCTTCGTCGTGCTGCCGGGCGGCCTCGGCACCCTGGACGAGCTGTTCGAGGCCCTGACGCTGGTCCAGACCCGCAAGGTCACCCGCTTCCCGATCGTGCTGTTCGGCAGCGAGTACTGGGGCGGCCTCGTGGACTGGCTGCGCGACACGGTGATCGCCCAGGGCAAGGCCTCCGAGGGCGACCTCCTGCTCTTCCACGTCACCGACGACGTGGACGAGGCGGTCGCCCTGGTCACCAAGGAGACCGGGCACTGAGCGCGCCCTAGGCGAGTCCCCGGCGGGCCACCGCCGGGGGACGGTGGCCCGCGATGGACGCCACCATGTCGAGGACCTGACGGGTCTCGGCCACCTCGTGGACGCGGTACACCCGCGCACCCAGCCACGCGGAGACCGCCGTCGTCGCCAGCGTCCCGATGACGCGCTCCTTCACCGGCCGGTCGAGGGTCTCGCCCACGAAGTCCTTGTTGGACAGCGAGACCAGGACCGGCCACCCGGTGCCGGTCATCTCCTCCAGGCGCCGCGTCGCCTCCAGGCTGTGCCGCGTGTTCTTCCCGAAGTCGTGCCCGGGGTCGATCATGATCCCGTCGGGCCGCACGCCCAGCTCCACGGCCCGCTCGGCGAGCCCCACGGTGACCCGCAGGATGTCCGCCATCACGTCGTCGTACGCGATCCGGTGCGGCCGGGTGCGGGGCTCGACGCCGCCCGCGTGGGTGCACACCAGACCGGCGCCGTACCGCGCCGCCACCTCGGCGAGCTTCGGATCGAAGCCGCCCCACGCGTCGTTGAGGACGTCCGCGCCGGCCTCGCAGACCGCCGCGCCCACGTCGTGCCGCCAGGTGTCCACGCTGATGACGACGTCCGGGAACCGCTTGCGGACCTCGGCCACGAAGCCGACCGTGCGCCGGGCCTCCTCCTCGGCCGTGACCTCCTCGCCGGGGCCCGCCTTGACCCCGCCGATGTCGATGATGGCCGCGCCCTCGGCGACCGCCTGCTCCACGCGGGCGAGCGCGGGCTCGTCGTGGAACGTGGCCCCCTGGTCGTAGAAGGAGTCGGGGGTCCGGTTCACGATGGCCATGATCACCGGCTCGTGCGCGGTGAATTCGCGTCGGCCAAGCCGCAGCGTGCCGCGGTCCGTTCCGCTGTGCATCCCCTGTGTCCTTTGCTGTGGGTCGGCCGTTGTCCGCCTGCGACCCTAACTGTCAGTGCCGCATGGCACGATCGGTCCCGAACAGTTTCCGGCGTCGGGAAGAGGCTCGCTCGTGTTCTGGTTCTTGCTGATCGCGATGGTCGTCGTGGTCGCCGCCGTGACCCTCGCCGTGGTGGGCGGAGGTGGTGACGACGGCGCGGTGCTGCCGGACACCGAGCCGGAGCACCTGGTGGACCCGCTGCCCGAGCACCGCCCGGTGGCCCGGGCCGACGTGGAGGCGCTGCGCATCCCGGTGGTGCTGCGGGGCTACCGGATGGCCGACGTCGACGACGTGCTGAGCAGACTCGGCGCGGAGCTCGCCGAGCGGGACGCGCGGATCGCGGAGCTCCAGGCGGCGGCGGTCGCGGCGAGCCGGGACCGCGCGGCGTCCACGGAGCGGATCACGACCGGGCCCGAAGTCCAGCAGGGGCTCGGCACATCCGGCCCCGCGGCCGGGCCGACCGACGAGGAGCCCCGGCGATGAGCGGCGCGATCCCCGGCCCCGACGGCCGGCTGCGCTGCCCCTGGGGCCTGTCCGCCGAGGAGTACGTGGCGTACCACGACACCGAGTGGGGCCGCCCGGTGCACGGCGACGACGCGCTGTACGAACGGCTCTGCCTGGAGGCCTTCCAGTCGGGGCTCTCCTGGATCACGATCCTGCGCCGCCGCGAGGGCTTCCGGCGGGCCTTCGCGGGCTTCAGGATCGCGGCGGTGGCGGAGTTCACCGACGCCGACAAGGAGCGGCTGCTCGGCGACGTGGGCATCATCCGCAACCGGCTCAAGATCGAGGCGACGGTCGCCAACGCCCAGGCGCTCGCCACCTGGTCGCCCGGCGAGCTCGACGCGCTCATCTGGTCGTACGCCCCGGCGGCCCGCCCGGCGCCCCGCACCCTCTCCGACGTCCCGGCCGTCACCGACGAGTCGACGGCCCTGTCCAAGGCCCTGAAGAAGCGCGGCCTGCGCTTCGTCGGCCCGACGACGGCGTACGCCCTGATGCAGGCGTGCGGCCTGGTCGACGACCACCTCGTGGACTGCGTGGCGCGGGGCGGCGCCTGAGAGCCGGGCTCTCCCGCGGCCGCCCCGCCCGCTCAGCGGCCGACGTACGTCGGCTTCTCCTTGGCGAGGAAGGCGGCCACCGCGATGGCGTGGTCCTCGGAGGCGCCCGCCCTGGTCTGGAGCTCGTCCTCCTTCTCCAGCGCCTCGGCGAGGGTGTGCCCCGCGCCGTAGGCCAGCGACTCCTTGAGCGCGCCGTACGCCACGGTCGGGCCCGCGGCGAGGGTCCGGGCCACCGCGAGGGCCTCGGCGGCCAGCTCGGCGGCCGGTACGACCTTGTTGACCAGCCCGATCTCGTACGCCTCCTGGGCGGAGATCGAGCGCGGGAACAGCAGCAGGTCGGCGGCGCGGGACTGGCCGATCAGCCGCGGCAGCGTCCACGAGACGCCCGAGTCGGCGGTCAGGGCCACCCCGGCGAACGACGTGTTGAACGCCGCCGTGTCCGCCACCACCCGGTAGTCCGCGGCCAGCGCGAACCCGAGCCCGGCGCCCGCGGCCACCCCGTTGACGCCGGCCACCACGGGCTTGGGCATCTCGGTGAGCGCCTTCAGGATCGGGTTGTAGTGCTCCCGCACCGTGCTCATCGTCTGACCGGAGCCCGTCTCGCGGTCCGCCGCCAGCGACTCCACGTGCTCCTTGAGGTCCTGCCCGACGCAGAACGCCCGGCCCGTCGCGGTGAGCAGCACGGCCCGTACCGCCGGGTCCCCGGCCGCGGAGCGCACCGCCTCGCGGAGCGCGACCTTGGCCTGCGTGTCCATGGCGTTCATGGCCTCGGGCCGGTTGATCGTGATGGTCGCGAGCCCGTCGCTGACCTCGTACAGCACGGTGTCCGCCATGTGGGATCCCCTCCGTCGCGGATGCTTCTCGATCGTCGTGTCCGCTCAGCATGGCGGAGATCACCGGCGGTGGGCATGTGACCTGCGTCAAACAATCCGGCTACCGGGAGGAACCCGCGGCGGCGAAGTATCGCAGGCGGATCCCCGAATTGAGTGGTTTTGATCGAGCGCGTTGCCCAAGCGATGCGGACCGATGTTGGTCATCGGGTCCTGCGATGCGGGATAATGACCTGGAAGCAATGTGTTCGATGCCGTGACGCGTGCCCAATCCCGGGGGCCGTCGGCTGACGATGAGCTGGTTTCAGGAAGGGGAACGAGCATGGCGGCCATGAAGCCGCGGACGGGCGACGGCCCGCTCGAGGTGACCAAGGAGGGGCGGGGCATTGTCATGCGCGTTCCGCTCGAAGGCGGCGGTCGGCTTGTCGTCGAGCTGACTCCGGACGAGGCCGATGCCCTGGGCGATGCCCTGAAGAAGGTCGTCGGCTGACTCAGCGGGTCCGACCCAGACTCTTCACCGCCCCGGTTCGGTATGCACCTGTGTGCATGCCGTGCCGGGGCGGTGTCGTGTGTGCGGGCCGTCCGGCGGCGGCGTCCCCCTGAGGGCGGCCGGTCGGCTCGGGCGACGATCGTGCGGCGGCGGCCCTCAGCCGCGGCGCACCGCGCAGAGCAGTCCGTCGCCCACCGGCAGCAGGGACTCCACCAGCTCCGTGCTCTCGCGCACCGCGCGCAGCAGTTCGCGCAGCCGCAGCACCTCGGCCGGCTGCACCCCCGAGTCGACCGTGCGGCCGTCCGCGAAGACACCCTCGAAGCAGACGATTCCGCCGGGCCGCAGCAGGCGCAACGATTCAGCGAGCACGTCGAGGGACTCCATGCGGTCGCCGTCGCAGAAGACCAGGTCGTACCCGCCGTCCGCGAGCCGGGGCAGGACGTCCAGGGCGGGGCCGGGGATGAACCGCGCCCGGTTGGCCGCGAAACCCGCGGCGCGGAACGCCTGCTTGGCGAACTGCTGGCGGTCGGGCTCCGGGTCGACGGTGGTCAACACGCCGTCCGGGCGCAGCCCTTGCAGCAGGTAGATGCCGGAGACGCCGGTTCCGGTGCCGATCTCCGCGACCGCCTTCGCGTCCGCCGTGGCAGCGAGCAGCCGCAGCGCGGCGCCTGTCCCCGGGGACACCGAACGCAGGCCTGCCTCCCGGGCCCGGTCACGGGCCCAGCGCAGCGCGTCGTCCTCGGCGACAAAGGCGTCGGCGAACGCCCAGCTCGTCTGCCGGTTGGCGGTAATGGCCCTCTCCTGTCCCCTTGGTTGGCGCAACGGTGACTGTATCCGCTGGAGTCGGGAACCCGCAGATGGGACCGCGCGTTAAGGAGGCCAGGGGACAGCGGGGGAGCACATGGGCGAGTTCGGGGAAGAGGGCCGGAAGCCGGTCCCAAATGCACGTAAAGATTCTTATCCGGAGCTAACGGGCGAGGTGGCTATGGTAGGGGCTCCACTGGACACCACCAGAGCCGACAGGGGAGGTGCGGCTGCGCCTGTGGATCGGGGAGGAGTGCTGCGGCGTCTTCTCAGGTCGGCGGGTGAGCCGAAATCCGTGACCAACATTGCTGACCGTTCCCGCGCTACCAGCTCCGCTACCACCGCGACCTTCGCCGACGCGGATTCCCAGGCGTGGACTCCCCCTTCGTGGGAGGAGATCGTCAGCACGCACAGCGGCCGGGTCTACCGCCTCGCCTACCGCCTGACGGGAAACCAGCACGATGCCGAGGACCTCACCCAGGAGGTCTTCGTCCGCGTCTTCCGCTCCCTGTCGACGTACACGCCGGGCACCTTCGAGGGCTGGCTGCACCGCATCACCACCAACCTCTTCCTGGACATGGTCCGCCGCCGCCAGCGCATCCGCTTCGACGCGCTGGGCGACGACGCGGCGGAGCGGCTGCCCAGCCGCGAGCCCAACCCCCAACAGGTCTTCAACGACGCCCACTTCGATGCCGACGTGCAGCAGGCGCTCGACACGCTGGCTCCCGAGTTCCGCGCCGCCGTCGTCCTCTGCGACATCGAGGGCCTCTCCTACGAGGAGATCGCGGCCACTCTCGGAGTGAAGCTCGGCACCGTCCGCAGCCGGATCCACCGCGGCCGTTCGCATCTGCGCAAGGCCCTCCAGCACCGTTCGCCCGAGGCCCGCGCCGAGCAGCAGCGCGCCCTCGCGGGGGTGGCGCCGGGAGCGCTCGGGGTGGCCGGAGAGGGGATGGCGTGAGTGGTTCGAGTCCCACCCCGGCGGAGCAGCACCTCGGGGACCGGCTCGCCGCCCTGGTCGACGGTGAGCTGAACCACGACGCCCGCGAGCGTGTCCTGTCCCATCTGGCGACCTGCGCCAAGTGCAAGGCGGAGGCCGACGCCCAGCGCAACCTGAAGAACGTCTTCGCCCAGGCGGCCCCGCCGCCGCCCTCGGAGGGCTTCCTGGCCCGGCTCCAGGGGTTGCCCGCCGGTACCGGGGGTGACGACGACGGCTCCGGGGGACCGTTCGGCGGGGGGCGCCAGGCCGACGGGTTCTTCGAAGGATTCGGGGTGCTGACCCCCAGTGCGGGCGGCCCCCGGGACCCGCGCGTTCCCCGCTCGGGCGGCTTCGGCTACGTCCCGGTCGGTTCCCATGCCGCTGTGCTGCCCGACGGGCTCGGCGGCGGCTTCCGCATCCACGAGGTGGGCCGGTCCGAGCAGGACCGCCCGGGCCCGGGGTGGCGGGGCCGCAGATTCGCGTTCGCCGCAGCGAGCGCCGTGTCCTTGGCCGCGATCGCGCTGGGCGGCACCCTGCCGCTGAGCTCGACGTCCGGAGCCCGGGCCGCGAGCGGGGGCAGCAACGTGGTTCCGCTGCGGTCCAACAGCCCTGCGCCGAGCGGCAGTTCGGCCGAGGACCGGCGCCGCGGTGGCGCCGCGGCCGGATTCCTTTCGGCCATGGCCGCCCAGCCCACGGCGCCCACGGCTCCGGTCTCGCCGGGCCCGCGCGGCCTGGGCGGGATGCCCGCGCAGAACGGGCCCGTCCAGCCGCTGGGCGGCGCCTTTCCGGCCGCCCGCCTGAACGGCTCGTCCCTGCCCCCGTTGATACGCCCCGCCGTGGCGACGCTCCCGCTCACCACGACGGACCTCACGGCCGCGGTGTTCGCCGTCGTCCCCTCCGTGATCCCGAAGGCGCCGGTGCGGTCGGCGGCTCCGGTGGCGTCCGGGCTCCCGCTGACGGCCCGACGCTGACCGCGCCCTGCCGCCGCCTCCGGCGACCTGGTTGAATCCGGGGGAGGGGTGCTCATGGGAGCACGCAGGGCAGCCAGTTGCGGGGAGAGCATGAACGAGCAGAAGCCCACCGGGCCGAAGCCCAAGTGGTGGAGCCGTCCGCAGGCAGGCCGCCCCAGCGACACCGGACCCGCGCCGACGGCCCCACCCGCCGAACTCCCGGACGAAACCTACGACTTGGCCCCGCCGACCCCGCCCGCCGGAGCGCCGCAGCCGACCACGGCGGCCGAGACGCCCCCGGTGCCGCCGCAGCCGACCCCGCCCGCCGGGGCGCACCCCGCGCATCAGGAGTCGGCCTCGTCGGCGCAGGACGCCGGGCCGGTCACCGACGCGCGCCCGGCATCCCCGGTGTCGCCGCAGTCGGCCCTACCCGCTGATGCGCACCCCGCGCATCAGGAGTCGGCCTTGTCGGCGCAGGACTTCGGGCCGGTCGCCGACGCGCCCCCGGTGTCGCCGCAGCCCGGGGCCGAGGTGCACCCCGCGTCCCCGGAGGCAGCTCCGCTGGCGCAGGACGCCGGGCCGGTCGACGACGCGCGTCCCGCGTCCCCGGAGGCGGCCCCGTCCGTCCAGGGCACGGGTCCTGTCGCCGAAGCGGAGGGCATACGGCCGGAGCACGGCACCGCCCCGGCCGCTGCTTCCGGCGTTCCCAGGCCGGGGCCCCTGCACGCCCCCGATCCCTACGGCACACCTCCCTACGGTGGGCCGGGGCCCTGGGCGCCCGCGCCTCCCGTGCAGCGGCCGGTGCCGACGCCGCCGGGCGGCACCCCGCTGCCCCAGCAGCCCGGCTACGCGGCCCCGCAGGCCGCCGACGCGCCCGCGCCCGCGCCGCAGGCCTCGTACGCCGCGCCTCCCGCCCCCGCGGGGCCGCCCGCCTCCCAGTGGTTGCAGTACGACCCCTGGAGCGCGCCCGGTGAGCCGCTCAGCAGGCCCGGGCAGCCTGAGCCGAGGAAGTGGCGGCGCGGCGCGCTGCTGGTCGGCGCTGTGCTGCTCGCCCTGGTCGCCGGGGGGATCGGCGGTGGCGTGGGCGCGTACGTCGAGCGCAACGGCGGCATCACCGACGTACGGTTGCCGCAGGCCGGCAAGGAGCCGCTGGGCCGGGCGCCGGACAGCGTCGCCGGGATCGCCGCGAGCGCGCTGCCGAGCGTGGTCACCATCCACGTCACCGGGTCCACCGAGTCCGGCACCGGCACCGGCTTCGTCCTCGACAACGCCGGGCACATCCTGACCAACAACCACGTCGTCCAGCCCGCCGGGAGCTCGGGGAAGATCTCGGTGACCTTCAGCGGGGGCGAGAGCGCGCCCGCGCAGGTGGTCGGCCGGGACAGCGGGTACGACCTCGCCGTCGTCAAGGTCGACGGGGTCTCGGGCATGAAGCCGCTGCCGCTCGGCAACTCGGACAACGTCCTGGTCGGCGATCCGGTGGTGGCCATCGGCGCGCCCTTCGACCTCTCCAACACGGTGACCTCGGGCATCATCAGCGCCAAGGAGCGCCCGATCACCGCCGGGGGCGAGAGCGGTGACGGCAGCGACGTCAGCTATGTCGACGCGCTCCAGACCGACGCCCCCATAAACCCGGGCAACTCCGGCGGCCCGCTCGTCGACTCCAAGGCCCGCGTCATCGGGATCAACAGCGCCATCAGGTCGGCCGGGAGCGGCAGCGCGGAGGGCGGCGGCGGCCAGGCGGGCTCGATCGGCCTGGGCTTCGCCATACCGGTCAACCAGGCCAAGCGGGTCGCCGAGGAGCTGATCAACACGGGCAGGGCCACCCACCCGGTGATCGGTGTCACGCTCGACATGAAGTTCACCGGCGACGGCGCCCGCGTCGGCGACAAGGCGAGCGACGGCAAGCCGTCCGTCACGCCCGACGGGCCCGGCGCCAAGGCGGGCGTCAAACCGCAGGACGTGATCACCAAGGTGGACGGCCAGCGGGTGCACAGCGGCGAGGAGTTGATAGTGAAGATCCGCGCCCACCGCCCGGGCGACCAGCTCAAGCTGACCGTGCAGCGGGACGGCAAGCAGCAGGACCTCACGCTGACGCTCGGCTCCGCGTCCTGACCGCCCGGTCCGGGGCCGCGCGGGACCGGCGGCCCCAGCGGCCCCGTACCGATGCCCAAAGGTCACCCCGCGGGTACCGCCGCGACAGTTCGGCCGGGTACCGTGGAGCGGTCCATGACTGGACGCGGAGCTGAGTATCAAGCGCCGAGATCGCGAGCACTGAGAACACGAGGAGCAGCGGGTGTTCAACGACATCGGGCCCATGGAGCTGGTCACACTCGTGGTCCTCGCTGTGCTCATCTTCGGCCCGGACAAGCTGCCCAAGCTGATCCAGGACGTCTCGAACATGATCCGCAAGGTGCGGAGCTTCTCCGAGAGCGCCAAGCAGGACATCCGGGCGGAGCTCGGTCCGGAGTTCAAGGACTTCGAGTTCGAGGACCTCAACCCCAAGACGTTCGTCCGCAAGCAGCTCATGGACAACGACGACCTGGGGCTCAAGGAGATCCGCAACAGCTTCGACCTCCGCAAGGACATGGAAGAGGTCGCGGACGCCGTGCACGGCCGCGAATCGGCCGCCACCACCGCCGCCAACGGCTCGGTGAACGGCTCGGGGGCCACCCCCGACCTGCTGAAGAAGCGCGAGCAGCTGGCGCCGGGTGAGCGCCCCCCGTTCGACGCCGACGCCACCTGATACACGCCAATCCCACATGCGCTTTTCCGGCGAGCCGCGCCGAGGTGGCTATCCTCCATCTGTCCGGCAGCCAGGACGCCCGAGGGGGGCGGGCCGCTCCGGACGCTACTGATCTAGGAGGCGGCCGGGCAGATGGAGACGACAAGCCGGGTAGCGGGGCAGTCCCCTCAAGGGGCGCCCGAGGGCACCCAGTCCACACCGGAGGGAGTGCCGGCGGCCCGGCGTACGGTCGACGGCTATCTGCGCGCGCCCTTCCCCTGGTACGGCCTCGACGAGGCGTTCACCGGGCCGCGCTGGCTGATGCAGGTGGCGCTGGCCGCCGACGGCACCGTCCAGCACGGCTCGATCGGCCACGGCGACGAGCCGTCGATACGGCCCGAGGCGGCGGCGAAGACCGGGGCCGACCGGGACCGGTTCGCGGTGGTCGTGAGCATCCCGGCGAACCCGGTGCGCCGCAGCGGCGACGGCACGGGCGTCCTGGAGGCCACCTCGGTCTCCTCGGCGGCCTGGCTCGCGGGCTCGGGGCTGCTGGCCTTCACCTGGCCCGCGCAGATGGACCACGTGCGGCGCGGCGAGTGGCTGGACCAGCAGACCGAGACGGCATGGGAGCTCGCCGACGACCTGGACGGCTCCGACTGGTCGACCCTCTCGCTCCCCGTCGACGGCGTGCCGACCGACTTCCACTACCGCGAGTCCGAGTTCGGCTGGATCCTGGCCGGCTCGGCGCAGGGCGGCGTGCACCTGGGAGCGTACGGGCGCGGCCTGAGCGCGTACGGGCTCGGCTTCTCGGTGGTCAAGGACATCGCCTCGTACGCGTGAGGGCGGACGGGCGGCCGCGCGAAGCATCCGGCCCCGGCCGACGGCGGTATGCGCGGCCCATGACGGCGGCGTAAGCCGATGCGCACACGCGTAAGGGGCGCCCGCAGTGGCGGGCGCCCCTTACGCGTGCTGTGGGCGGGCTAGAACTTGTTGCGCGGGGTGATCCCGAGCGACATGCCCGACAGGCCGCGGGCGCGGCCGCCCAGCTTGCCCGCGATGGCGCGCAGGGCCGCGCCGGCGGGGGAGTCCGGGTTGGACAGGACGACCGGGCGGCCGTCGTCGCCGCCCTCGCGCAGGCGGACGTCGATCGGGATGGAGCCCAGCACCGGCACGGTGGCGCCGGTCGTCTTCGTCAGACCGTCGGCGACCTTCTGGCCGCCGCCCGTGCCGAACACGTCGACCATCTCGTCGCAGTGCGGGCAGGGCAGCCCGGCCATGTTCTCGACCACGCCGACGATCTTCTGGTGGGTCTGCACGGCGATGGACCCGGCGCGCTCGGCGACCTCGGCCGCGGCCTGCTGCGGGGTGGTCACGACGAGGATCTCGGCGTTGGGGACCAGCTGCGCAACCGAGATCGCGATGTCGCCGGTGCCCGGCGGCAGGTCGAGCAGCAGCACGTCCAGGTCGCCCCAGTACACGTCGGCGAGGAACTGCTGGAGGGCGCGGTGCAGCATGGGGCCGCGCCACACGACGGGCGCGTTGCCCGGCGTGAACATGCCGATGGAGATGACCTTCACGCCGTTCGCGGACGGCGGCATGATCATGTTCTCGACCTGGGTGGGCTTGCCGTCGGCGCCCAGCATGCGGGGCACGGAGTGGCCGTAGATGTCGGCGTCCACGACACCGACCTTCAGCCCGTCCGCCGCCATCGCGGCCGCCAGGTTCACCGTCACCGAGGACTTGCCGACGCCGCCCTTGCCGGAGGCGACCGCGTAGACGCGGGTCAGCGACCCGGGCTTGGCGAAGGGCACCTCGCGCTCGGCGGTGCCCCCGCGCAGCGAGGCCGCGAGCTCCTTGCGCTGCTCGTCGCTCATCACGTCGAGCGTCACGTCGACGCGGCTGACGCCCTCGACCCGCTCGACCGCGTCCGTCACGTTCTTGGTGATGGTCTCGCGCATCGGGCAGCCGGAGACGGTCAGGTACACCGTGACGGCGACCGCCCCGTCCGTGCCGATCTCGACCGATTTGACCATGCCGAGTTCAGTGATCGGTCGGTGGATCTCGGGGTCGTTCACCGTCGCCAGTGCCTCAAGCACCGCGTCTTCCGTAGCCATACGGTCGATGGTACGGCGCCTACCGCACCGTACGGAAAGCCCTGTCAGCGGTCGCCTTCGTCACGTCCGTAGGAGCGCTCCGGCGGGAATAGGTTCCGCCGCTCCTCCATCTCCTTGACCAGGTCCTGGAGTTCGGAGCGGATCCAGTCGCGGGTGGCCACCTCGCCGAGGCCCATCCTGAGCGCCGCGATTTCCCGGGTGAGGTACTCGGTGTCGGCGATGGACCGCTCGTTCTGCTTGCGGTCCTGCTCGTGGGTGACGCGGTCGCGGTCGTCCTGCCGGTTCTGCGCCAGCAGGATCAGCGGGGCCGCGTACGAGGCCTGGAGCGACAGGGCGAGCGTGAGGAAGATGAACGGGTAGTTGTCGAAGCGCAGATTGCTCGGCGCGAAGATGTTCCAGGCGACCCACAGGATGATGATCAGGGTCATCCAGACGATGAACCGCCCGGTGCCCAGGAAACGGGCGATCCGCTCGCTGAACCGGCCGAACGCCTCGGGGTCCCACTCCGGGAGCAGCCTCACGCGCGGCGCGCGCGGCTGGTCGAGCCGGGTGCGGCCGCGCGGCAGCGCGCTCGCGCCGCTCGCCCGGGTGCGCTCCTCCGTCCGGTCAGTGCCGCCCATCCGGTACCCCCTCCGGCCCGTGGAACTCCGTCTCGCGCCAGTCGTCCGGCAGCAGGTGGTCGAGCACGTCGTCGACGGTCACGGCGCCGAGCAGCGAGCCGCTCTCGTCCACCACGGGCGCGGCGACCATGTTGTACGCCGCGAGGAAGCTGGTCACCGACGGCAGCGAGGCGTTCGGCGGCAGCGGCTTCAGATCGCTGTCCACCACCGAGGAGACCAGCGCGAACGGCGGCTCCCGCAGCAGCCGCTGGAAGTGCACCGTGCCCAGGTACTTGCCGGTCGGCGTCTCGTCCGGCGGCCGGCACACGTACACCTGGGCGGCGAGCGCGGGGGAGAGGTCCTGCTGGCGCACCCGGGCCAGGGCGTCGGCGACCGTGGCGTCCGGACGCAGCACGATCGGCTCGGTGGTCATCAGACCGCCCGCGGTGCGCTCCTCGTACGACAGGAGGCGGCGCACGTCGGCCGCGTCGTCCGGCTGCATCAGCGTGAGCAGCCGCTCCTTGTCCTCCTCGGGCAGCTCGGAGAGCAGGTCGGCGGCGTCGTCCGGGTCCATCGCCTCCAGGACGTCGGCGGCCCGCTCGTCCTTCAGCTTGCCGAGGATCTCCACCTGGTCGTCGTCGGGCAGCTCCTCCAGGACGTCGGCCAGCCGGTCGTCGTCCAGGGCCGCGGCCACCTCGGCACGCCGTTTGGGCGACAGGTGGTGCATCACGTTGGCCAGGTCGGCGGGGCGCAGCTGCTCGAAGGTGGCGACCAGGTTCTCGGCGCCCTGGCCGTGCTCCTCCAGGGAGAACCCGGTGACGGCCGACCACTCGACGGTCAGCGTCTCGCCCTTGCGGCGCAGCGCGCCCGACTTGCCCCGGCGGACGAAGACCTTGTCGATCTCCCAGTCGCGGCGGGCCGGAAGCTGCTGGATGGCGACGTCGAGGACGGTCACCTGCTCGCCGTCCTCGACGAGGGTGACCCGGCGGTCGAGCAGCTCGCCGAGCACGAGGCGCTCGGTGGGGCGCTGCTCGAAGCGGCGCAGGTTGACGACGCCGGTCGTGATGACCTGGCCCGACTCCACCCCGGTGACCCGGGTCATGGGCAGGAAGATCAGCCTGCGGCCGGCCACCTCGACGACGATGCCGAGCAGCCGGGGAGGCCTGCGGCCGACCCGCAACATCGCCACCAGGTCCCGCACCCGGCCGACCTGGTCGCCGTTGGGGTCGAAGACGGCGACGCCGGAGAGGTGCGAGACGAAGACCCGGGGGGCGCCTGCCGCCATCCGAGCGCCTCCTTCTGATCAGGGTTGCTCCGCACCACCGACATCGGCGCGGGACAAGGGTTTCAGGCTAGCCGCCGCCGAGGAGGTACGCCCTTGCGGGGCGTCCGTCCGGCGCTCTGCCGAGCAGCCTAGACACTGCGGGTAGGGTGCGGACTGCCGACCCCCTACATCCGTGTGAGAGGCAGTGCGCCGGTGACCTCATCCCTCCTGCCCGTGCGGGTACGGGCCCGTCGGGCCGCTCTGCCCGTCGCGCTGTGCGCGGGGCTCGCCGCGGCACTCACCGCCTGCGGTTCGGACCCGGACGAGGGGACCAACGGCGTCGGCAAACTGTCCGCGACCGAGATCGAGAACAAGGCGCGCACCGCGGCCGACGGGGCCGACGCGGTGCGGCTGTCGGGGACGCTGGTCAGCAAGGGCGGCTCGTACAAGATCGACATGAAGCTGAAGGGCAGCGGCGGTACGGGCACGGTCACCTCGCAGAAGAGCACCTTCGGGCTGCTGCGGGTGGGGGACGACCTGTTCCTCAAGGCCGACGCGGGGTTCTGGTCGCACAGCGACTCCGGCGGCTCGGGCGGCGCGGCCTCGGCGGCGGGCAAGCTCGACGACAAGTACGTCAAGGTGCCCTCGGGGGATCCGGCCTACCAGCAACTGCGCGGGTTCACCGAGAAGTCGGTGCTGCTCAAGGGCATGCTCGGGCTCCAGGGCGCACTGTCCAAGGGCGACCGGTCCGAGGTCGGCAAGGTCCGTACGGTACGGATCGCGGCGGGCAGGGACGGCGAGGGCGGCACCCTCGACGTCGCCCTCCAGGGCACGCCCTACCCGCTGCGTTTCGAGCGGGCCGGCGGGGCGGGCGTCCTCGAACTGGCCGACTGGAACAAGGACTTCCCGCTCGCGCCCCCGGCCAAGGGCGACACCGTGGACTACGGCCAGCAGCTCCCCAAGACCTGACCCGGGGCGCGGCCGCGCTTCAGCGCCGCTTGCGCCGGAACAGCAGGCTGGGCAGGGCCGCGGGCACCGGGTGCCGTGTCGTGGCCGGGGTCGCCACCGGGGGCGCGGCCAGCGATCCTTCGGGGGCCGCGCCGAGCGGGCCGGCCGGGGTCAGGCGCAGCAGCCGGCACTCGCGCGCCCAGCGCGCGGGCATCGCCTCGCCGTCCGGGGCGTTGAGGCGCTTGCCCTTCAGCTCGGCGACCGCCGCCTCCCACGCCTCGCCGCCCGCGGGGATCTCGGAGACCGCGGCGGTCCACGCCACCAGGCGCCCGCCCTTGTCCTTGGAGCGGACCGTCACCTGCGCGGTGCCACCGTCCACGAGCCCGTCGAGCGGCTGCTCGCCCGGGCCGCCGCCCACGACGTGGGCGGCGCCGTCGAGCCACACGTGCCACAGGGCCCGCTCGGCCACCCCGGTGCCGCGCACCCAGATGAGCCCGGACTTCTTGGTGGCCTCCTCGACAAGGGCCTGGTCGAGCAACGTCTGCGTCATGCCACCACCCTAGAGGCCCCGGGGAATAGTCAGTTCCGTAATTCGCGCATGCCCCTTACGCTGCGGCCGTGACCACTGCCACCTCGCCCGCGCCCGCCGTCGCGGCCGTTCCCCGCGTCGACGTCGCGCTGCTCGTCGTCGCCCTCGCCAGCGTCTCGCTGTCCGCGCCGCTGATCGCGGCCACCGCCGCGCCCGCGCTGGCCATCGCCTTCTGGCGCAACGCCCTCGCGGTCGGCGCGCTGACCCCGGTGGCCTGGTTCAGGCACCGGGCCCGGCTGCGCGCGCTCACCCGCCGCGAGGTGGGGCTCACCCTCGGCGCGGGCGGTCTGCTCGCGCTGCACTTCGGGCTGTGGCTGCCGAGCCTGAGCATGACGTCGGTCGCCTCGTCGACGGCGCTGTGCACCACCACCCCGATATGGACGACGATCGCGCTGCGCCTGCGCGGCCACCGCACGCCGGGCCTGGTGTGGGCGGGCACCCTGGCCGCCTGCACCGGCGTCGTCCTGCTCACCGGCGTCGACCTCACCCTGTCGCCGCGCGCCCTGGCGGGCGACGCGCTCGCGCTCGGCGGCGGCATCGCGGCCGCCGGGTACGTGCTGCTCGGCGCCGAGGTCCGCAAGAGCGTCGCCACCGTCCCGTACACCTACCTCTGCTACGGAACGGCCGCCGCCGGGCTCCTGGTGGCGGCGCTCGTCAGCGGGGCCGAACTCACCGCGTACGACGGGACGACCTGGCTGAAGCTGGCGGTGCTCACGCTCGCCGCCCAGCTGCTCGGCCACTCGCTGCTCAACCGGGTGGTGGCGAGCCTCGGCCCGTCCGTCACCGCCACGGCGATCCTGCTCGAAACCCCCGGCGCCGCGCTCATCGCCGCGCTCTGGCTCGGTCAGCGGCCCCCGGTGCTCGCCTACCCGGCGCTGGTCGTGATCCTGGCCGGGCTCGCCCTGGTGGTGCGGGCGAACCGGGCCGAGTGAGCCCTCAGAGCCAGCCGTTGCGCTTCAGGATGCGGTGGATGCCGAGGCAGACCACGGCCACCATGCCCATCGAGATCGGGTAGCCGTACTTCCAGTGCAGCTCGGGCATGTTGTCGAAGTTCATGCCGTACACACCGCACACCATCGTCGGTACGGCGATGATCGCCGCCCAGGACGTGATCTTGCGCATGTCCTCGTTCTGGGCGACGGAGGCCTGGGCGAGGTTGGCCTGGAGGATGGAGTTGAGCAGCTCGTCGAAGCCGACGACCTGCTCCTGCACCCGGGCGAGGTGGTCGGCGACGTCCCGGAAGTACTTCTGGATGTCGGGGTCCACCAGCCGCATCGGCCGCTCGCTGAGCAGCTGCATGGGACGCAGGAGCGGCGAGACCGCGCGCTTGAACTCCAGTACCTCGCGCTTGAGTTGGTAGATCCGGCCCGCGTCCACACCGCGCGGGCTGCCCTTGGCCGGCGCCGAGAACACCTCGATCTCGACCTCGTCGATGTCGTCCTGCACCGCGTCCACGACCGCGAGGTAGCCGTCGACGACCTGGTCGGCGATGGCGTGCAGGACGGCGGAGGGCCCCTTGGCCAGGAGCTCCGGGTCGTCCTGGAGGCGCTTGCGCAGCGCGCGCAGCGAGCCCTGGCCGCCGTGCCGGACGGTGATGACGAAGTCCCGCCCGGTGAAGCACATCACCTCGCCGGTCTCCACGACCTCGCTGGTCGCGGTGAGCTCGGCGTGCTCGACGTAGTGGATGGTCTTGAAGACGGTGAACAGGGTGTCGTCGTAGCGCTCCAGCTTCGGCCGCTGGTGGGCGTGGACGGCGTCCTCCACGGCGAGCGGGTGCAGCCCGAACTCGGCCGCGATACCGGCGAATTCGGCCTCGGTCGGCTCGTGCAGGCCGATCCACACGAACCCCCCGCCCTCGCGCGCCCGCCGCATGGCCTCCCGGGGCGTCAGGCAGCCGGTGTCCTCGCCCAACCGCACGCGCCGCCCGTCGCGGTAGACCGCGCAGTCGACGACGGCGCTGCTGGCCGAGGGGTCGCGGGTGGTGTCGTAGCCGTTGTACGGGGCGCTGGTCTTGCGCAGCGCGGGGCGGACCACGGCACGCAGGTCACGGATCATCGACATGGCAGGACTCCTTCACGGAGGGGCCGTCGGGGGCGTGACGCTCTGGAACTGCCCGAGAACCTGGAACAGGGGACGTGCTGCGACGAAAGGAGCCAAGGGGACGAATCGGCCCCGAACGGCATCGATCGCACACGTTCGCACAGCGGGCGGCACCACAGGGGCACGCGAGACGGCGTTCGCTACTGAAACGGACGGACGACGTGAGGTGCTCTTCCGTTGGGCGAGACGCCTTGAGACGCGGGTGTTTTCCGGGCCGGGGGCCGGGTAGGGAGGGTCTCAGATCACCGGGAACAACGCAGGCGCGCGGAAGAGCGGTTGGTACTGCCAGGCCGACTTCGATCCATCGCAGCCCCACCTCCTCCAGCCGGTCCCCCGTGGGGAACTTCCTGCTGTCCCGAACAGCGGCCAAGACTATCAGCCCACTCTTGCGTCAAGCCCCGGCTTTGCCGCTTGCATACGCCTTCTATGCTCGCCCCATGGTTGATGTTCTTGCGCTCGTCGAGGCCCGTCTGCACACCGCGCTCGGTGAGCCGGACGCGCGCGCCGCGGTCACCTTCCTCGGTACCGACCGCATCGAGGTGCTGCGGTTCTCCGAGGGTGACATCGTCCGGTACGCGACTCTCGGCATGTCCGCTCAGCCGATGGCCGACCCCACCTCCGCGCTCGCCGACCCGGTGAAGGGCCCGCGGGCCGAGCTGGTCCTGTCCGTGCGCGCCGGGCTCGCCGACACCGACAAGGCGCTCCGTCCGCTCGCCGTGCTGGCCGCCTCCCCGCAGGTGGAGGGCCTCGTGGTGGCCCCCGGGGCCTCGCTCGACACCGGCGAACCGCTGTGGCCGGGCGCCCCGTTCACCTCGGTCCTGGTCGCCGAGCCGGGCGGCCTGGTCGAGGACCTGGAGCTCGACGCCCCGATGGACCCGGTCCGCTTCCTGCCGCTGCTGCCGATGACCACCAACGAGGCCGCCTGGAAGCGGGTCCGCGGCGCCGAGGCGCTGCACGAGCGTTGGCTGTCCGGCGGCACCGACCTGCGCGATCCGCTGCGCAGGTCCGTGGCGCTCGACTAGCACGGCCTCGGCGCCCCCGGTGTCGGTCTGACCCGAACCAGGGGCGCGTACAAGGGAGTTGGCGGCCCGGGCCTAGTCGGCGAAGGCCGACACCCCGTCCTCGGTGGCGTGCGCGGGCTGGAGCTCGACCGCCTCGTGGACGAGCGAGGCGCGGCGGACCCACACGATCACCGCGCCGAGCACCGCCGCCACGGCCGCGACCACGAACGGGACGTGGATGTCGCTCCACTCCTCGATCTTCGGCGCGAAGTAGGGGGCCGCGGCCGCCGCGAACCAGCGCACGAAGTTGTAGCCCGCGCTCGCCACCGGCCGGGGCGCGTCCGATACGCCGAGGGCCAGCTCGGTGTACACGGTGTTGTTGAGGCCGATGAACGAGCCGGAGGCGATGGTCGCGGCGACCGCCGTGGTGTGATTGCCGTAGCCCAGCACGAGCAGGTCCGCGGCGAGCAGCACGAGCGATCCGCCGAGCACCTTCAGCGAGCCGAACCGCTCCTGGAGCCGGGGCGCGACGAGCACCGAGAACACCGCGAGCAGCACGCCCCAGGCGAAGAAGACGCCGCCCGACTTGTACGGCGACATGTTCAGCACGAACGGGGTGAAGGCGAGCACCGTGAAGAACGCGTAGTTGTAGAAGAAGGCGGACGCCGCGCCGAGGCGAGGCCGCCGTGGCCCAGCGCCCTGAGCGGGTCGAGCAGCGAGGTCCTGCGGGCGGGCCTGGGCTGTTCCTTGAGGAACGCCGTGATCGCGACGAAGCCGATCGCCATGAGGGCGGCGGTGCCGAAGAAGGGGTAGCGCCACTTCATGTCGCCGAGGATCGCGCCGAGCAGCGGGCCGCACGCCATGCCGAGGCCGAGCGCGGACTCGTACAGCAGGATCGCCGCGGCGCTGCCGCCCGCCGCCGCGCCGACGATGACGGCGAGCGCGGTGGAGACGAACAGCGCGTTGCCGAGCCCCCAGCCCGCCCGGAAGCCGACGAGTTCGCCGACCGAGTTCGAGGTGCCCGCGAGCGCCGCGAAGACGACCACCAGGGCGAGCCCCGCGAGCAGCGTCTTCTTGCCGCCGATCCGGCTGGAGACGAAGCCGGTGACGAGCATCGCGACCGCGGTGATCAGGAAGTACGAGGTGAAGAGCAGGGACACCTGGCTGGGGTGGCGTCCAGGCCCTTGGCGATGGACGGCAGGATCGGGTCGACCAGGCCGATGCCCATGAAGGCGACGACGGACGCGCCCGCGGTCGCCCAGACCGCCTTGGGCTGACGCAGCAGGCCGCCGGCTCCTGCGCCGTCGTCGAGGGGGTCCTTTCCTTGCCGCATGGCTGCTCCCGTTTCCCGGTGGATGACTGTGGCACCAGATCGTTGCGTGATACACACAATAACTTAGCCAGGCTAATGAATGCAAGATGAAACTACTTTTCCGGAGGGCGTTCCATCGGCCTTCCGGGCCCGCGCCGCATGCCGTCCCCGGCCGCGGACGACGGGCGGGGCGCACTCCGGACGGGTGATCGTCCTTGACGGGGCGACGACCGGGGAGGACCGTGGGGCTCTATGAGGGGCGAACCCAGTTGCCCGAAGTGCGGAGGCCGGGTCAGGGCGCCCGGTCTCTTTGCCGACACCTGGCAGTGCGACGTGCACGGCCCCGTGTATCCGCTGCAACCGGTGGTTCCGCCCAGTGTCGAGGCCCTGGAGGTCGTCGTGCGCCGGGCGCAGGTGCCGGTGTGGATGCCCTGGCCGCTGCCGGTCGGCTGGCTGTTCACGGGCGTGGGGTACGCGGGTGACGACCGCAGCGGCGGCCGCGCGACCGCGGTGGCCTGCTCCGGCCCCGGCCCGCTCGGCGGCATCGGGGAGCTGATCCTGGTCGCGGAGGAGCTGGGCGTGGGGCTCGGCGCGCGGTACGCGGGCATCGACGGGCCCGACCCCGGCCCGTTCATGAGCGTCGACAAACCCCCGCACACCAAGGTCCTCGCGGCCGGCCGGCCCACCCCGCTGTGGCACGTCACCCGGACCCCGGACGACCGCGCCGTCTTCGCGGGGGAGGCGCGCGGGCTGTGGCTGTGGGCGATCGTGTGGCCCGAGCAGTCCGGACTGCTCATGTACGACGAGCTCGTCCTGACCGATCTGCGCGACGCGGGCGCCGAGGTGGAACTGGTGCCCTGCGGCGCGCTCACCCCCCGCATCCTGTCCTGATCGGGGCCCCGGCCGGGGACGGACGGGGAAGAGCGTCCGGCCGGTTATCCTTGACCGTCCCCTGATCCGCCCCTTATGCCCTGGAGTACGCGTCGTGCGCATCGATCTGCACACCCACTCCACGGCTTCGGACGGTACGGACACCCCGGCCGAGCTGGTCCGCAACGCGGCCGCCGCCGGGCTCGACGTCGTCGCGCTGACCGACCACGACACCACCCGCGGGTACGCCGAGGCCGTCGCCGCGCTGCCCGCCGGGCTCACCCTGGTCACCGGCGCCGAACTCTCCTGCCGCATCGACGGCATCGGCCTGCACATGCTGGCCTACCTCTTCGACCCCGAGGAGCCCGAGCTCCTGCGCGAGCGCGAGCTGGTGCGGGACGACCGGGTGCCGCGCGCCCGGGGCATGGTCACCAAGCTCCGGGAACTCGGCGTGCCCGTCACCTGGGAGCAGGTCGCCCGCATCGCGGGCGACGGCTCGGTCGGCCGCCCCCACGTCGCCGAGGCGCTCGTCGAACTCGGCGTCGTCGGCTCCGTCTCCGACGCCTTCGTGCCCGACTGGCTCGCCGACGGCGGCCGCGCCTACGTCGGCAAGCACGAGCTCGACCCGTTCGACGCGATCCGGCTCGTCAAGGCGGCGGGCGGCGTCACCGTCTTCGCCCACCCGCTCGCCCACCGGCGCGGCCGGGTCGTGCCCGAGTCCGCGATAGCCGAACTGGCCGCCGCCGGCCTCGACGGCATCGAGGTCGACCACACCGACCACGACGCCCCCACCCGCGCGCGGCTGCGCGCGCTCGCGGCCGACCTGGGGCTGCTGACCACGGGCTCCAGCGACTACCACGGCAGCCGCAAGCCCGTACGGCTCGGGCAGTGCACGACCGATCCCGAGATCTACGGCGAGATCACCCGCCGCGCCACGGGGGCCTTCCCCGTGCCGGGTGCGGGCGGAGACGGCCGCTCGTAGGGGGAGCCCGCCTCTCCCGATCACCCGGGGGCCCCGCCCCCGCATCCCCGCTCCCCGAACGCCGCACGGGCCTGTCCGCGCGGCGCAGGGGGCCGGTCCCGGCTGACCCGCGCAGCAGCGGCCCAGCTCACTTCCGTACGTCCCTCACCTCGCAAGGCTCACCGTGTTCGACGCTGCCGTCTTCGGCTCCCTCTTCCTCACCCTGTTCGTCATCATGGATCCCCCCGGGATCACGCCGATCTTCCTCGCGCTGACCGCGGGCCGTGCCGCCAAGGTCCAGCGCAGGATGGCCTGGCAGGCCGCCGCCGTCGCGCTCGGAGTGATCACGCTCTTCGGCCTCGTCGGCCACCAGATCCTCAGCTATCTGCACATCGACGTCCCCGCGCTGATGATCGCGGGAGGTCTGCTGCTGCTCCTGATCGCGCTCGACCTGCTCACCGGCAAGACCGACGAGCCGAAGCAGACCAAGGACGTCAACGTCGCGCTGGTGCCGCTCGGCATGCCGCTGCTCGCCGGGCCCGGCGCGATCGTCCAGGTGATCCTCGCCGTCCAGAACCACGACACGGTGTCCGGGCAGGTCTCGGTCTGGGCGGCGATCATCGCCATCCACCTCGTGCTGTACGTGACCATGCGGTACTCGCTGCTGATCATCCGCGTCATCAAGGACGGCGGCGTCGTCCTGGTCACCCGGCTCGCGGGCATGATGCTCTCGGCCCTCGCGGTGCAGCAGATCATCAACGGCATCACCCAGGTGATCCACGCCAACTGAGGCCCCGGCACGCCGAAGCGCCCCCGTACCCATCGGTACGGGGGCGCTTCACATACGGCACCCGCGGCCGTTCGACCGGCTCGCGGGGGCACTCCTTCTAACGCGTTACGAGGCCGCGGAGACGGCCGGGCGGATGTAGATGCGCTGACCCATTGCGGCGGCCTGCTGCACAATCCGGTTGACGGAGGCGGCGTCCACGACGGTGCTGTCAACGGCCGTACCGTCGACGTCGTCCAGGCGCATGATTTCGAAGCGCATGGCTTCTCCCTTCGTCTGATCCTCCTGCTAGGAGAACTACTGGTGCGGGGGGCTGGGAAACAGCCTGCGCCCGCGAGGCGTCGGGGTGGTTGCCCACCCGTTAAGTGTGGATTGCGTGGCTCCTGTGCAACGCGTTCCGTAGGGATCAACGGGTTGCCTCCAGCAAACATTCCCTACGCTAAGGAAATTTTTCGATTCGCTAAGGATCGGCCACCCACGGCGACCGGACGTGCCCGGTTGTGCCCCGTGCGTCACGACGCGGACAATGGAAAGCGTATGGACGACTCCCAGGAATCCCAGTCGGCGCAGACGCCCCACGACCTCGCCGCCCAGCTGGACCGCAAGCTGGACCGCGCCAACGAGCTGCTCCAGCGCATGCTCGCCGAAGTCGCGAAGACGCCCTCCACCCACGCGATCTTCGTCGACGCGGGTTACGTCTACGCCGCCGCCGGCCTCCTCGTCACCGGCACCGAGGACCGCCGCTCCTTCGACCTCGACGCCGAGGGGCTCATCGAGGCCTTCATCGACAAGGCGCGCACGATCTTCGCGGACAGCCGGTTGCTCCGCGTCTACTGGTACGACGGCGCCCGCCGCCGCATCCACACCCCCGAACAGCAGTCGATCGCCGAGCTCCCCGACGTCAAGGTCCGGCTCGGCAACCTCAACGCCAACAACCAGCAGAAGGGCGTCGACTCCCTGATCCGCTCCGACCTGGAGTCACTGGCCCGCCACCGCGCCATCAGCGACGCGGCGCTGATCGGCGGCGACGAGGACCTCGTCTCGGCGGTCGAGGCCGCGCAGGGGTACGGCGCGCGCGTCCACCTCTGGGGCATCGAGGCCGCCGAGGGGCGCAACCAGGCCGAGCCGCTGCTCTGGGAGGTCGACAGCCAGCGCACCTTCGACCTGGACTTCTGCAAGCCGTACGTCACGCGGCGGCCGGTCACGATGTACGAGCACGAGGGGCCGGCGCCGAGCCGGGAGGACGTGCGGTTCGTCGGGGCGCGGATCGCCGCGACGTGGCTCTCCGAGCGGGGGCGGGCCGCGCTCGCCGATCTGCTGCCCGGCCACCCCTATCTGCCCGGGTCCGTCGACCAGGACCTCCTCATCGAGGCGGAGCGGCTTCTCCAGTACTCCTTGCGCGGGCACGCGGATCTGCGGCGGTCCCTGCGCGACGGGTTCTGGCAGCACTTGCAGTCCCAGTACTGAGGCTCTGCGCCCTTCCCGCCCGCACTTTTTGGGGTCGGGCTGTGGTTGGTCGGCTGACGGTCGTCCGTGGTTGCTCGCGCAGTTCCCCGCGCCCCTTTGGGGGTTACCTGGGGGTTGATCGTGTGCGGGTTGTGGGCGGTTGTTCGCGCAGTTCCCCGCGCCCCTTGGGGTGGTCTGGTGGTTTTGTTGGCTGGCGGTTGTCGGTGGTTGTTCGCGCAGTTCCTCGCGCCCCCTTGGAGGAGGCGGTCGCTGTGGGTGCGGGGCTTCGGAGCCCCCTAGGGGCGCGGGGAACTGCGCGATCAGCCACGCACGGTCCGCAGGTTCGAAGCCGAGTCGCGGGAGCGGAGCCGCATGGTCCGCGGGGAGCAGCCGAGTCGGGAGCGGGGCCGCATGGTCCGCGGGGAGTAGCCGAGTCGGGGGCGGAGCCGCGGGGTGGTCAGGGGGTGTCCAAGGGGGACCAGAACTTGGTCAGGGCTTCGGCGAGTTCCGCCGGGTGGGACACATTGGGCGAGTGATCCGCGCCCAGGATCACCGTGTGCCGCGCGTCCACGCTGCGCGCGAGATGCGCCAGCTCGCCCACCGTCCACACCGTCTCACCCGACCCGTACGCCACGTGAAGCGGCAACGGCAGCGCCGCGAGCCCCTCGGTGCGGTCCGGCTCGATCCTCAACTGCCGCCCGGTGGCGATGAGTTGGGCGGGGCGCGTGCTGAACCAGCGCCGCTGGAGGAACGCCACGATCTCGGGCGGATCGGCGACGTACGTCGGGTCCCTGCCGTCCAGCCACTGCGTGACCGCCCACACCCACGACGGCGGCAGCACGGGCAGCGCCGCCCGGAGCATCCGGATCTTCGTGCGCTGCTCGGGCCCGACCCGGCCGGGGCCGGAGGCCAGCAGCGTCAGGGAGCGGAACGCCGAGGGGTCGAGCCGCGCGGCGGACCGGGCCACGAAGCCGCCGAAGGAGTGCCCGACGAGATGGACGGGGCCGTCGCCGAGCGCGGCGACCTGCGCGAGCACGTCGCCCCCGAGGGTGCGCGGGGTGTACCCGGAGACGCGCCGCGGCCCCGGGCTCTCGAACTGCCCGCGCCCGTCGACCGCCACGGCCCGGTACCCGGCGTCGGCGAGCGGGTCGAGGAGGGCGAGGAAGTCCTCCTTGCTGCCGGTGTACCCCGGCACGAGCAGCGCCGTGCCGCGCGCCCGTCCCTCGGGCCGCGAATCGAGAACGGCGAACTCCTGGCGCGGGGTGCGCAGTCGGTACGCCCGGGTGCGCGGCGGGAGGTCGAGGGAGCGCGGCTTACTCATGAGGCGAGCGTATCCGTCCCGCACACGAGCACCCGGGGCGAGCACGCGAACGGCCCGGCACCCCCGTGGGGGACCGGGCCGTTTCAGGCGGTGCGGATCACGCCTCGGGCGCGACCGCGGCCTTCTTCGCGCGGGTGCGGCGGGGCTTGGCCGGGGTTTCGGTCTCGACGGCCTCGGCCGTGTCGACGACGGCCTCGGCGGCCTTCTTGCGGGTGCGGCGCGGCTTGACCGGTGCCTCGGTCTCGGTCTCGACGACTGCCTCGGGGGCGGTTTCGGCGACCTTCTTGGCGCGGGTGCGGCGCGGCGCGGTGGAGGCCTCGGTCGCCTCGGGGGCGTCGGTCACCTTCTTGGCGCGGGTGCGGCGGGGCTTGGCCGGGGTTTCGGTCTCGACGGCCTCGACCGTGTCGACGACGGCCTCGGCGGCCTTCTTGCGCGTGCGGCGCGCCTTCACCGGTGCCTCGGCCTCGGCCTCGACGGCCTCGACCACCGGCTCGGCGACCTTCTTGGCGCGGGTGCGGCGGGGCTTGGCCGGGGTTTCGGTCTCGACGGCCTCGACCGTGTCGACGACGGCCTCGGCGGCCTTCTTGCGGGTGCGGCGCGCCTTCACCGGGGCCTCGGACTCGGCGACCGGGGCGGCCGGAGCCGCGGCGACGTCGCTGATCGCGGCGGCGGCCTTGGCCTGAGCGGCCCTGGCCAGCTCCAGCGCGGCCGACTCCGGCGTCACGAAACCGACCTCGGCCGACTCGCTCGCCTTGCGCACCCGACGGCGGCGCGGCTTCGCCTCGACCGCCTCCACGACGGGCGCGGCGACCGGCGCGGAACGCCGACGGGGCGCGGCCTTGACCACGGGCTCGGCGACCGGAGCCGCCTCGGCCACGGGCGCGGCCTCGACCACCGGGGCGGCAGCGGCCTGCGGCACCACCGACGGCGCACCCACGCGGGTACGACGGCGGCGACGCGGCGTGCGCGGCTCGGTCACGGTCTCGACGGCTTCGGCGGCCGGGGCCGCGGCCGCGGCCGGAGCGGCCGGGGTCTCGGCGGCGTCCAGCTGCGAGCCGCCCCGGGTACGGCGACGCTGACGCGGCGTCCGCGTACGGGCCGGGCGCTCCTCGGTGACGACGGGAGCCGCGGCGGCGGACCTGCGCCCGCGCCCACCGGTCTCGCCCAGGTCCTCGACCTCTTCGGCCGCGAGGCCCGCGCGGGTGCGCTCGCCCCGGGGCAGCACGCCCTTGGTGCCCGCCGGGATGTTGAGCTCCTCGAACAGGTGCGGCGAGGTGGAGTACGTCTCGACCGGGTCCGGGAACTTCAGGTCGAGTGCCTTGTTGATCAGCTGCCAGCGCGGGATGTCGTCCCAGTCGACCAGCGTGATCGCGATGCCCTTGTTGCCCGCGCGGCCGGTGCGGCCGATGCGGTGGAGGTAGGTCTTCTCCTCCTCCGGCGACTGGTAGTTGATGACGTGCGTCACGCCCTCGACGTCGATGCCGCGCGCGGCGACGTCGGTGCAGACCAGCACGTCGACCTTGCCGTTGCGGAAGGCGCGCAGCGCCTGCTCGCGGGCGCCCTGGCCGAGGTCGCCGTGGACCGCGCCGGAGGCGAAGCCGCGCTTGGCGAGCTGCTCGGCGATGTCCGCGGCGGTCCGCTTCGTACGGCAGAAGATCATCGCGAGCCCGCGGCCCTCGGCCTGCAGGATGCGCGCGACCATCTCCGGCTTGTCCATGGAGTGGGCGCGGTAGACGAACTGCTGGGTGTTCGCGACCGTCGTGCCCTCGTCGTCCGGCGACGTGGCGCGGATGTGCGTCGGCTGCGACATGTAGCGGCGGGCGAGGCCGATGACGGCGCCCGGCATGGTCGCGGAGAACAGCATGGTCTGCCGCTTGGGCGGAAGCAGCTGGATGATCTTCTCGACGTCCGGCAGGAAGCCGAGGTCGAGCATCTCGTCGGCCTCGTCGAGGACGAGCGCCTTGACGTGGGAGAGGTCGAGCTTCTTCTGCCCGGCGAGGTCGAGCAGGCGGCCCGGGGTGCCGACGATCACGTCGACGCCCTTCTTGAGCGCCTCGACCTGGGGCTCGTACGCCCGGCCGCCGTAGATGGCGAGCACGCGGACGTTGCGGACCTTGCCCGCGGTGAGGAGGTCGTTGGTGACCTGCTGGCACAGCTCGCGCGTCGGTACGACGACGAGGGCCTGCGGGGTGTTGGTGAGCCGGTCGGCCGCCGCCCGGCCCGCCTCGACGTCGGCGGGGACGGTGACGCGCTCCAGGATCGGCAGACCGAAACCGAGCGTCTTGCCGGTGCCGGTCTTGGCCTGCCCGATGATGTCGGTGCCGGAGAGCGCGACGGGGAGCGTCAGCTCCTGGATGGGGAAGGGGGACACGATGCCGACGGCTTCAAGGGCTTCGGCGGTCTCGGGAAGGATCCCGAGCTCTCGGAACGTAGTCAGGGTGCTGCCTCTTCTGTGAGACGCGGTACGGAGGCGAACGCGGCGGGTCTTACCGTGCCCATTTCGTCCGGCGGGATCAGAGTTCGATCGTGTTGCCGGGTGGCGCGGGACCACTGCCGTCGCTCAAGCGCTCGTGCCGCTGAGGGATCCCTCTTCAGTGGCACGTACTGATACGTGCCCGGTGGAGGGCTGTCGGGTCGGAGCCGACCGGAGCAACCGACCGGGCATCCTCATTCGTGCGGCCCGTCGAAATACTCGGCGGGCGCATTACCACTGTACCCCGGATTCGCGCATGTGTGTCGGGAGAATTCGCGGGTCCGGTGCGACGGGTGTGAGCCACGAGGCCCTTACGGCCCGTCCCGGGCGGGCTATTGTGCGGTTCATGGAGACGTCTGACAACGCCACTGCAACCGAAGAATCCACCCCGGAGCCCGAGCGCACCGGGATCGCGGCCCAGGACTGGGCGGCCGCCTCCGCGGTTCCCCAGTACCGCGCCGCGGTGGTGGACCTCCTCGGCGCCCTCGCCTACGGCGAGCTCGCGGCCTTCGAGCGGCTCGCCGACGACGCGAAGCTGGCGCCCTCGCTGGCGGACAAGGCGGAGCTGGCGAAGATGGCTTCCGCGGAGTTCCACCACTTCGAGCGGCTGCGGGACCGGCTCGCGCAGATCGACGCGGAGCCCACGGCCGCGATGGAGCCCTTCGCCAAGGCCCTGGACGACTTCCACCACCAGACCGCGCCGTCGGACTGGCTGGAGGGCCTGGTCAAGGCGTACGTCGGCGACTCGATCGCGAGCGACTTCTACCGCGAGGTCGCCAACCACCTGGATTCCGACACCCGTTCCCTGGTCCTGTCGGTCCTCGACGACACCGGGCACGGCAACTTCGCGGTGGAGAAGGTGCGCGCCGCGATCGAGGCGGACCCGCGGGTGGGCGGACGGCTCGCGCTGTGGGCGCGCCGCCTGATGGGCGAGGCGCTCTCGCAGGCCCAGCGGGTGGTCGCCGAGCGCGACGCGCTGTCGACGATGCTGGTCGGCGGGGTGGACGGGGTGGCCGCGGGCTTCGACCTCGCGGCGGTGGGCGAGATGTTCACGCGCATCACCAAGGCTCACACCAAGCGCATGGCGGCGCTGGGCCTCGCGGCCTAGCGGGACCGTACCGACGCGCCGCCTACGCCGCTGACCGGTGCAGGCGGCGCGTCGGTCGCAGCAGCAGCGAGAGCAGCACCGAGGCGACGAAGGTGGCGCCGAGCACCGTGGTCACGCCGTGGCCCGGGCCGATCGCCGAGTGGGTCAGGAAGGCGCCGAAGAGCCCGGCGAGCGGGCCGACGGCCAGGACGACGCGGCGGTCGGGGAGCCGGTGCGGCAGCCGGGCCGCGGCGGCCCACGCGAGGGCGAAACCCAGCAGGACGGAGCCAAGGGCTTCCAGCAGCATGTACGTCGCCTCCCAGGGTGCGGCCAGGGCGGAACCGGTCACAGCCGTCCTACCCGAGGCTTGCGGAACGCAACCCTCCCCTCACTGGGAGGAAGCAACGCAGGCGTGTCCTCGAACGGACATGCTTTTCCTGTGCGTACCGTCACACCTGGTGTCAACCGATGCCGTGCGAGCAGAAGCCGCACGTATGTTCCGCACAGGTGACTCCGAGCTGGTGCTGGGGGTTTCCCGCTTCGCCCAGCCGCCGCCCCGCGGCACGGAGGTCCCCCCATGTCCCAGCGTCGGCCGGTGCCCAGACTCGCGGCGTTGGACGGGCTCCGGCTCGTCGCCGCGCTGCTGGTGGTCTGCTACCACTACCTCGCGCTGAGCAGACCCTGGGGACACGACCCGTCGACGATCTTCCCGGGGCTGCACCACATCGCCGAGTTCGGCTGGCTCGGGGTCGAGGTGTTCTTCCTGGTCAGCGGGTTCGTGATCGGCATGAGCGTGTGGGGGCGCTCGCTCGGGGACTTCGCGGTCTCGCGGATCTCCCGGCTGTTTCCGGCCTACTGGGTCGCCGTGCCGCTCACCGCGCTGGTGGTGAAGACATGGCCGGAAGTCAGCTCGGTGCGGGGCTGGGACGACGTCATCGTCAACCTGACGATGGTGCAGGCGGGCAACAACACCAGGAACATCGACGACGTGTACTGGACGCTCTTCGTGGAGCTCAAGTTCTACGTCCTGATGGCCGTCGTCGTTCTGTGCGGCGTCACTTACCGCAATCTGCTGATCTTCTGCGGCGCCTGGACGGTGGCCGCGGCGCTGGCGCCCAGCCTCGGCTCGCCCGTCCTCACCGCCTTCGCGATGCCGCAGTACGCGCCGTTCTTCATCGCGGGCATCGCCTTCCACCTGATGCGCCGCTTCGGCCCCAACGCGCTGCTGTGGGGCGTCGTCGGGTTCCAGCTGCTGCTGGCCCAGCGCTACATCCACTACCGGATCGCCAGCAACCTCGGCCATGTGGCGGCCGACCATCTGCCGACCTGGCCGGTGCGTCTTGTCATCCTCGTCGGGTTCGCGACGGTCGGCGCGATCGCGCTCGGGGCCTTCGACCGGATCCAGTGGAAGTGGCTCTCCACGGCCGGCGCGCTCACCTATCCGCTGTACCTGATCCACATGTTCATCGGCATGACCCTCATCCACCACTTCCGGGGCCGCCTCCCGGCCCCCGTACTCGTGGGCTCGGTGGTCGCGCTGATGATGGCCACCGCCTGGCTCATCCACCGCTTCGTGGAACGCCCCGCGGGCACGTGGATCCGCGACTCCATGAAGCGCGGCATCGCCGACGTACGCCTGAACTCCCCGGACCGCCGCCCCGCCCGGCCGCGTCCGGTGCCGGCCGCCGCGGCCGCCGCCGAGGAGAGCCGTCCGCTGCACGGGGCGGGGGTCGGCTGAGCGGGGTGCGGGCAGCGAGAAGGGGTGCCACCAGTGCTCACTGGTGGCACCCCTTCTCGGGTGTCCGTGTACTACAGCGCGCCGAAGCCCACGCGGCGGACCGCAGGCTCGCCGATCTCCACGTACGCGATCTTGTCGGCCGGTACCAGGACCTTGCGGCCCTTCTCGTCCGTGAGGCTGAGCAGCTGCGCCTTGCCGGCGAGGGCGGCGGCTACCGCGCTCTCGACCTCTTCGGCGGACTGCCCGCTCTCCAGAACGATCTCCCGGGGCGCGTGCTGCACGCCGATCTTGACCTCCACGGCTATGTCCCTCCGACCTCGTGCGGTGCGCGGTCAGCCGCGCCGTACGCTGCACACACTAGCCCGGGGCGACGACCTCGAAGCGCCGGTGGTGCACGCCAGGAGCGAACAGGATCGGGGAATGAGTGCCCGGCGGACGCTCCCGCGGGCTCAGTGGCCCTCGGTACCGTGCAGCGGGAAGCCCGCGATGCCGCGCCAGGCGAGCGAGGTGAGCAGCGCCACCGCCTTGTCGCGGGGGATGGTCGACTCGCTGGACAGCCAGTAGCGGGCCACTACCTGGGAGACGCCGCCGAGGCCCACGGCGAGCAGCATCGACTCGTCCTTGGACAGGCCGGTGTCCTCGGCGATGACGTCCGAGATGGCCTCGGCGCACTGGAGGCTGACCCGGTCCACGCGCTCGCGCACGGCCGGCTCGTTGGTCAGGTCCGACTCGAAGACCAGCCGGAACGCGCCGCCCTCGTCCTCGACGTACGCGAAGTAGGCGTCCATCGTCGCGGCGACGCGGAGCTTGTTGTCCGAGGTCGAGGCCAGCGCGGTGCGCACCGCGTGGAGCAGGGACTCGCAGTGCTGGTCGAGGAGGGCCAGGTAGAGCTCCAGCTTGCCGGGGAAGTGCTGGTAGAGCACCGGCTTGGAGACGCCCGCGCGCTCGGCGATGTCGTCCATCGCGGCCGCGTGGTAGCCCTGCGCGACGAAAACCTCCTGGGCCGCACCCAGAAGCTGATTGCGGCGGGCCCGGCGCGGCAGGCGCGTGCCTCGCGGGCGCGCCGCCTCGGTCTGCTCGATGGCTGTCACGCCGCCTCCCAAAGTTGTTCCGGTGCGCGTTGCACACGCGCCGCCATCGTACTTTTGGGTAACCCGGCTGTGCGCGGTGCGAACGCAGAATTTCACGGACCGGACGCGGTGGGTAGCCGGAGATACCCACGGTAAACCGAACAAATCATCGGTAGTCGTCCTCGTCCAGGGCGACCACGCGTGCCTGTTCGACGGCGTCGGCCTCGTTGGCGACGTCCGGGTCGACGCGGCTCAGCGGCTCGTCGTGGTCCTGCCGCACGTCCTTGTGCTGCTCGGCCGCGTCCGCCTCGTTGGTCTCCCCGGACAGTTCCGCGGTCTCGTCGTCTACTTCCTGGAAGGTTTCCGGATCGCTGGGATCGACGGACATGACTGCTCCCTTTTCGTCCACTTCGAGTGATTCGGGGGCTTCCTTATGAGCCTAGGAGTTCCCCGCGCAAGCCGCTATACGGCCTGTGACTGCGAACACATGAACCACGGTGTGATCGTCTCGTAACATTGCCGCATGTCTTCGACCGAGCTGCCGGAAACCCTCGCCGCCGCCTCCCTGGCGCCCCGGGTGGGAGCCGTCAGGGTCGCGGAGGGCGAGGAGCTGCGTTCCGTGAGCCTGCCCGGTCTCTCCCTGACCATTCGCTCGCGCCCCGGTACGCGACCCGGTCTGGAGCCCGCGCTCTACGTCCACGGGCTCGGCGGGTCCTCGCAGAACTGGTCGTCGCTGATGCCGCTGCTCGCCGACCGCCTGGAGGGTGAGGCCGTCGACCTGCCCGGCTTCGGCGACTCCCCGCCGCCGGACGACGGCAACTACTCCGTCACCGGCCACGCCCGCGCGGTGATCCGGCTGCTCGACGCGGCGGGCCGCGGGCCGGTCCACCTCATCGGCAACTCGCTGGGCGGCGCCGTCTCGACCCGCGTCGCGGCCGTACGCCCCGACCTGGTGCGCACCCTGACCCTCATCTCGCCCGCGCTCCCGGAGCTCCGCGTCCAGCGCAGCGCCTGGCCGACCGCGCTGGTCGCGCTGCCGGGCGTGGCCCCGCTGTTCGCCCGCCTCAGTCGGGACTGGACCGCCGAGGACCGCACCCGGGGCGTGATGGCGCTCTGCTACGGCGACCCCGGCCGGGTGAGCCCCGAGGGCTTCGAGGCCGCGGTCCACGAGATGGAGCGGCGCCTTCAACTGCCGTACTTCTGGGACGCGATGGCCCGCTCGGCGCGCGGCATCGTGGACGCGTACACGCTGGGCGGCCAGCACGGGCTGTGGCGGCAGGCGGAGCGGGTGCTCGCGCCGACGCTGCTCGTGTACGGGCAGCGCGACCAGCTGGTCTCGTACCGGATGGCCCGGCGGGCGGCGGCCGCCTTCCGCGACTCGCGCCTGCTCACCCTGCCCGAGGCCGGGCACGTGGCGATGATGGAGTACCCCGAGACGGTCGCCAAGGCCGTGCGGGAACTGCTCGACGAGAGCGCCGACCGCGGCGCCGACCGAGGAAACAGGAGCTGATCCGGGGCGTGGGACGACACAGCCGACCCGAGGAACCCACCGGCGCGACGCCGATGCCCGAAGCGCCCCAGGTCCCGCAGGCCGGGCAGGCCGTCACCACCGGCGGCGGCCGGCGCAGACGGCAGGCCCCGGGGGACGGCCCCGCCCAGCACCACGGCGCGGGCACCCCCGCCTTCGGCACCCCGCAGGTGCGCGGCGGACACCCCCAGCACCCCGGTGACGGGCCGCCCGGCGAGGCCTCGGTCCGCTACGGCGACTGGCACGGCAAGCCCCGCGCCGTCCAGCAGAATCCTTACGGCGCCGCGGCCCGCATACCGGGTCCGCGCCGCGCGTACACCGAGGCCTTCGACGGGCCTCCCGCGCACGACACCGCTCCGACGCCGCTGCGGGAGGAGCCGGGGGCGCCCGGCCCCGAGACCGCGAGCAAGGGGTCCAAGGGATCCAAGGGGTCCAAGGGGCGGACGTTCACCGGGATCGCGGCCGCCGCGGTGACCACCGTGCTCGCGGTCGTCGTCGCCGGGCAGGTCACCTCGGACGGCAACAAGCACGCCGTCGCCGGACAGTCCGCGGGCGACAACGAGCGTTCCCAGGACGGGAGTTCGGCCTCCCGAGGCGGCGGGCGGTCCACCCCGCAGGCCGCGCCGGCGGTCGCCACGTACGAGCAGAGGATGGCCCAGCAGTTCCCGCTGGACCCCAAGCTCACCGCCTCCGGCACGTTCGACGCGGTGCCCGGGTTCGACGCGGCGCCCGGCAAGGGGCGCAAGTACCGCTATCAGGTGGAGGTCGAGAAGGGGCTCCCACTGGACGGCGGACTGTTCGCCGAGGCCGTGCAGAAGACCCTCAACGACGACCGCAGCTGGGGCCACGGCGGCACGATGACCTTCGAGCGGATCTCCTCCGGCAAGCCGGACTTCGTGATCACGCTCGCGAGCCCGGGGACCACCGGCGCCTGGTGCGCCAAGTCCGGCCTCGACACCACCGAGGACAACGTCTCCTGCGACTCCGCCGCCACCGACCGCGTGATGATCAACGCCTACCGGTGGGCGCAGGGCTCGGAGACCTACGGGGCGCAGGCGATGCTCGCGTACCGGCAGATGCTCATCAACCACGAGGTCGGCCACCGGCTCGGGCACAACCATGTGAGCTGCCGCACGCCCGGCGCGCTCGCCCCGGTGATGCAGCAGCAGACCAAGTCCCTGGACATCGACGGGATCAAGTGCCTGCCCAACCCGTGGGTGTATCCCCAGGGTTGAGGCCGACAGGGTGCGGCATGTCCAGGATGTGGGACGGCTGTCTCGTTCTCGATTGACAGTGAACAGCGGGTCGTCCATATTTCTCGGCATGTCGCACCGTCACGCCACCCCCGAACGCGCCGCCATCGAGCTGGCGCTCATCGGCGTGACCGGGCACAGCGTGGCCGACATTCTCTGTAGCTGACGCCGTCCCGAGCGCGTTCGACTCTTCCTTTTCCCTTTTTTGCGCCCGGGCATGTCCGTGCTTCCGCACGGTTTCCGCATGCGGGCGCAGCCACCCCCTTTTCCTTTTGGTGCTGTGGGCGCCCGTGTTTCCCGCCCTGCCCAGCAGTCACCGAGAGGTCTACTTCCGATGCGTCACACGTCCATTTCGTCGGGGAATGTCGTAAGAGCGGCCGCGATAGCCGTGGTTCTCGCCGTGGGCGCCGTCGCCTGCGGCCCCGAGGGCGGTGGCGCCGGGAACGCCGGGGCCGGCGCGTCCGGCACGCCCCACAAGGGCGGCGCGCTCAGCGTCCTCAACAACGAGGCGCAGACCGACTTCGACCCCGCGCGGCTCTACACCTCCGGCGGCGGAAACGTCCCCTCGCTGGTCTTCCGCACCTTGACCACCCGCAAGCGCGCGAACGGCGCCGAGGGCACCAAGGTGGTCCCCGACCTCGCGACCGACACCGGCCGGCCCAACGCGGACGCCACCGTGTGGACGTACACGCTCAAGGACGGGCTGAAGTACGAGGACGGCAGCCCCATCACCACCGCCGACATCAAGTACGGCATCGAGCGCTCCTTCGCTGCCGAACTCTCCGGCGGAGCACCGTACTTGAGGGACTGGCTGGTCGGCGGAGCCCAGTACCAGGGCCCCTACAAGGACGGCGGCAAGGGGCTCGCCTCCATCGAGACGCCCGATGCCAGGACCATCGTGTTCCACCTGAACAAGCCCGAGGGAGAGTTCCCCTTCCTCGCCACCCAGACGCAGTTCGCGCCGGTCCCCAAGGCCAAGGACAACGGCACCAAGTACGAGGAGCACCCCGTCTCGTCCGGCCCGTACAAGGTCGTCAAGAACGAGAACGACGGCGAGCACCTGGTCCTGGAGCGCAACCCCAACTGGTCCGCGGCCACCGACCCCGAGCGCAAGGCCTACCCCGACACCATCGACGTGCGCTCCGGGCTCGACCAGGCCGTCATCAACCAGCGGCTCTCCGCCTCGCAGGGCCCGGACGCGGCCGCCGTCACCACCGACACCAACCTCGGCCCGGCCGAGCTCGCCAAGGTCGGCGCGGACAAGCAGCTCGCCGCGCGGGTCGGCACCGGGCACTTCGGCTACACCAACTACATCGCCTTCAACCCGAACGTGAAGCCGTTCGACAACCCCAAGGTCCGCCAGGCCATCGCGTACGCCGTCGACCGCACCTCGGCCGTCAACGCGGTCGGCGGCTCCTCGCTCGCCGAGCCCGCGACCACCTTCCTGCCGAACCAGAAGGCCTTCGGGTACACCCCGTACGACCCCTTCCCGGCGGGCGCGTCCGGCAACGCGGCCAAGGCCAAGGAGCTCCTGAAGGAGGCGGGCTACGCCGACGGGCTCACCGTCACCCTCACCCACTCCAACGCCAAGGGCGGCCCCAAGGGGCCCGAGGTCGCCACCGCCCTCCAGGACGCCCTGAAGAAGGCGGGCATCACCGTCAAGCTCCAGGGTCTCGAAGGCAACGACTACAACGACACGGTCGCCAGCGTGAAGAAGGAGCCCGGCTTCTTCCTGCGCGGCTGGGGTGCCGACTGGCCCTCCGGCGGCCCGTTCCTCGCGCCCATCTTCGACGGCCGGCAGATCGTCCAGAACGGCGCCAACTTCAACACCGGCTTCCTGAACGACGCCTCCGTCAACAGCGAGATCGACGAGATCAACAAGCTGACCGACCTGACCGCGGCCGCGCCGCGCTGGGGCGCGCTCGACAAGAAGATCGGCGAGCAGGCGGTGGTCGTGCCGCTGTTCCACCCCGTCTACAAGCGGCTGGTCGGCAAGGACGTCAAGAACGTCGTCATCAGCGACTGGACCGGTGTGCTCGACATCTCGCAGGTAGCGGTCAAGTAGTCATGTCCGAAGCCCTGTTGACCACCACCGCGGCGGGCGCCGTCGTGCCCGCCCCCGGCGGCCGCCTCTTCTGGCGGCGGCTGCGCGCCCAGCGCGCGGTCACCGCCGCGGCGGCCGTCTTCGCCCTGCTCGTCCTGGTCGCGCTCGCGGCCCCGCTGCTCACCGCGCTGGAAGGCCAGGACCCCAACGCCTACCACCCCACGCTCGTCGACTCCGCCAGCGGCGGCGTGCCCATCGGCGCGTTCGGCGGGATCAGCGGCGAGCACTGGCTCGGCGTCGAACCGCAGACCGGCCGCGACCTGTTCGCCCGGATCGTCTACGGCGCCCGCGTCTCGCTCGGGGTCGCCTTCGTCGCCACCCTCATCCAGGTCGCGCTCGGCGTCGCCCTCGGTCTGTTCGCCGCGCTCGGCGGACGCTGGGCCGATCAGATCGTCAGCCGCGTCACCGACGTGGCCGCCGCCCTTCCGATGCTGGTCATCACCCTCGGCCTGCTCGCCGTGGCCCCCGCCTCGATCCCGCGGCCGGTCCTGATCACCCTGATCATCGCCGGGCTCGGCTGGTTCGGCACCTCGAAGATCGTGCGGGCGGGCGCCCTCGCGCTCAAGACGGTCGACCACGTCTCGGCGGCGCGGCTCAGCGGCTGGGGCACCTGGGCGATCGCCCGCCGCGAGCTGCTGCCCGCCCTGGCCGCACCCGTCATCACGTACGCCGTGCTCCTGGTGCCCTCCAACGTGGTCGCCGAGGCCGCGCTGTCCTTCCTCGGCGTCGGCATCAAGCCGCCCACGCCGTCCTGGGGCCAGATGCTCACGGACGCCAACACCTGGTACCAGGCGGCCCCGACCTACCTCCTGCTGCCCGCGGGCCTGCTCTTCGTCACGGTCCTCTCGCTGACGGTGATCGGCGAGGGAGTGCGCACGGCGCTGGACCCGAGAGCGGCGTCCAGGCTGCGGGTCGGGACGGCCAAGTCCCGTGAGGAGAAGGTAAGTTGACCGGACTGACAGGCTTTCTGCTGCGGCGGATCGCCGGAGCCGTCCTTGTGCTCCTCGCCCTCTCCGTCATCGTGTACGCCGTCTTCTACGTGGCACCCGGCAACGTCGCCCAGATCGTCTGCGGCGAACGCTGCTCCCCGCAGCAGGTGGCCCTGGTCCACGACAAGCTGGGCCTCGGCGACCCGCTGTACCTCCAGTACGCCCACTTCCTCCAGGGCATCTTCGCGGGACGCGACTTCTCCTCCGGCACGGGTGTGGTGCACTGCTCCGCGCCCTGCCTCGGCCAGTCCTACCGCACCGACGAGCAGGTCACCGACCTCATCCTCGGCAAGCTTCCGGTCACCGGATCGCTGGTCGTCGGCGCGTTCGCGCTGTGGCTCCTCATCGGGGTCGGCACCGGAGTGCTGTCCGCGTGGAAGCGCGGCGGGATGATTGAGCGGTTGCTGACCTGGCTGACGCTGGCGGGCACGTCGACCCCGGTCTTCGTCATCGGCCTGCTGCTGATCATCATCCTGTGCTCCACCCTCCAGTGGCTGCCGTTCCCGCAGTACGTCCCGTTCACGGACGATCCGCAGCAGTGGTTCTGGGGGCTGCTCCTGCCCTGGTTCTCGCTCGCCCTGATCGAATCGGCCAAGTACGCGCGCCTGACCCGCAGTTCGATGCTGGAGACGCTCGCCGAGGACCACGTGCGCACGTTCCGGGCGTACGGGCTGACCGAGCGGGCCATCGTCGGACGGCACGCCCTGCGCGGCGCGGTCGCCCCGGTGATCGCGCTCAGCGCGCTCGACGCGGGCACCATGTTCGGCAGCGCGGTGCTCACCGAGACGCTCTTCGGCATCCCTGGCATCGGCCAGCAGCTCGTCCAGTCGGTGCGCACGGTCGACCTGCCTGTGGTGGTCGGCGTGGTCCTGACCACCGGATTCTTCGTGGTGCTTGCCAATGCGGTCGCGGACGTCCTGTACGCGATGGCGGATCGACGGGTGGTGCTGTCATGACCGAGCCTCTGGTCGAGGTGACCGACCTCGGCATCTCCTTCGGCGCGGTACGGGCCGTCGACGGCCTCTCCTTCACGCTCCGGCCCGGCGCGGCGCTGGGCGTCGTCGGCGAGTCCGGCTCGGGCAAGAGCGCGTCCGCGTACGCGCTGCTCGGCCTGCACCGGGGGACCGGGGCGCGGGTCACGGGCTCGATCCGGGTCGCGGGGGTGGACGTCGGGTCCGCCTCCGACGCCGAACTCCGCGCTCTGCGGGGCGGGTTGGCGGCGATGGTCTTCCAGGACCCGCTGTCCTCGCTCGACCCGTACTACAGCATCGGCGACCAGATCGCCGAGGTGTACCGGGTGCACCGGGGCGGGTCCCGCCGGGCCGCCCGGGCCCGCGCGGTCTCGGTCCTCGACCGGGTCGGCATCCCGGACGCGGCCCGCAAGTCCCGCTCGCGCCCGCACGAGTTCAGCGGCGGCATGCGGCAGCGGGCGCTCATCGCGATGGCGCTCGCCTGTGAGCCGCGCCTGCTGATCGCGGACGAGCCGACGACGGCCCTGGACGTGACCGTCCAGGCCCAGATCCTGGACCTGCTCCACGACCTGCGCCGGTCGACGGGCCTCGGGCTGCTCCTCGTCACCCATGACGTGGGGGTCGCGGCGGAGAGCGTGGACGAGGTGCTGGTGATGCGGGCGGGCCGGGCGGTGGAACGAGGTTCCGTGGGCTCGGTCCTGGGCGAGCCCAGGGACCCCTACACCCGCGCCCTCCTGGCCGCGGTCCCCCGAATCCCCCCCAGCGCCCCGCCCCAGCCCCCGGTCGCCCCCGAGCGCTCGTCCTCAATCGCCGGACGGGCTGACGGTGTTGACCCTGCGGGGTCGCATGCTGCCGGGGGCGCGGGGAACTGCGCGAGCGACCACGCACGGTCTGCGGACGAAACGGCAAAGGCTGCTGGAGGTGCGGACCCCGCTGAGCCGCATGCTGATAGGGGCGCGGGGAACTGCGCGAGCAGCCACGCACGGTCTGCGGCCGAACCGGGAGCGCAGGGGGTCGCTGGGGCTTCGCCCCAGACCCTGGTCGCGCCTGAACGGCGCTCGTCCTCAAACGCCGGACGGGCTGAGGATGCCCACCCCGCCGGAGGCGGAAGGGGTGCTGAGGATGCCCACCCCGCCGGAGGTGGAAGCGGGGCTGAGGGGGGCCACCCCGTCGGGGTGGGGGATGTCGTGCTGCGGGCACGGGGGCTGCGGAAGACGTTCGGGCGGGGCCGCGCGGCCTTCGCCGCCGTCGACACCGTCGACCTCACCGTGCACCGGGGCGAAACCCTCGGCATCGTCGGCGAGAGCGGAAGCGGCAAGACCACCCTGGGCCGCATGCTGGTGGGCCTGTTGGAGCCCAGCGCCGGGCACGTCAGCCGCACCGGCACCGTGCAGATGGTGTTCCAGGACCCCGTCTCCTCCCTCAACCCCCGCCGCTCGATCGGCGAATCCGTGGCCGACCCGCTGCGGGCCGCCGGCCGCCGGGACGAGGCGGAGATCCGGGCCCGGGTCGGGGAGCTGCTCGAACGGGTCGGGCTCGACCCGGACCGGTACGACAGCTACCCGCACGAGTTCAGCGGCGGCCAGCGCCAGCGCGTGGGGATCGCCCGCGCGCTGGCCGCCGAGCCGACCCTGATCGTGTGCGACGAACCCGTATCGGCCCTGGACGTGACGACGCAGGCCCAAGTCACCGCGCTGCTGGCGGAGTTGCAGCGCGAACTCGGACTCGCGCTCGTCTTCGTCGCGCACGACCTCGCCGTGGTGCGGCAGGTCAGCGACCGGGTCGCCGTCATGCGGCAGGGCCGGATCGTGGAGGAGGGCGAGGTCGAGGCGGTGTACGGGGCGCCGAAGGACCCGTACACCCGGCAGCTGCTCGCGGCCGTGCCCGCACTGGATCCCGCGCTGGCCGCGGCCCGGCGCGCGGCCCGCCGGGAGCTGCGCGGGGGCGACACCCCCGAGGGCCGCCCGGGCCGCGAGGAAGTGGCCGTGGCATAGCCCTCCGTGACCGACTCGACCCGTAGCGCGACCGAACGCCACCGGGTTGGGAAAGTTACGTGCATTCACCCCTTCCGGTGGGGGGGGGGGGGGGGGGGAGGGGGGGGGGGGGGGAGGGGGGGGGGGGGGGTTTTCTTCGGTGCGGGGGGGGGGGGGGGTTGGTTCTCCCCCCCCCCCCCCCCCCCCCCCCCCCACCACGCTTACCAAGCT
>NZ_JBWKKJ010000007.1:0-186762 GCF_056431605.1 Streptomyces sp. NPDC045846 | reverse complement strand
GCACACCAGAAGGAGAGGCACTCCTCCCCCCCCCCCCCCCCCCCCCTCCACCCCACCCCCCCCCCCCCCCCCCCCCCCCACCGGCATCACCGCTTACGTTCTTCCCGCTGCGAGTCGCCGTTGCCAACGGTGACCGCCCACAAGGGAGATCGGGGGTGCGCACATGCGGATCGGACTGCTCACGGATGGCGGTTATCCGTACACGACCGGCGAGTCCAGGCTGTGGTGCGACCGGCTCGTGCGCGGGCTCGCGCGGCACGAGTTCGACATATTCGCGCTGAGCCGCAGCCGGGAACAGGAGGAGCGGGGCCTGCTGCCGCTGCCGCCCCAGGTGCGGCGGGTGCGCACCGCCCCGCTCTGGGCGGCGCCCGAAGGGTGCGGCACAGGCCGCGGACGCGGCGAGCGCGGCTACGGACGGCGTGAACGCCGGGAATTCGCCGCGCACTTCGGGCAGCTGGTCCGGGGGATCTGCACGGACGGGCAGGCGGACCCGGAGCCGGGCGACGGCTTCGCCGAGGGGCTCTACGGGCTCGCCGCCCTCGCCCGCGAACACGGCGGTCTCGCCGCCGGGCTGCGGTCCGAGACGGCCGTCCGCATGCTGGAGGCCGCCTGCCGCGCGCCCGGCGCCAACCGCGCCGTCCAGGCCGCCCGGGTGCCCGACCACCTCGCCTTCGCGAGCCTCCTGGAGCGGACCCTGCGCCCGCTCTCGCTCGACTGGTACGGCGACGACGCGCTCGGCTCGGCCGACCTCAGCCACGCCACGTCCGGCGGCCGCGCGGCCCTGCCCGGGCTCCTGGCCAAACGCTTCTGCGGGGTCCCGCTCCTGGTCACCGAGTACGGCGTGCAGCTGCGCGCCCAGTACCTCGCCAACGCCCGGCTCTCCGTCCCCGTCCGGGCGTTGCAGGCGGGCTTCCAGCGCCGCCTCGCCGCCGAGGTGTACGCCCGCGCCGAGCTCGTCACCCCGGGCAACACCCACGCCCGCCGCTGGCAGGAGCGCTGCGGGGCCGACCGCGCCAAGCTGCGCACCGTCTACCCCGGCATGTCGGCCGACCGCTTCCACGCCGTGGGGGAAGGCGCCTACGGCGGGGACCCGCACACCCTGGTCTGGGTCGGGCGGATCGAGCCCGCGAAGGACCTCATCGCGCTGCTGCACGCCTTCGCCGAGGTCCGCAGGGCGGAGCCGCGGGCGCGGCTGCGGCTGATCGCCGCGCCCGCCGAGGGCGCCGAGGCGCTCGCCTACCTCGCCCACTGCCGGGCGCTGGCCGCCCAGCTCTTCCCCGACGAGGCCGCCGACGCCCACGCGGTGGGCGACAACCCGGTCTCCTTCGAGGAGATCGGCGGCCCCGAGGCGCCCGAACTCGCCGACGCGTACGCGGCCGGCAGCGTCGTGGTGCTCTCCAGCGTCGTCGAGGGCTTCCCGATCAGCCTCGTCGAGGCCATGTTCTGCGGCCGGGCCACCGTCTCGACCGACACCGGCGCGGTCGTCGAAGTCATCGGCGGCACGGGCCTGGTGGTGCCGCCGCGCAACCCGCGCGCGCTTGCCGACGCCTGTGTGGCGCTCCTGCGCGACCCCGAGCGGCGCTCGCGGCTGGGCGCCGCCGCCCGCGCCCGCGCGCTCGAACTGTTCACCGTCGAGCAGAACCTCGCGGCATTTCGCGGCATTTACCTGGAGCTCATGTCGCACAACCCCGTCCACCGCGAGCAGACCGGTGACGCGGCCGCCCCGCAGCCCTTCGCGCACCCCGCCGAGGCCCATGTTCCGGGACGCTGGGCGGCCCCGACCGCGGCCCGCGTGCCCGTCAACACCGGCCCGGCGAAGCCGAGTTGGGCGGGAGGCCCGATCGCCGTGCTGCTCCAGCAGCGCCTCGACGCCGAGGCGGAAGGGGCGGGCGCGTGACCGACCTCCCCTCCGCCCCGGCCACCGGCGCCGCCTGGGACTCCCGCTCGAAGGACGTCCTCTCCTCGGCGTCCCCGAGCGAGTTGGGCCGCACCGCCACCCCCCGGCGCGGCCCCGCCGACCCCGTCAAGGCGCTCATGCACCGCCACCGCGAACTGTGCGAGCGGGCCGTCGATCCGCTGGAGATCGCGGCGGGCCTCGAAGCGCACGGCGTCACCGACCGCACCGCGGCGCGCTTCCGCCACCGCGACGTCTTCTCGCTCGCCGAAGAGCTCTACGCCCGGGTGCCGCGCGACACCGAACCCCCGCCGCCCGCGGCCGAGTCGACGCCCGGTGCCCTCGGATGGGCATGGTGGGCGCCGCTGCCCGGCATCGTCTGCGCCCTCGCCGTCGCGGGGGTCCAGCTCACCAGCGGCGGCGTCCGCCTGGCCGCGGGCGCGGTCGGCACGCTCGCCTTCGTGGCCGCCCTCGCCCTGACCCTGCGCCGCGGCCCCCTGCGCTCCGACCCGCGCACCCGGCCCGCCGCCCGCCTCGGCGCCGGCTGGCTCATGGCGTACGCGATCGGCGGCGACGGGCTGCTCACCGAGGCCGTGCACGGCGGCCCCGACGGGAGCTGGCCGCTGGACCCCGCGGCGGCCACCGGCCTCGCGTTCGCCGTCGTCCCCGCGCTGTGGTGCGCGCACCTCTTCTCGGCGCAGGCCCGCAGGAGGCTCGCGTCGAGCCGAGGGCTCGCCGAGTTCTCCGGGCGGTCCCGGCCGCTGCTCCTGGCCGCTGCCGCCCTGTTCCTCGGCGGCCTCGCGGGATGCCTGGCGATCGCCCAACTCGCTTACGGGAAAGACGTGTTCGCGGACGGACTGGCGCTCGGAATGCTGCTCTGGCTGGCGCGGCTGCTGACCGCGCACGGGTTCGCCCGTGCCGCGACGAAGACGCTCACCGCCGCCGCGTGCGCCGAACTGCTCGCCCTGGCCTGTGTGTTCACCGGGCGGCTGCCCGGGTGCGCCTTCGTCGGCCGACCCGTCGAAGCCGTCGTCCAGACCTGGGGCGCCGGGGCGGTGCCCGCCGCCGTGTGCGGCGCCGCCGCCCTCGCCCTGCTCGCCCGAGCCGCCGCCGTGCTGGCCCGCGCCTCGGCCCACTGTGACCAGTGAGGCGCCCGACGACCGAAGCGCCCACCCCACCGAAGCGCCGTCACCGCCCGACCGCATCACGGAACGGGCGGCACGGCATTGAAGGAGAACGACACATGACCGCCCTGCCACCGGCCTCCCGCCGCCCGCACGGAAGGACCGTGCGATGAGGGTGCTGCTGCTCGGAGCCAACGGATACCTCGGCCGGTTCGTCGCCGACCGCCTGCTCGCCGACCCCGCCGTCCAGCTCACCGCCCTCGGGCGCGGCGACGACGCCGACGTACGGTTCGACCTCGCCACCGGCAGCCCGGGAGCCCTGACCCGCTTCCTCGACGCCGTGCACCCCGGGGTCGTCGTCAACTGCGCCGGGGCCACCCGGGGCGGCGCCCGCGAACTGACCCGGCACAACACCGTCGCCGTCGCCACCGTCTGCGAGGCCCTGCGGCGCAGCGGCTGCGGCGCCCGCCTGGTGCAGATCGGCTGCGCCTCGGAGTACGGGCCCTCGCAGCCCGGCTCCTCCACCGCCGAGGACGCGGTGCCGCGCCCCGGCGGACCGTACGGCGTCTCCAAGCTCGCCGCGACCGAACTCGTCCTCGGCTCCGGGCTCGACGCGATCGTGCTGCGCGTCTTCTCGCCCGTCGGCCCCGGCACCCCCGCCGGGTCGCCGCTCGGCCGGCTCGCGGAGGCGATGCGGCGTGCCATGCAGTCCGGCGACGGCGAGCTGAAGCTGGGCGGGCTCGGCGTGCAGCGGGACTTCGTCGACGTGCGCGACGTGGCGCGGGCCGTGCACGCGGCCTCGCTCTCGGCTGCGCAGGGCGTGGTCAACATCGGCACCGGGCGCTCGGTGAAGCTCCGCGACGCGGCCGCCGTCCTCGCCCGGGTCGCGGGCTACGCGGGCGCCCTGCACGAACTCGACGGCCCCCCCGTCATGCGCCCCGGCATGATCGGCTCCCCGCGCCCCGGCGAGCCCGGGCTCGAACACCTCGCCGCGCCCGCCCCCTACCCCGACGGCTGCGGCAGCTGGCAGCAGGCGGACGTGCGCACCGCCCGCGACCGGCTCGGCTGGCGGCCCCGCATCAACCTGGAGGAGTCCCTCGCGGACATCTGGATGGAGGCGGCATGCCGAATCTGACCCGGCTCCTCGGGCAGCGCGCGGCGACCGGCGCCGACCGGCTCGGACTCGGTGTCCCGGGCTACGCCCACCCGCTGGTCGCCCCCGTCGAATGGGCCGAACTCACCCGCCCCGGAACGCCGTTGCACTGGGCCGTGCTCAACGTGTCCGGCGGCACGCCGGGCGGCCCCGGCGCCCGGCCCGACCCGCACTGCCTCGAAGCCGTCGGGCGACTGCGCAACGCCGGGATCCGGGTGCTCGGCCACCTCGACACGGCGTACGGGACGCGCTCCTTCGGAGAGCAGATCTCCGAGGCGCACCGCTACCTCGACTGGTACCGGGTCGACGGCTTCCTGCTCCACCGCTGTCCCACGGAGCGAGACGCGCTTCCCGAAATGCGGCGCACCCTGGACACGCTGCGGGCCCTGCGCGAGGGCGCCCACCTGGTCCTCGGGCACGGCACGCACCCGTACCCCGGCTACGCGGAGGCGGCCGACCAGCTGATTACCTACACCGGGCCATGGGCCGACTACCGCTGGTCGCAGGTGGCGGAGTGGACCGCCGACTACCCGCCGGAGCGCTTCTGCCACCTGGTGCACGGGGTGCCCAGGACCCATCTGGAAGAGGCCCTGCGGATCGCCCGCTGGCAGGGCGCGGGCACGATCTACTTCACGGACCGCGACGACCGGCCCCGCAAGGGAAACGGATATATCGATCCATTCGAGACACTGCCCGGCTACTGGGACGAAATCGTCTCGCGGATCGGACCGGGTATCTCGGAATGAGGCGGCGCGTGGCAGTGTTACGCAGAGAACAACCGTACTGACTTACCGACAAACGGAGTTTCCGTGTCGCTGCCACCCCTGGTCGAGCCAGCAGCTGAGCTCACCGTAGACGAGGTCCGCAGGTATTCGCGCCACCTGATCATTCCCGACGTCGGGATGGATGGGCAGAAGCGGCTGAAGAACGCGAAGGTGCTCGCCGTGGGCGCCGGCGGTCTCGGCTCCCCGGCCCTGATGTACCTGGCCGCCGCCGGTGTCGGCACGCTCGGCATCGTGGAGTTCGACGAGGTCGACGAGTCGAACCTCCAGCGCCAGATCATCCACAGTCAGGCCGACATCGGCCGCTCCAAGGCGGAGTCCGCGCGCGACTCCGTCCTCGGCATCAATCCGTACGTGAACGTGGTCCTGCACGAAGAGCGGCTCGAGGCCGAGAACGTGATGGACATCTTCAGCCAGTACGACCTGATCGTCGACGGCACGGACAACTTCGCGACCCGCTACCTGGTCAACGACGCCTGCGTGCTGCTCAACAAGCCGTACGTGTGGGGCTCGATCTACCGGTTCGACGGCCAGGCCTCGGTCTTCTGGTCCGAGCACGGCCCCTGCTACCGCTGCCTCTACCCGGAGCCCCCGCCGCCCGGCATGGTCCCGAGCTGCGCCGAGGGCGGCGTGCTCGGTGTGCTGTGCGCCTCGATCGGCTCGATCCAGGTCACCGAGGCGATCAAGGTCCTCGCGGGTGTCGGCGAGCCGCTGGTCGGCCGCCTGATGATCTACGACGCCCTGGAGATGCAGTACCGCCAGGTGAAGGTCCGCAAGGACCCCGACTGCGCGGTCTGCGGTCCGAACGCGACGGTCACCGAGCTCATCGACTACGAGGCCTTCTGCGGCGTCGTGTCCGAGGAGGCCCAGGAAGCGGCCATGGGCTCGACGATCACTCCCAAGCAGCTCAAGGAGTGGATCGACGCCGACGAGAAGATCGAGATCATCGACGTCCGCGAGCCGAACGAGTACGAGATCGTCTCGATCCCGGGCGCCAAGCTGGTCCCGAAGAACGAGTTCCTGATGGGCACGGCCCTGGAGGCGCTGCCCCAGGACAAGCGCATCGTCCTGCACTGCAAGACGGGTGTCCGCTCGGCGGAGGTCCTCGCGGTCCTCAAGTCCGCCGGCTTCTCGGACGCGGTGCACGTGGGCGGCGGCGTGATCGGCTGGGTCAACCAGATCGAACCGGAGAAGCCGATTTATTAGGCGCCGGGCAATGGGGTCGGTCCCGCACGAGAAGTGCGGGCCGACCCCATTGGTCTCAAGGGGCGCGGGGAACTGCGCGGCCAGCCACAGACGGCCCGCGGACGAACGCACTCCGAAGCGGCGCCGGGTCACTGGCAAACGGCCCCCGCGGAGGGGACCTTTCCGTCCAACAGGTACGCGTTCACAGCCCCCTGCACACACTTGTCACCGCTGTTGTACGCCCCGTGCCCCTGGCCCTTGTACGTGAGCTCCACGCCGACGCCCGGGCCCAGCTTGGCCACCATGTTCCGGGCGCCCGCGTACGGGGTCGCCGGGTCGCCGGTGTTGCCGACGACCACGATGGGGGCGGCGCCCGGCGCGCTCACGTCGGGGTTGGTCCACTGTCCGGCGACCGGCCATGCGGAACAGCCCATGAGGCCCCAGCCCATGAAGTCGCCGAAGACCGGGGAGGCGGCACGGAACTCCGGGAGCTTGGCCTTCGTCTGCTCCAGTGAGTAACGCTGTTTGAAATCGGCGCAGTTGATGGCCGCGTTGGCGGCCTGGATGTTGCTGTAGGTGCCGTCCTTGCCGCGCCCGTTCATCGCGTCCGACAGGGCGAGCAGCAGCGCGCCCTGCCCGCCCTCCGCCTCGTCGACGCCCTGTTCCAGGAGCCGCCAGTACTCCTTCGAGTACAGGGCCTGCGCGATGCCGTTGGTGGCCTGCGTCTGAGTGAGCTGCCGTCCGCTGTTGCCCGCGGGGATCGGCTTCGTGTCGAGCTGGGCGAGCAGCTTGACGATGACGTCCTCGACCTCCTTGACGTCGGTGCCGCGCAGCAGGCACTTGTCGCCGCGGTTCACGCAGTCCTGGGCGAAGTTGTCGAGGGCGAGCTGGAAGCCCTTGGCCTGGCCGAGCGCGCCCTGCTCGACGTCGTTGGTGGGGTCGACGACGGCGTCGAAGACGGCCCGCCCGACGTTCTTGGGGAACAGGTGGGCGTAGACGCCGCCGAGCTCGGTCCCGTACGAGATCCCCATGTAGTACAGCTTCTGGTCGCCGAGGACCTGGCGCAGGAGGTCCATGTCGCGGGCGGCCTCGGTGGTGCCGACGTGGGGGAGGACCCTGCCGGAGTTGTCCTGGCAGGCGACGGCGAACGACTTGAGGCCCTCGATGTAGGCCTTCTCCTTGGCGGCGTCGTCGGGGGTCGCGTCCTGGGCGAAGTAGGCGTCGAGCTGGGTGTCGTTCTCGCAGCGCACCGGCGCGCTGGCGCCGACCCCGCGCGGGTCGAAGCTGACCAGGTCGTAGCGGCCGCGCAGGGCCTCGTAGTCGCTCGCCGCCGCGGGCAGGGTGGTCACGCCGGAGCCGCCCGGGCCGCCGAAGTTGAACACCAGCGAGCCGATGCGTCGGGCCCTGTCGGTGGCCTCGGTCCGGATGAGGGCGAGGTCGAGCGTGCCGGCCTTGGGGTCCGCGTAGTCGAGCGGCACCTTCATGGTGGCGCACTTCCACTGGGCGCCGCCGGGCAGCGGGGAAGGCGCGGAGCCGGTGCCCTCCGCGGCGGTGGGCGCGGAGCACGCCTTCCAGTCCAGCTTCTGCGTGGCGAGTTTGGCCGGATCGGCCGTGCCGGAGCCGAGCCCGTTGTCGTCCTTGCCGCCGCTGGAACAGCCGGCGGCGAGCAGTACGGCGGCGGCGCTGAACGCGGCGGCCCGGGTCCGCTTGCGCGGGGCACGGTGGTGTTCCATCTCCCCATCCTGCGGCGGGCAGGCGGGGGGCGCGCCAGCGGGGCGGCCCATCGGGGTGGCGCCCGGCCCGGGACCGGCCGCCGGTCAGGCCACGCGATCCGCCGCCGCGAACCCGGTCGCGACGCAGGCCGCGATGCCCACGCCCTCGTAGGCCGCGCCGCACACTTCGAGGCCCGGCAGGCGGGCGACGTCCTCGTGGATCCCGGCCAGGCGGGCGGCGTGGCCCACCGTGTACTGGGGCAGGCCCCGCTCCCAGCGGGTGACGCGGGCCGCGACGGGCTCACCGATCGGACCGGCCGCGTGGTGCAGATCGGTCAGGGCCGTACGGATGAGATGGCGGTCGGGCCGCTCCAGGAGGTGCTCCTCGCCGGCCCGGCCGACGGAGGCGCGGAGCAGAAAGAGGTCGGGGGCGGCGTCCGCCTGCCAGCGCCACTTGTTGGAGAGGAACGTCGCCGCCTTCACGGTGTGGCCGTCCACGGGCGGCACCAGGAAGCCGTTGCCGGACGGCAGCCTGCCGAGCCCGGCCCGGTCGCGGGCGAAGGCCATCGTCACCACGGCCGTGCTCGCGTACGGAACCGCGGCCAGCTCGCGGGCGGCGGTCGCCGCGTGCGGGCGCAGCAGGGCGGCCGCCGCGAAGGCGGGCAGCGCGAGGACCACTGCGTCGGCGGCCAGCAGCAGCGGGCCGTCGGCGGTGTTCGCCCCGACCCGCCAGGTGCCGGACGCGGTGCGCTCCAGGGCCCGTACGGTCGTCCCGGTCAGGACGCGCGCGCCGCTCGCCCGCGCCACGGCGAGCGGGAGCTGCCCGGTGCCGCCCGCGATGCCGCGTACGAGCGGACCCTTCGGGCGGGGGCGGCCGTGCAGCGCGCCGAGCAGCGGCTCGCCGCGCCCCGCGATGCCCGCGACGCCCGGCATCGCCGAGCGCAGCGACAGCTGGTCGGTGCTGCCCGCGTACACGCCGCCGAGCAGCGGTTCCACCAGGCGGTCCACGGCCTCGCGGCCGATGCGGTCCCCCAGGTAGGCGGCGATCGACACGTCCTCGGTGACCGGGGCGGCCGGTCTCGCCCCCTCCTCGCGCAGCCGTGCCAGGCCGGCGTCCGACAGGAGGCCGGTCCCGGCGAGCGCCGCCGGGTCGGAGGGGATGCCGAGCACATGGCCCGCGGGCATCGGGCGCAGCGCGCCCCGCGTCCACACGGTGACCGGGGCGGGCGCCGGGTCGGCCAGGGCCCGGCCGAGACCGACCGCCTCCGCGAGCTCGACGGCCTCGGGGCGCAGCGCCATCACGGACTCGGCGCCCTCGTCGACCGCCACCCCGGCGAGCGTGCCGGTGCGCAGCTTGCCGCCGATGCGGGCCGTGCTCTCCAGGACCGTGACCTCGGCCCGCCCGCGCAGCCGCCAGGCGGCGGCGAGGCCGCTGATGCCTGCGCCGATGACGATGACCGATCGCCGCGATGTCATGGGGCCAGCTCTCGGAGGTCGTCCTGATGGGGGAAGGTGCCGGGCTCGTACGCGCACCACGGGTCGGCGGCGAGCACGTCGCCGGTCAGCCCGTACGCCCGTGAACGCGAGCCGCCGCACACGGAGTTGAACTCGCAGCGCCCGCACCTGCCGCGCAGCAGGGCGGGGTCGCGGAGCGTCGTGAACAGGGCCGAGCCGCGGTAGATGTCGGTGAGCGGATGGTGTTTCACGTTGCCCGCCGAGACGGGCAGGAAGCCGCTGGGGTGGACCTCGCCGGTGTGGGAGACGAAGACGAAGCCCCGGCCCGACGAGACGTCCATCGGCGGCCTGCGCACCGGCCGCCCCTCGCCCGAGAACAGGTCCAACTCCTGGGCACGTGCGAAGAGTTGCCGGTACAGGGGCCCAAGGTCGGGCTGTTCGCCGTGTCGGGCCAGGATGGCCCGCTGAAGGGCGACGCGGCGGAAGTGGTGGCCCTCGGTCGTCTTGGTGGCGATGACGGAGCCGCAGTCGTACAGGAAGTGGAGGACGTCCTCGATCTCGTCGGGGGTGAGGGCGTCGAGTCCCGCGCCGCGCCCGGTCGGCACCAGGATGAACCCCGACCAGAGCATCGCGCCCTCGTGCTTGACCACGGCCGCGATGTCGGCGAGGTCGGGGAGGCTGGTGCGGGTGACGGTGGTGTTGATCTGCACCTTGAGGCCGAGCTCGCGCGCGGTGCGCCAGCCCTCCAGGGTCCAGTCGAAGACGCCGTCGACGCCGCGGAAGGCGTCGTGCCGGGCGGCGGTCGAGCCGTCGAGCGACAGGGAGAGCGCCACGGCGCCCGCGCCCCGCACCGCCGTGAGGTTGGCGCGGGTCAGGGTCGGGGTGCCGGACGGAGACACCGCGACCCGCAGGCCGAGCGAAGTCCCGTACCGCACCAGCTCGTTGAGGTCGGCGCGCTGGAACGGGTCGCCGCCGGTGATCACGAAGAGCGGGCCCGGTTTCCCGAACGCGGCGATCTGGTCCATCAGGCGCCGGGCATCCACCCCGTCGAGCTCACCCGGGTCGCGGTCCGGCCGCGCCTCGGCACGGCAGTGCAGACAGGCCAGCGGGCAGGCCCGGGTGGCCTCCCAGATGACGATGAAGGGGCGTTCCGCCACCGCGTGCCGGGGCCTGCGCACCAGCGTGTGCCCGCTCATCGCACCCGCTCCCAGCCGCGCCGCGCCGCCCGGGTGGCGGTGAGCCCCGGATCGCGGCGCCGGTAGACGACGTACGGCCGGAACAGGTACCGCACGGGGGCGCTGAACATGTGGACCAGGCGCGAGTACGGGATCAGCGCGAACAGCGTGAAGCCGAACAGGACGTGCAGCTTGAAGACCAGCGGGGCCGCGCCCATCAGGGCGTAGTCCGGCTGGAAGGTGAACAGCGAGCGGAACCAGAGGGAGACGCCCTCGCGGTAGTTGTAGTCGCCGGTGGCGCCGACCGAGCTCATCACCGTCGCGGTCAGGCCGAGGAAGAGCGCGCCGAGCAGGAACGTGTACATCAGGTGGTCGCCGCGCAGGGTCGACCGGCGCACGGCGGTGACCGTGAACCGCCGGTAGACCAGGATCGCGATGCCGCAGGCCGCCGCGAGCCCCGCGACCGCGCCCGTGGACAGGGCGACCAGGTGGTAGGTGTGGTCGGCGACCCCGGCCGCGTCCGTCCAGCTCCGCGGGACCACCAGGCCCACCACGTGGCCGAGCACGACGAAGAGCATCCCGAAGTGGAAGAGCGGCGAACCGACGCGGAGCAGCCGCGACTCGTGGACCTGGGTGGAACGCGTGGTCCAGCCGAACCGGTCGTAGCGGGCCCGCCAGGCGGTGCCCGCGACCAGCAGGGCGATCGACACATAGGGCAGCACGCCCCACAGGAGCAGGTCCATCAGGATGCCTTCCTCTCGGGGAAGCCGGGCCAGGGGAGGTCGACGCCGGGCCCGAAGGGTTCGATTCCCACCGTCTCCCGCGGCGGGCCCGCCTTGGCCAGCGCCTTCGCCTCGGCCTTCGTGGTGGGCGAGGCCCCGGGCAGGGTCGCGCAGACCGCGTCGAGGACGTCGGCGTACGGGGTGGCCGCTTCGGTCAGGGCGAGGCGCAGCAGTTCGAGGCCCGCCCGGTGCTCCTGGAGCAGCTCGGTGCCGGACTCCTCGTGGCGCCCGGCGAATTCGAGGGCCACCGGGAGGAAGTCGGGAAGCTCCTCGTGGCTGAACTCCAGGCCGTGGTCGCGGTAGATCCGCTTGAGGCGGACCAGCGAGAGGCCGCGGCGCCGGGTGTCGCCGTCGGTCCACCACGTCAGGTACAGGCAGCGGCGGTTGCGGGTGTCGAACGTGGCGGTGTAGTGCGCGGCCAGGTCCAGCGGATCGGTGGCCGCCGCCACGTCCACGAAGGACTGGAGCCGTTCGGCGGCCGGGCCGGGACAGTCGCGCAACGCCGCTCGCAGCAGCGGGAGTTGGGCGGAGAACATGTCGTCGGGGTAGTGCAGGCAGCGGGCCGCGACCAGGCGCAGGACGGCTGGGCTCTCGGGATTCACGCGCTCCTCCGGGTGGCGGAGAGGTTGAGCAGGACGCGCCCCGGGGCCGCTTCGCCGACCGGGCAGGCGTCGTCGAGCGGGTGGGCGTCGGCCAGGGCGTCCGCGTCGGCGCGGGCCGCGCTCGGCACCACGTAGCGGTCCTCGTACTTGGCGACGGCGAGCAGCCGGAACAGGTCCTCCATCTCGGTGCCGGTCAGGCCCACGGCGGCGGCGATGGACTCCTCGCGCTCCTCGCCGAGGTTGACCCGCCGCATGTACGCGCGCATCGCGGCCATCCGGCGCAGGACCGCCTCCACGGGGTAGGTGTCGCCGGCCGTGAGCAGCTCGGCCAGGTACTCCACCGGGATGCGCATCGCGTCGATCGCGCCGAACAGGTTCCCGGCGTCCTCGCCGTCGTGGCCGCTCGCCGCGACCGCCTCGACGACCGGCGAGAGCGGCGGCACGTACCAGACCATCGGCATCGTGCGGTACTCCGGGTGCAGCGGAAGGGCGACCTGGTAGGTGGCGATGAGGTCGTACACGGGGGAGCGGCGAGCCGCCTCGATCCACTCGTGGGTGATGCCCGACGCCTTGGCCGCGGCCACGACCGCCGGATCCGCCGGGTCGAGGAAGCACTCCAACTGGCTGGGATACAGGTCGTGTTCGTCCTCGACGGCGGCGGCATCGGCCACCTTGTCGGCGTCGTACAGCATCACGCCGAGGTAGCGCATCCGGCCGACGCAGGTCTCCGAGCAGACGGTGGGCAGGCCCACCTCGATGCGCGGGAAGCAGAAGGTGCACTTCTCGGCCTTGCCGGTGGCGTGGTTGAAGTAGACCTTCTTGTACGGGCAGCCCGTCACGCACATCCGCCAGCCGCGGCAGGCGTCCTGGTCGACCAGGACGATGCCGTCCTCCTCGCGCTTGTACATCGCGCCGGACGGGCACGACGAGACGCACGCCGGGTTCAGGCAGTGCTCGCAGATCCGCGGCAGATAGAACATGAAGCTCTGCTCGAACTCGAAGCGGATCTTCTCGCCGACCTCGTCGCGGATCTTCTCCACGATGGGGTCGAGCGGGGCGTTCCGCGGCGCGCCGCCCAGGTTGTCGTCCCAGTTCGGGCCCCACTCGATGGTGTCGACCGGCTCACCGGTCAAGCTGGACACGGGCCGCGCCACCGGCAGGTCGTCGCCCGCGGGGGCGTCGATCAGGTTCTTGTACTCGTACGTCCAGGGCTGGTAGTAGTCGTCGATCTCGGGGAGTTCGGGGTTGGCGAAGACCTGGCCGAGCCGCTTGAGGCGGCCGCCGGCGCGCAGGCGCAGCTTGCCGGAGCGGGTGCGCTCCCAGCCGCCCTTCCACTTCTCCTGGTCCTCCCAGCGGCGCGGATAGCCCTGGCCGGGGAGGGTCTCGACGTTGTTGAACCAGACGTACTCGGTGCCCTGCCGGTTGGTCCACGCCTGCTTGCAGGTGACCGAGCAGGTGTGGCAGCCGATGCACTTGTCGAGGTTCATGACCATCGCGATCTGGGCCATCACGCGCATCAGTACTCCACCTTCTGGTCGCGGCGCCGGATGACGGTGACCTCGTCGCGCTGGTTGCCGGTCGGGCCGAGGTAGTTGAACGCCCAGGTCAACTGGGCGTAGCCGCCGACCAGATGGGTGGGCTTGAGCATGATCCGGGTCAGCGAGTTGTGGATGCCGCCGCGCCTGCCGGTCTTCTGGGTCTTCGGCACCCCGACCGTGCGCTCCTGCGCGTGGTTCATGTAGACGGTGCCGGCGGGCATCTTGTGCGAGACGATGGCGCGCGCGGTGACCACGCCGTTGCGGTTGACCGCCTCGATCCAGTCGTTGTCCGCCACGCCGATCGCTTCCGCGTCCTGCGGGGACATCCAGATGGTCTGGCCGCCCCGGCCGAGCGTCATCATGTACAGGTTGTCCTGGTACTGGCTGTGGATCGCCCACTTGTTGTGCGGGGTGAGGTAGCGGACCGCGACCTGCTTCCCGTCGGTGGAGCCCAACTCCGGTTCGCCGTACAGGCGGTGCATGTCGAGCGGCGGCTTGTAGACCGGCAGCGCCTCGCCGACCTCGTGGATCCAGTCGTGGTCCAGGAAAAAGTGCTGACGGCCCGTCAGGGTGTGCCAGGGCTTGAGGTGCTCGGTGTTGACGGTGAACGCGGTGTAGCGCCGCCCGCCGGACTCGCTGCCCGACCACTCCGGCGAGGTGATCACCGGGACCGGCCGGGCCTGGGTGTCCGCGAACGTGATCCGCTTGCCCTCGGCCTCGGCGGCGAGGTGCGCCATGCGCTGCCCGGTCCGGCGCTCCAGCGTCTCGAAGCCCTGCGTCGCCAGGCGCCCGTTGGAGGTGCCGGACAGCGACAGGATCGCCTCGCAGGCGCGCTGGGCGGTGTCCAGACGCGGGCGGCCCTCGGCCACCCCCTCGCGCACCAGGCCGTTCTTCTCGCCCAGGTACGCCACCTCCTCGGCGACGTCGAAGGTGATCGCCTTCGTGGTGACGCCGAGCCGGTCCACGAGGGGGCCGAGCGCGGCGAACTTCTCGCCGACCGCGCCGTAGTCCCGCTCGACGACCGTCAGGTTGTACATGGTCCGGCCGGGTACGGGCTCGCACTCGCCCTTCGACCAGTCGAGCGCGATCCCGCCGGGCTGGGCCATCTCGCCGCCCGGGGTGTCGTGCTGGAGCGCGGTCGCGACCACGTCCCTGCGCACCCCCAGGTGCTCCTTCGCGAGCTCGCCGAAGCGTACGGCCAGCGCGTGGAAGGCGTCGTAGTCGGAGCGGGCCTGCCACGGCGGGTCCACGGCCGGGGTGAAGGCGTGCAGGAAGGGGTGCATGTCGGTCGAGGACAGGTCGTGCTTCTCGTACCAGGTGGCGGCGGGCAGCACGACATCGCTGAGCAGCGTCGTCGACGTCATCCGGAAGTCCATCGCGAGCAGCAGGTCGAGCTTGCCCTCGACGTCGTCCTGGTGCCAGGCCACGTCGCGCGGGGCGCACCGGGGGCCGTCGTCGGGCAGGTTGGAGTGGGTGCCGAGCAGGTGCTTGAGGAAGTACTCGTTGCCCTTGGAGGACGAGCCGAGCAGATTGGCGCGCCAGACGTTCAGGACGCGCGGCCAGTTGCGCGGGGCGTCCGGGTCCTCGCCCGCGAAGCCGAGCCGCCCCGCCTTCAGCTCGTCCACCACGTGCCGGACGGGGTCCTCCGCGTCGCCGAGTTCGAGGGGGTTGCGGTCGAAGGTCGGGTACGACGGCATCCACCCCATGCGGGCGGAGGCGGCCAGGCAGTCGGCGCCGGTCATGCCCTCGAAGCGCCCGTCGCCGAGCGGCGAGGCCAGCGCCTCGGTGGGCAGCGTGTCATAGCGCCACTGGTCGGTGTGGAGGTAGAACCAGCCCGCGCCGATCATGTGCCGGGGCGGCCGGGTCCAGTCGGAGGCGCTCGCGAGGGTGGCCCAGCCGGTGACCGGGCGGCACTTCTCCTGCCCGACGTAGTGCCCCCAGCCGCCGCCGTTGCGGCCCTGGCAGCCGGTCAGGGTGAGCAGCGCGAGGAACGCCCGGTAGATCGTCTCGGAGTGGAACCAGTGGTTGGTGCCCGCCCCCATCAGGATCATGCAACGCCCCTCGGACTGCTTGGCCGTGTGCGCGAACTCCCTTGCCACGCGCGCCACTTGGGCCGCCGGGACCGAGGTGAGGGTCTCCTGCCAGCCCGGGGTGCCGGGGGTGGCCGGGTCCTCGTAGGAGGCGGGCCAGGAGCCGGGCAGCCCCTCGCGGCCCACCCCGTACTGGGCGAGCATCAGGTCGTACACGGTCGTGACCGGGCGGCCGCCGATGCGCCGGACCGGGACGCCGCGCCGTACGACACCGTCGGCGTCCTCCTCGAAGCGGGGCAGCACGACCTCGGCACTCTCGCCGGAGCCCAGCATGCTGAGCCGGGGCACGATGTCACCCAGGTCGAGGTTCCACTCGGGCCTCTCGCCCCAGCGGTGGCCCAACGTGCCGTTGGGGACGGCGGGTTCCCCCGTGGCGTCGTCGACGAGGACGGTCTTCCACTGGGCGTTCTCCGTGTCCTCGCCGAGATCGGCCGCGGTGACGAACTTGTGCGGGACGAGCCCTTCCTCGGTCTCCTTCAGGGAGACCAGGAACGGCAGATCCGTATAGCGGCGGACGTAATCCGTGAAGAAGGGCGTCTGCCGGTCGACGAAGAATTCCTTGAGGATGACGTGGCCCATGGCGAGGGCGAGCGCGCCGTCGGTTCCCGGGTGCGGATGCATCCATTCGTCGGCGAACTTGGTGTTGTCCGCGAAATCCGGGGAAACGGTGACGACCTTCTGCCCGCGGTAGCGTGCCTCGGTCATCCAGTGGGCGTCCGGCGTGCGGGTGACGGGGACGTTGGAGCCCCACATCATCAGATAGGCGGCGTCCCACCAGTCCCCGGACTCCGGCACGTCGGTCTGGTCGCCGAAGACCTGCGGGGAGGCCACGGGGAGGTCGGCGTACCAGTCGTAGAAGGACAGCATCGGGGCGCCGATGAGGGAGTGGAAGCGGGCGCCCGCCGCGTGCGAGGCCATCGACATCGCGGGGATGGGGGAGAACCCCGCGACCCGGTCCGGGCCGTGCTCCTTGATGGTGTGGACGTGGGCGGCCGCGACGATCTCGACGGCCTCCTCCCAACTGGCCCGCACCAGACCGCCCTTGCCGCGCGCCCGCTGGTACCGGCGCCGCCGCTCGGGATCGCCCTGGATGTCGGCCCAGGCCAGCACGGGATCACCGAGCCGCCGCTTCGCCTCGCGGTACATCCGGAGCAGCTCGCCGCGTACGTGCGGGTGGCGGACCCGGGTGGGGGAGTAGCTGTACCAGGAGAAGGAGGCGCCGCGCGGGCAGCCGCGCGGTTCGTACTCGGGGCGGTCGGGGCCCACGGAGGGGTAGTCGGTGGCCTGCGTCTCCCAGGTGATGATGCCGTCCTTGACGTACACCTTCCAGCGGCACGAACCGGTGCAGTTCACGCCGTGCGTCGAGTACACGACCTTGTCGTGGCTCCAGCGGTCCCGGTAGAAGGACTCCGCCTGGCGGCCGCCCGTGCGGTGCACGGTGCGCAGGTCCTCGGAGACCTCGGCGCGGGTGAAGAAGCTGCCCGCCCGCACCAGTGCGTCGGCGGCGCCGCGAGGGTGCCGCGCCTCTGTCTGCGCCCTGTTCTGCAACGGAAACTCCTCCGGCCCGGAAAAAGAATGTGAGCGGGCCTTTTCCGGACGACCTGTCGGGAAATACGGACGCCTCCGGACGGCCATCAACGACCTTACGCCCGCCCTTTCTTGGAACCCGGGGACTTTGGTCCCACCGGGCGGTGACCTAATTCCGCAAATGTCCCGTGGGGAGGGCTGGAAAGCTGGAAAGGCGCCGCAAGTACGCGGCGTCCAGTACTTTTGGTCATTCCGGGGAAACGGAAAGGCGGGGTGTCGTGGGCCGGAGCCGGTGGCTGCCGAACCAGCACGGGGCGTGGGCGATGCTCGCCGTCCCCTTCGCCGCGGGTACGTTCCTCGGGCACCCCCGCTGGGCGCATCTGCCGCTCCTCGGCGCCTGGCTGCTCGGCTACCTCGCGGCCCACCACGCCCAGCAGTGGCTGCGCCTGAGCCGGATCTCGCGCAACCCGAGGGCGCCGCGCCGCCACGTCCGCCCGGCGCTCTGCTTCGCCGCCGGGACGGCGGTCTGCGGGATCCCCCTCGCGGTGGCGCACCCCTGGCTGCTGGTCGCGGCGGCCTGCGCGGCGCCCTTCATCGCCGTCAACACCCTTTACGCGTACGGCAATCGGGAACGCGCCCTGCTCAACGGCCTCGCGGCGGTGGTCCCGGCCTGCGCGATGCTGCTCGTGGCGCTGCGGCTCGGGGGCGGCGCGTGGAGCACGGGCGTGGCCCCGGCGCTGGCCTGCCTCCTGTACTTCGGGGGGACGGTGCCGTACGTGAAGACGATGATCCGGGAGCGTGACTCCCGTGCGTACTACCGGAGTTCGGTGGGGTACCACGCGGTGGCCCTCGTGTCGGCCGCCTGCCTGAGCCCGTGGCTCGCGATCCCCTTCGCGCTGTATCTGCTGCGGGCGGCGGCGCTGCCCGGGCGGGGCCTGAGGGTGGGGGTGGTGGGAGCGGTGGAGATCCTGGGGTCGCTGATGCTGCTGGGCGTGGTGCTGGCGGCGTTCTAGCGCGAGCGCCGCCACCCGCGGGGTTCCCCGCGCCCCTGGCAGGGCTGTGCTTGGCGGGGGTGGGTTACAACTGGCCCTTGCGGGTCAGGTAGTTGAAGCACAGCCATCCCGGCAGTACCGGGAGCCAGAACGTCAGGAGCCGGTACAGCAGCACCGCGGACGTCGCCGTCTCCGCGGTCATGCCCGCGATCGTCAACGCCGTCGACAGCGCGAGCTCCACCGCTCCGACACCGCCAGGAGTGGGCGCCGCGGAGCCGAGCGCGTTGGCCGTCAGGAAGACCACCGCCACGCTCGCGTAGCTCAGCGTGTGCTCGCTCCCCGTACCGAAGGCGCGGATCGACGCGTCGAGGCACATCACGAACACGCCCGTCAGGAGCAGCATGCCGCCGATGCCGGTGATGAGCTTCTGCGGACGCTGGAGGACGTCGAGCATGCGCGGCACCACACCCGCGAACAGCGAGCGGACCCGGCTGACCACGAACTTCCGCAGGAACGGGACCGCCGTGACCACCAGGATCAGCACGGCAGCTGTGAGCAGGCCCGCGATCACGGTGCGGGACGGCGACAGTTCCGAGGTCTGCTCGGTGCCGGTGACGTACCCGAAGATCAGCAGCAGCGAGATGTGCGAGGCGAGCCCGAAGAGCTGCGACGCGCCGACGCTCGCCACCGCGAGCCCCGGCCGTACCCCCGCGCGCTGGAGGAACCGCGTGTTGAGGGCGACGCCGCCGACCGCGGCGGGCGCCACCAGCTTCACGAACGACCCCGCGACCTGCGCGATCACCGCCCGCCAGAACGGCACCCGCTCGGGCACGAAGCCGAGCAGGCTGGCCGCGGCGGCGGGGTAGGACAGCGCCGAGAACAGCACGGCCGCCGCGACCCAGCCCCACTGGGCGTTCGCGATCAGATCGCCGAACTTGATGTTGGTGAGCTGCACCAGGAGGAAGTACGCGGCGAAGGCGCCCGCCACGAAACTGATCAGCGTCTTCACCTTGATGCGCTCCAGGCGCACCGGCTCGACGGGTGCCAGCGGACGGATCAGCAGCACCTGGTGGCGGATCTGGGTCAGTAGATCGTCCTCGTGCGCCTCCTCCAGGGCCTCGTCGATGGCGAGCTTCTCGGCCTTCTTCTCGGCCTTGACCGCCTTGCGGTCGTCGGGCGCGGCGGGCACGGCCTCGGGGTGTGCCGCGGCCTCCTTGGCGGCGGCCGCCTCCGCCGCCTTCGCCTCCTTCGCCGCGTCCGAGGCCTCCAGGACCGCCTCGCGTTCGCGCTGCGCCTGCTCGCGGCCGAGCTTGCGCAGCGTCGCCCGGGTGGAGCGGCTCAGCGCGATGGGCTGGAGCAGCGGGAGGCTGTCGGCGACCGCGTCCGGGCCGAGCACGTCGAGCGCGGAGGCCACCGAGCGCTCGGCGCCGACCCGCAGGCCGAGGGTGGTGAGCAGCTGGGCGATGTCCATCCGGAGCACGATGTCGCCCGCCGCGATCTCACCGCCGCGCAGATCGGTCACGATCACCCTGCCGGAACGATCCACCAGGATCGCGTCGCCCGCCAGCCTGCGGTGCGCGATCCGTCGCGACTGGAGCGCCTCCACCTGCCGCCACGTCTCGCGCAGCAGGTCGTCGGTGATCTCCTTGTCCTCCAGGGAGTCCAGGGAGCGGCCACCGGTGTGCTCGTACACCAGCATCACGGCGTCCGGGCCGAGCTCCGACGTGGCGATCAGCTTGGGCGCGTTGGCCCCGGCCGCGATCGCCGCGTACGCGAGGAGCGCCTCCTGCTCCAGGGCCTGGCGCAGCGACTGGATCGAGCGGCGGGTGGTGATGGAGCGCAGCGTCAGACGGCGCCAGACGCGGTAGAAGAAGCCCTGGGCCTGCTGTTCGCGGTCGACGACCGTGACGTCGAGGGGCGGCCCGTCCTCCAGCGTGACCAGATAGCGCCGGCCGCGTTCGCCCTGCTCCATCGAGTCGGGCACGTCCTCGGCGCGCAGCGCGGACACCGGGTTGAAGCCGACGTGGCGAAGGCCCGCGAGCAGGGTCTGCCCGGTGGGCCGCACATTGGGCGAGCCGACCGCGTAGAGCGTGCCGTACGCGACCGTCCAGCCGATCAGGATCGTCACGATGATCGAGAACGGGGTGGTCTGTCTGCCGACGAGCACCGCGAAGGAGTTGAGCAGCAGCACCGCCCACAGCGCCACGCGCCATCTGGGTCTGCGGGCCATGCCGACGGCCGTCATGTAGGCGATGACGGGGGCGAGATAGCCGTGCACGGGGTCGGTGAGGGTGCCCGACGCGGTCTGCCGGGTCAGCGCCTCGGTGATCGAGCCGGGTGCGGACTTGGCGACCCACAGGTCGGTGGCGAGGGCGACGCCGTGCGCGAGGACCGCGGCGAGCACCCCGTCCGCGATGCGCAGCCCGTCGCGTTTGATCAGCCGCTCGATGGCGAAGGCGACGGGCAGCACGAGGACGGCGATGCTGGAGGCGAGCCCGGCGAGGCGGATCAGGACGTCGGGGGTGCCGGTGGTGCCCTTGGCGATGTCGTCTTCCAGGCCGGACGTGGTGCCGTGCGCGAACGCGGCGATGGCCAGTACGGCGGCGATGGCGAGCACACCGGTGAGCAGCCGGAGCAGGTCCGAGGGACGGTGCACGCGCGCGGGCAGCAGCGGTTCGTCCACCGAGACGCGCTCGATCGAGCCCGACGTGTCGTCGCACAGGGGCTCGCCGCCCTCGCCGTCCTCCGGGGCGCCGGAGTCCTGCGGGCGGCCGGGGCCTCCGGCGTCCTCGAAGGCGCCGGAGCGCTCGTGGCCCGCGTCGCCGCTGGAGCCGTCCGCCCCGGCGCCGGGAGTTCCCGCCTCGTCCGACGGCTCACCAGCACCGGACGCGGCGGGCTGCCGCCCCGCTCCGGGGGTGCTGCTCGCCGCCGCCTCGGGTGGCTGCACGCCCCGCTCCTTCGCTGACTCGTCCGTCTTGTCTCTGTCTCGTATCACCGCTCACCGCCCGCATGATGGTGGCATGTCCAGAGATCCCAGGGGGGCATCAGGGTGCATTGCCCGGGCGTGCGCGGTGTGAGCTGCGCCCCGTGCGCACTCCCCGGCCGGAGCGCGCCCGGGTACGACCGGGCCCGGGACGACTGTCGGTGGCGTACGGCAGGATGGAGCGGATGAGCCAGCAGCAGAGGGACCGGGCGGGCGAGCCGCTGCCCGAGATCCCCGCATACGCGGAGCGGGTGCTCGAAGTGACCGAGCACATTCCGCCCGGCCGGGTGATGACGTACGGGGACGTCGCGGAGTGGCTCGGCGAGGGAGGGCCGCGCCAGGTCGGCCGGGCCATGGCGCTCTACGGCGGCGCGGTGCCCTGGTGGCGGGTGGTGCGGTCGGACGGCGCGCTGCTGCCCGGGCACGAGCTGCGCGCCCTGGAGCACTACCGGGACGAGGGCACACCGCTGCGCGAGGCGGGCCGGTCCGCCGAGGGCCATCTGCCGCGGCTCGACATGAGACGGGCGCGCTGGGACGGCTCCGGCGGCGGCGCGGTCGGCGGCGGGGCGTCTCATACCTGACAGCTTCCGCCATCCGGCGCCGCCGGGGGCGGCCTGAGGACCGTACGGATGACCCGCTGCGTGCCGGGCACGGTTCGGCGTACCGTCGAGGGTCTGCGCCGGCCGCGCAGGCCCCGTCCACACCCTCACCACCAGCACACCCACCAGGACCGGCGATCCACGTGAGCTCCTCCTCCTCCACCGGGCGTACGACGTACCAGCAGGCACGTCGGCGGTCCCCCGGCGCGTACCGACTGGTGCGCACACCGCCGGACCCGGTGGATCCCCCTCTCCTTGACGCACCGCAGCGCAGGGTGGTTGACCACGGCTCCGGTCCGCTTCTGGTGCTCGCCGGGCCCGGCACCGGCAAGACCACCACGCTGGTCGAGGCCGTCGCGGCCAGGGTCGCGGCCGGCACGGATCCCGAGCGCGTCCTGGTGCTCACCTTCAGCCGCAAGGCGGCGGTCGAGCTCCGCGACCGCATGGCGCTGCGCCTCGGCGCGGGCGCGAAGAGCCCGCAGGCGACCACGTTCCACTCGTACTGCTACGCGCTGGTCCGGGCGCACCAGGACGCCCAGCTGTTCCGCGAGCCCCTGCGGCTGCTCTCCGGCCCCGAACAGGACGTGGCCGTACGCGATCTGCTGGCCGGCCAGATCGACCTCCAGCGGGGCGGGCTCGCGCACGTGAGCTGGCCCGACGAACTGCGGGCCTGTCTGACCACGCGCGGCTTCGCCGACGAGGTGCGCGCGGTGCTCGCCCGCAGCCGCGAACTCGGCCTCGGACCCGACGCCCTGGCCCGCTTCGCCCAGCGGGCGGGGCGGCCGGACTGGAAGGCGGCCTCGGCGTTCCTCGCCGAGTACCTCGACGTCCTCGACCTCCAGGGCGTCCTGGACTACGCGGAGCTCGTGCACCGCGCGGTGCTGCTCGCCGAGCGCGTCGAGCTGCCCTCCTACGACGCGGTGCTCGTCGACGAGTACCAGGACACCGACCCGGCGCAGGTCCGGCTGCTGCGGGCGCTGGCGGGCGGCGGGCGCACGCTGGTGGCGTTCGGCGACCCCGACCAGTCCATCTACACGTTCCGGGGAGCCGACATCAACGGCATCCTCGACTTCCCCGACACCTTCGCGCGCGCGGACGGGAGCCCGGCGCCGGTCGAGGTGCTCACCACCTCGCGCCGCTCGGGCACCGCGCTCCTGGCCGCCACCCGGCTGCTGACCCGCCGCATGCCGCTGCCGCGCCTCCCCGCCGAACAGGTCCGCGCGCACCGCGACCTGGCGCCCACCCGCACCGGCGGCCGCGTCGAGACGTACACCTACCCGACGGCCTCCGCCGAGCTGGAGCACATCGCGGACCTGCTGCGCCGCGCCCACCTCGAAGAGGGTGTGCCCTGGCGGGAGATGGCGGTCCTGGTCCGCGCGGGCACCCGCACCATCCCGGCGCTGCGCCGCGCCCTGACCACGGCGGGCATCCCCGTCGACACCTCCGGCGCGGACACCCCGCTGCGCGACGAGCCCGCGGCCGCGCCGCTCCTCACCGCGCTGCGGCAGGTCGCGCGGGCGGCGCTCAAGAGCGGGGCCGGGGCCTTCGCGCCCGGTCGGGTCAGCCTCGTCCACCCCCGCCGTGCGACCGCGACCGGCCCGGCGGAGCCCCCCTCCTGGCTCGACCCCGAGACCGCGCACACCCTGCTCACCTCGCCGCTGGGCGGCATGGACACGGCCGACCTGCGGCGCCTCGGACGGGCCCTGCGCGACGAGGAGCGGGCCGCGGGCAACCGCGTTCCGGCCCCCTCCGACGTGCTGCTCGCCCGCGCCCTCGCCGAACCCGAACGCCTCGTCGCGCACGACCCCTCGTACGCCCGCGGCGCCCAGCGCCTCGCCGCCCTGCTGCGCAAGGCCCGCGAGCTCCTGGAGGGCGGCGGGACGGCCGCCGAGGCGCTGTGGGAGCTGTGGAACGGCACCCCCTGGCCGCAGCGGCTGGAGCGCGCGGCGCTGCGCGGCGGTGCGGGCGGCCGGGCCGCCGACCGCGATCTCGACGCGGTGTGCGCCCTGTTCGACACCGCGGCCCGCGCCGAGGAGCGCACCGGCGGCCGGGGCGCGCTCAACTTCCTCGAAGAGGTCGACGCGCAGGACATAGCGGCCGACACCCTGACCCGCCGGGCCGTCCGCCCGGACGCGGTGCGCGTCATGACCGCCCACCGCTCCAAGGGCCTGGAGTGGAGCCTGGTCGTGGTCGCCGGGGTGCAGGAAGGGCTCTGGCCCGACCTGCGCCGCCGCGGCTCGCTCCTGGAGGCCGACCGCATCGGCCGCGACGGGCTGGCCGAACCGCTCACCCCGGGCGCCCTGCTGGCGGAGGAACGACGCCTCTTCTACGTCGCGGCGACCCGCGCCCGCGACCGCCTCGTGGTCACCGCCGTCAAGGCCCCGGCCGACGACGGCGACCAGCCCTCCCGCTTCCTCACCGAGCTGGGCGTGGAGCCCCGTGACACCACCGGCCGCCCCCGCCGCCCCCTCGCGGTCGCCGCCCTGGTGGCCGAGCTGCGCGCCACCACCGTCGACCCGGAGGCCTCCGAGGCGCTGCGCGAAGCGGCCGCCGAACGTCTGGGCCGCCTCGCCGCGCTCACCGACGACGAGGGCCAGCCGCTGGTCCCGGCCGCGCATCCGCACCGCTGGTGGGGCCTGGAAGAGCCGACCCGCTCGCAGGTCCCGCTGCGCGACCGCGACGTGCCCCTGGCGCTGTCCGGCAGCGCCCTGGGCCAGCTCGCCAACACCTGCGCCCTCCAGTGGTTCCTGGGCCGCGAGGTGAAGGCCGACGCGCCCGCCACAGCGGCCCAGGGCTTCGGCAACGTGGTCCACGTACTCGCCGACGAGGTCGCCTCCGGCCGTACGCCCGCCGACCTCGCCGTCCTGATGGAGCGGCTCGACTCGGTCTGGGACGCGCTCGCCTTCGACGCGCCCTGGAAGTCGGACCAAGAGAAGCAGAACGCGCGCGCCGCCCTGGAACGCTTCCTCCAGTGGCACACCCTGGACCGCGCGGGCCGCACCCCCGTCGCCACGGAACACGGCTTCGACGTGACCCTGGAGGCGGGCGAGTACGAGGTGCGCATCCGGGGTTCCATGGACCGCGTCGAGCGGGACGTCGAGGGCCGCGCGTACGTGGTCGATTTCAAGACCGGCAAGCAGGCGCCCACCGCCGCCGAGGTCGCCGCCCATCCGCAGCTCGCCGTCTACCAGCTGGCGGTCCGCGAGGGCGCCCTGGACGAGGCCTTCGAGGGCCGCCGCCCGGACCCGGGCGGCGCCGAGCTGGTCCACCTGCGCCAGCCCGCCCCCCAACGCGAGGGAGGCGACGCCTACCCCAAGGTGCAGGCCCAGCAGCCCCTGGCGGGCGAATGGGTGGGCGACCTGCTGGCCACGGCGGCGGGCAAGGTCCTGGACGAACGCTTCACCCCGACCCCGGGAACCCACTGCACCCACTGCACCTTCCGAGCCTCGTGCACGGCCCAGCCGGAGGGCCGCCAGGTGGTGGAGTAACCCGTCCCGAGGGGGCCCGGGCCCGATCCCCGCCGGGGTCCGGGGCGGAGCCCCGAAGGGGGTGCAGGGGGCGAAGCCCCCGCGGGGGGCCCGGGGGCGCAGCCCCCGGAAGCAAACAACCCTCCCCCCACCCCCGGAGGGTTGAGGGAAGGGGCGGGGTGGGGGAGAACCCCCACCGCACCCACCCCCACCCGCACGGAACCCGCATTGTCAGCACCCCCCACTACCCTTGCCGACGTGCCCACCCACCTCACCGACCCCGAGCAGCTCAAAGAGCTCCTCGGCATCCCGTTCACCCCGGAGCAGACGGCGTGCATCACCGCCCCGCCCGCCCCGCAGGTCATCGTGGCCGGAGCCGGATCGGGCAAGACCACCGTCATGGCCGCCCGGGTGGTGTGGCTGGTGGGCACCGGCCAGGTCGCGCCGGAGCAGGTGCTGGGGCTGACCTTCACCAACAAGGCCGCGGGCGAGCTCGCGGAGCGGGTGCGCACCGCGCTGATCAGGGCGGGCATCACCGATCCGGACGCCCCGGAGCCGGAGCAGGGCGAGCCGGGCATCTCCACGTACCACGCCTTCGCGGGACGCCTGCTCACCGACCACGGCCTGCGCATAGGCCTGGAGCCCACCTCGCGGCTGCTCGCCGACGCCACCCGGTTCCAGCTCGCCGCCCGGGTGCTGCGCGAGGCCCCGGGGCCGTACCCGACGCTGATCAAGTCGTTCGCCTCCCTGGTCAGCGACCTGCTCGCGCTCGACGCCGAGCTCGCGGAACACCTCGTACGCCCCGAGCGGCTCGCGGCGTACGACCGGGAGCTGCTGCGCACCCTGGAGGGCGCCAAGCTCAGCAACGCCGAGCTGCGCAAGGTGCCCGAGGCCGCCGCGGCCCGGCTCGAACTGCTCGACCTCACCACGCGCTACCGGGCCGCCAAGAAGAGCCGCGACCTGCTCGACTTCGGCGACCAGATCGCGCTGTCGGCCGAGCTCGCCCTCAGCCACCCCGAGGTCGGCCGGATCCTGCGCGAGGAGTTCAAGGTGGTGCTCCTGGACGAGTACCAGGACACCTCGGTCGCCCAGCGCCGGCTGCTCGCCGCGCTGTTCGGCGGCGGCACCGGGCACGCCGTGACCGCCGTCGGCGACCCCTGCCAGGCGATCTACGGCTGGCGCGGCGCGTCGGTGGCCAACCTCGACGACTTCCCCCGCCACTTCCCGTACGCCGACGGCCGCCCCGCCACCCGCCAGGCCCTGTCGGAGAACCGCCGCAGCGGCGGCCGCCTCCTCGACCTCGCCAACTCCCTTGCTGCGCCGCTGCGTTCGATGCACGCCGGGGTGGAGGCGCTGCGTCCGGCCCCCGGCGCCGAGCGGGACGGGAGCGTGCGCATAGCCCTGCTCGACACCCACCAGGAGGAGATCGAGTGGCTCGCCGACTCGATCGCGCACCTGGTGCGCACCGGCAAGGCGCCCGGCGAGATCGCCGTCCTGTGCCGTACGGCGGGCGACTTCCCGCAGATCCAGGGCGCGCTGGTGGCCCGCGACGTTCCCGTCGAGGTCGTGGGCCTGTCCGGGCTGCTCCACCTGCCGGAGGTGGCCGACCTGGTGGCGGTCTGCGAGGTCCTCCAGGACCCGGGCGCCAACGCCCCGCTCGTGCGGATCCTGACCGGCCCGCGCTGGCGCATCGGCCCCCGCGACCTGGCCCTGCTGGGCCGCCGCGCCCGCCATCTCGTCCGCCGTCCGCCGAGCGAATCCGACGACCCCGACCAGCGCCTCGCCGACGCCGTCGAAGGGGTCGACCCGGCCGAGGTGATCTCGCTCGCCGACGCCCTGGACACCTTCCTCGAAGGCGCCGACGACGACGGGCTGCCCTTCTCCGCCGAGGCCCGCGTCCGCTTCGCGCGCCTCGCCGCCGAACTGCGCGATCTGCGCCGCTCGCTCGCCGACCCGCTCATGGACGTCCTGCACCGGGTCCTGACCGTCACCGGCCTCGAAGTCGAGCTCTCGGCTTCCCCGCACGCCCTGGCCGCCCGCCGCCGCGAGACGCTCTCCGGCTTCCTCGACACGGCGGCGAGCTTCGCCGCGCTCGACGGCGAGGCGTCCCTCCTCGCCTTCCTCGGCTTCCTGCGCACCGCCGCGCAGTACGAGAAGGGCCTGGACAACGCGCTGCCCGGCGGCGAGAACACGGTGAAGGTGCTCACCGCCCACAAGTCCAAGGGCCTGGAGTGGGACGTGGTCGCCGTCCCGGGCCTGGTCACCGGAACGTTCCCGTCCACGCAGTCGAGGGAGGCGTGGACGGCCCAGGCGAAGGTCCTCCCGCACGCGCTGCGCGGCGACGCCCCCACGCTGCCCGTGGTGGACGAGTGGGACGCGAAGGGCCTCAAGTCCTTCAAGGAGGCGATGAAGGAGCACCAGCACACCGAGGAACTGCGCCTGGGATACGTCACGTTCACCCGCCCCCGCTCCCTGCTGCTCGGCTCGGGACACTGGTGGGGCCCGAGCCAGAAGAAGCCCCGGGGGCCCTCCGCGTTCCTGCACGCGCTGTACGAGCACTGCGCGGCGGGCCACGGCGAGATCGAGGCCTGGGCGGACGAACCGGCCGAGGGCGCCGAGAACCCGGCCCTCCACGAGTCGGCGACCACCCACGCCTGGCCGCTCCCGCTCGACCCCGAGTCCCTGGCCCGCCGCCGGGCCGCCGCCGAGCGCGTCCTGGCCCACCTGGCGACGGCGGCCCCCCGGGAAGCGGCGCCCCCGCACCTCGAAACGCCCTCCTCTTATGAGGACGCGCCGTACGAAGGCGCGCCCCAAGAGGGCGTGCGCCCCGAGGACGGCCCCTACGAGCACACCCTCGACGAGCACGCGCCTTACGACGACGAGCCTTTCGCGGGTGAGCCGTACGAGAGCGAGCTGTACGAGGACGAGCCGTACGGGGAAGGCGCCTTCCCCCCGGACGAGGCGAACCCCCCTTATGGAGAGGGGGAGTTCGCCCAGCCGGGCGATCTCGGCGATCTCGGCGACCCCGCCGACTTCGCCGACGACTGGCACCTGCTGACCGAGGAGCGCCCGGCCACCGCGACGCCCACCACGCGGTCCGCGCCCGCCGAGCACACCCGGACCGGGCCCGGTGCGGGCCCCCGGGCCCGCGAACACGGCCTCGTCCCCGGCGGCATCCCGGCCCCCCGCCTGACCCCCGAGGACCGCCGCACGCTGCACTCCTGGGACCGCGACCTGGAGGCGCTCACCACCGAGCTCCGCCGGGCCCGCGCCACCACCCTCGACGTGGCGGTGCCGGCCTCGCTCACCGCGTCCGAGCTGCTGAAGCTGGCCGCCGACCCCGACGGCTTCGCCCGGGACCTGGCCCGCCCCATGCCGCGCCGCCCGCAGCCCGCCGCGCGCCGGGGCACCCGCTTCCACGCCTGGGTGGAGTCCCGCTTCGAGGAACTCCCGCTGCCCATGCTCGGCCCCGACGAGCTGCCGGGAGCGGACGAAAGCGACGCCGACATCGCGGACGAGCGCGACCTCGCCGCCCTCAAGGAGGCCTTCGAGCGCACCCCGTACGCGGCCCGCACCCCGTTCCGCACCGAGGCGCCCATCCAGCTGACGCTCGCGGGCCGGGTGATCAGAGGCCGCATCGACGCCGTCTACAAGGAGGGCGAAGGCACGCTCGCCACGTACGAGATCGTCGACTGGAAGACCGGTCGGCAGGCCACCGCGGACCCGCTCCAGCTGGCGGTCTACCGGGTCGCCTGGGCCGAGCAGACGGGCGTGCCGCCGGAATCGGTCGACGCCGCGTTCGTGTACGTACGCACAGGTGAGACGGTCCGTCCGGCTCGGCTGCCGGGCCGGGCCGAGCTGGAGGCGATCCTCCTGGGCCACCGTCCGCAGGGCGGACCGGAGGACCGGCCACCGCTTGCGGCCGGATAGGCTCAAGGGCATGAGCGAGACCCCGGACAGCGCCGTCCAGACCGCCACCGCGACGGTGCGCGCCTACATCGAGCAGCACCGCGCCGCCTTCCTCGGCGACCTCGCACAGTGGCTGCGCATCCCGTCCGTGTCGGCCCAGCCCGACCACGACGCCGATGTACGACGCAGCGCCGAGTGGCTCGCCGCCAAGCTCCGCGAGACGGGCTTCCCGGTCGCCGAGATCCTGGACACCCCCGGCGCCCCCGCCGTCTACGCCGAGTGGCCCTCGGGCGAGCCGGGCGCGCCCACCGTCCTGGTCTACGGCCACCACGACGTGCAGCCCGCCGCCCGCGAGGACGGCTGGCACACCGACCCCTTCGAGCCGGTGATCACCGACGGCCGGATGTACGGGCGCGGCGCCGCCGACGACAAGGGCCAGGTGTTCTTCCACACCCTCGGCGTCCGCGCGCACCTCGCCGCCACCGGCCGCACCGCCCCCGCCGTCAACCTGAAGCTGCTCGTCGAGGGTGAGGAGGAGTCGGGTTCGCCGCACTTCCGGGCCCTGGTCGAGGAGCACGCCGAGCGCCTCGCCGCGGACGCCGTGATCGTGTCCGACACCGGCATGTGGTCCGAGGACACCCCCACCGTATGCACGGGCATGCGCGGCCTCGCCGAGTGCGAGATCCAGCTGTACGGTCCCGGCCAGGACATCCACTCCGGCTCCTTCGGCGGCGCGGTGCCCAACCCGGCGACCGCCGCGGCCCGTCTCGTCGCGGCCCTGCACGACGCCGACGAGCACGTCACCGTCCCGGGCTTCTACGACGGCATCGCCGAGCTGACCGACGCCGAGCGCGAGCTCTTCGCCGAGCTGCCCTTCGACGAGGCGGCCTGGCTGGACACCGCCAAATCGACGGCGCCGCTGGGCGAGGCCGGTTTCTCCACCCTGGAGCGGATCTGGGCGCGCCCGACCGCCGAGGTCAACGGCATCGGCGGCGGCTACCAGGGCCCCGGCGGCAAGACGATCATCCCGTCCTCGGCGATGGTGAAGCTGTCCTTCCGCCTGGTCGCGGGCCAGGACCCGAAGGACATCGGGAAGCTCGTCACCGACTGGGTCGCCGGGCGGATCCCCGCCGGGATCCGGCACGAGATCACCTGGAGCGCGGGCACCCGGCCGTGTCTGACGCCGCTCGGCCACCCCGCCCTCCAGGCCGTCGTCCGCGCCATGACCGCGGCCTTCGGCACGAAGGTCCGCTTCACCCGCGAGGGCGGCTCGGGCCCCGCCGCCGACCTCCAGGACGTACTGGCGGCGCCCGTCCTCTTCCTGGGGATCTCGGTCCCCTCCGACGGCTGGCACGCGCCGAACGAGAAGGTCGAACTGGACCTGCTGTTCAAGGGCGTCGAGACCTCCGCCCACCTGTGGAGCGACCTCGCCGCCACGACAGCCTGATCCCTCAGCCCGCGCCACCGGCTGACAGAAATCGCTGAACACACCATCCATCCGGGGGAGTTGGAAGCACCTGTGAGCACCACCAGCAGTGAAGCCGTCACGGACCAGCCGATCGGGCTCGCCACGCCCATCGGTCTCACCGCGCCCAGCGGCATCGACCGGGCCGCGCACCACCGCCTCGACGAGGCCTGGCTCGCGGCTGCCTGGAGCCACCCCACGACCCGGGTCTTCGTGGTCTCCGGGGGACAGGTCCTGATCGACGAACCGGCGGACGGCGGCGACGGGCCCACCGAGCTCGTCATGACCCCGGCCTTCGAGGCCCCGGTGACCGAGACCCACCGCTACTTCCTGGGCACCGACGAGGACGGCGTCAGCTACTTCGCCCTCCAGAAGGACGCGCTGCCCGGGCGGATGGACCAGTCGGCCCGGCCCGCGGGGCTGCGCGAGGCCGGCCTGCTGCTGTCACCGCGCGACGCGAGCCTGATGACGCACGCCGTCGCCCTGGAGAACTGGCAGCGCCTGCACCGCTTCTGCTCCCGCTGCGGCGAGCGCACCGTGATCGCGGCGGCCGGCCACATCCGCCGCTGCCCGGCCTGCGGCGCCGAGCACTACCCGCGCACCGACCCCGCGGTGATCATGCTGGTCACCGACGAGCACGACCGGGCGCTGCTCGGCCGCCAGGTGCACTGGCCCGAGGGCCGCTTCTCCACCCTCGCGGGCTTCGTCGAGCCCGGCGAGTCCATCGAGCAGTCGGTGCGCCGCGAGGTGTTCGAGGAGGCGGGCGTCACGGTCGGCCCGGTCGAGTACGTGGCCAGCCAGCCCTGGCCCTTCCCGTCCAGCCTGATGCTCGGCTTCATGGCCAAGGCCACCTCGTCCGAGATCAACGTGGACGGCGAGGAGATCCACGAGGCCCGCTGGTTCTCCCGCGAGGACCTGGCCGCGGCCTTCGAGTCCGGCGAGGTGCTGCCCCCGTACGGCATCTCGATCGCGGCCCGCCTCATCGAGCTCTGGTACGGCAGGCCGCTGCCGAAGCCGACGCGCTGAGCTTGGCCGGCGCTCCGGCCCAGGCATGCGGAAGGCCCCCGTCCACGGTTGGACGGGGGCCTTTCCGCTCGGTCGGGCGGATCGCCCGCACGGGCTCGTGCGCGCCGCGCTCAGACGCCGATCTTCTGCTTGACCTGCGCCAGCGAGGGGTTGGTCAGCGTGGACCCGTCGGCGAACAGCACGGTCGGCACCGTCTGGTTGCCGCCGTTGGCCTTCTCCACGAACGCCGCCGAGGCCGGGTCGTGCTCGATGTTCACCTCGTCGTACGCGATGCCCTCGCGGTCCATCTGCTTCTTCAGCCGCTGGCAGTAGCCGCACCAGGTGGTGCTGTACATCGTCACAGTGCCCGGCATGTGTCTCGCGCTCCTCTGTATCGCTGACTGGCGTGCGCGCCCCGCCGAATGCGGTTCCGCAGGGGGTGGAACGTACGGGGCCCGGCCACCATTCCCGCGCGGCGCCCCCATGTGACCCAATCGCCACGACGGGCCTCCGGCGGCCGCCCGGCCCGGTGTCCCGCGGCCCGCGACCGGCGGCACGCCCCGCGTTAGTACGACTGCGGGCGCCACCTGTGGACAACGCGGCACACCCGTCCCGGGCGACCTGGCAGCATGGCGGGGTGACATCAGCAACGCACTCCACTCTCTTCCCGCGGGTCCCCGACACGGCCGACGCGGTGCTCGACGGGCTCGACCCCGAGCAGCGCGAGGTCGCCACGGCCCTGCACGGCCCGGTGTGCGTGCTGGCCGGCGCGGGCACCGGCAAGACCCGCGCGATCACCCACCGGATCGCGTACGGAGTGCGGTCCGGCATCCTGCCGCCCGGCGGGGTGCTGGCCGTCACGTTCACCAACCGGGCGGCCGCCGAGATGCGCGGCCGGCTGCGCGAGCTCGGCGTGGGCGGCGTGCAGGCCCGCACCTTCCACTCCGCGGCCCTGCGGCAGCTCCAGTACTTCTGGCCCAGAGCGGTCGGCGGCCAGCACATGCCCCGCCTCGTCGAGCGCAAGGTCCAGCTGGTCGCCGAGGCGGCCGCCCGCTGCCGGCTGCGCCTCGACCGCAACGAGCTGCGCGACGTGACCGGAGAGATCGAGTGGGCGAAGGTCACCCAGACCGTCCCCGGCGACTACCCGGCGGCCGTCGCCAAATCGCACCGCGAGGCGCCCCGCGACCCGGCCGAGATCGCCCAGGTCTACCGGATGTACGAGCAGCTCAAGCAGGACCGCGCGGTGATCGACTTCGAGGACGTGCTGCTCCTCACGGTCGGCGTGCTCCAGTACCGCGACGACATCGCGCAGGAGGTCCGCCGCCAGTACCAGCACTTCGTGGTGGACGAGTACCAGGACGTCAGCCCCCTCCAGCAGCGCCTGCTCGAACTGTGGCTGGGCGACCGCGACACCCTGTGCGTGGTGGGCGACGCCAGTCAGACCATCTACTCCTTCACCGGCGCCACCCCGGACTACCTGCTCGACTTCCGCACCCGCCACCAGAACGCGACGGTGGTCAAGCTGGTCCGCGACTACCGCTCCACCCCCCAGGTCGTACACCTGGCCAACGGGCTGCTGAACCAGGCGAGCGGCCGCGCCGCCGAGCACCGGCTCGAACTGGTCTCGCAGCGCGACAAGGGCCCGGACCCGGTCTACACGGAGTACGGCGACGAGCCCGCCGAGGCCGAGGGCGTGGCCCGGCGCATCCGCGACCTCATCCGCTCCGGTGTGCCGGCCGGCGAGATCGCCGTGCTGTACCGCATCAACGCCCAGTCCGAGGTCTACGAGCAGGCCCTCGCGGACGTGGGCGTGCCCTACCAGCTGCGCGGCGCCGAGCGGTTCTTCGAGCGCCCCGAGGTGCTCGAGGCGATGGTCGCGCTCGGCGGCGCCTCCGTGGCGGGCCGCAACGACTCGCTGCTGGACGACGCCGTGGACGTGCCCTCCCAGGTGCGGGCGGTGCTCGGCACCAAGGGCTGGACGGCGCTGCCCCCGACGGGCTCGGGCGCGGTGCGCGACAAGTGGGAGTCGCTGGCCGCGATGGTCCGCCTCGCCGAGGACTACGCGCAGGCGAGGCCCGAGGCGAGCCTGGCCGACCTGGTGGCCGAGCTCCACGAGCGCAAGGCCGCCCAGCACGCCCCGACCGTCCAGGGCGTCACCCTCGCCTCGCTGCACGCGGCCAAGGGCCTGGAGTGGGACGCCGTGTTCCTGGTCGGCCTCACCGAGGGCATGCTGCCGATCACGTACGCCAAGACGGACGAGCAGATCGAGGAGGAGCGCCGGCTGCTCTACGTCGGCGTCACCCGGGCCCGGATCCACCTGGGTCTTTCCTGGTCGCTCTCGCGCTCTCCCGGCGGCCGGGCGAGCCGCCGCCCCAGCCGCTTCCTGAACGGCCTGCGGCCCGGCTCCGGCTCCCGCGCGGCGCGTCCGGTCGCGGGCGGCACCGGAGGCGTCGAGCGCGGCCCCGCGGTGCGCAAGCGCGTCCGGCGGGGGCCGGTGCTGTGCCGGGTGTGCGGGAAAACACTCACCGAGGCCGGCGAGATGAAACTGATGCGCTGCGAGGACTGCCCGTCGGACATGGACGAGGCGCTGTACGAGCGGCTCCGTGACTGGCGCTCCCACCAGGCGAAGGAGCTGGGCATGCCGCCGTACGTCGTCTTCACGGACAAGACGCTGATGGCGATCGCGGAGGCCGTGCCGTCCACCGGGCACGAGCTCGCGGTGATCTCCGGCGTCGGCGCCCGCAAGCTGGACCGCTTCGGCACCGACGTACTGGCCATCTGCGCAGGTGACGAGCCTGGAGGAGTCGACGACGCGGGTTCGTGAAAACTCGTCGAAAAAATAGTTTGCGCCCGCCCCAGGAATCCCCATAGGTTCTTAACCACGGAAACGGGAGCTTCTCCGAAGCCTGGTCTCCGTGCTGTACTTAGCTGTACTTATCCGAATACGCATGGGATCAGGCCGCGAGGCCGAAGTCCCCGAGACGCCGAGAGGAGGCGAGACCAGTGGCCAGCTACAACGAGACCAACACCAGCTTCATCAGCACCAAAGTGACGGACCGCTCGGTCGCCGCCACCTGCACGCTCGGCTCTTCGTTCCAGGGCACCGGTCTGTCCACCGGCGTCTCCGGTCTGGTCGGCCTCTTCGCCGCCGCTCCGGCGTCCCTGACGAGCCTCCCCGTGCGTGATGAGCGTAATGAGCGACCGATTCAGGCGCCGGGAGCAGCAGTAGCGAAGGGACGGGCCCAGGCCCACGCCTTCGCGGCGACCGGTGCCGGAGCCGAGAAGCAGACGCAGAAGTACCAGCACCACATGATGTGGGCCTTCCGTGGGCTCGAACCCTGGAGTGATCCAGCCTGATCCAGATCAGGCAGGCGCCTTCAGGGCCGCGGAACCCCATCAGGGATCCGCGGCCCTTCTGTTTGTCCCGAACGGGACGGACGGAGTGAAGGGGGCCTCGGTACCAGCCGACACCCGGCCGACCGGCCGGACCGACAGCCGAACACGACAAGACGAGGTTGAAACCACCGTGCAACTCGAAGCGCACGCCCCGTCCGTACCGCCCGCCCCGACTCTCCCCCCGCCCGGTCTCACGGAGGACCCCGCCTTGACTCCCCTCACCGCGCTCACCGCGCTCGACGACGCCATCGAGAACCTCGGCGTACCCGTCCCCTGCCGTTCCTTCGACCCGGAGGTCTTCTTCGCCGAGTCGCCGGCCGATGTCGAGTACGCCAAGTCCCTGTGCCAGACCTGCCCCCTGATGGCCGCCTGCCTCGCGGGTGCCAAGGAGCGGCGCGAGCCGTGGGGCGTCTGGGGCGGCGAGCTCTTCGTCCAGGGTGTGGTCGTGGCCCGCAAGCGGCCGCGTGGCCGTCCGCGCAAGAACCCGGTCGCAGCATGAACCGCCCGGGAACCATCGACCACCCCCGAACGAACGACCCCCAGAAGCAGGCCCCGATGACGACGTCCGCCAGCGAGCCCACCGGCTCCGCGACCCCAGACTTCACCACCACCGGCGCGAACGAGTCGCGCCAGAACAGGACCCTCGAAATGCAACTCATGCCAGAAGCCCTGGCCCGTGCGCATATGCATCAGCGACTGCAGGAAGCCGAGGTGGAGCGCCAGGCCGTGCGCCTGGTCGCCGCCCGGCGTATGCAGCGGCGCGCCGAGCGCGCGTCGATGCGCGCCCGCCGCGCCCTCGCCATGGCCGTCATGCACTGACGGCCGGCACGTGGTCGGCACGACCACGAACGCAACAGAAACAACAGAAGCAGAACGTAAGACGGCGGGGGCCGGTCCGAACGGACCGGCCCCCGCGGTGCGTTGTGCTCCGCGGTGCCCGGCGCGGCGGTATCGTCGCACGGTGGACGACCAGAATCGGCCGGTGGCCGAAACCATCGTGTGCTCCCACTGCGGGACCCCGGCTCCGGCCGAGGGCCCACCGCCGACGTGGACCTACTCGGTCGAGAACGGCGCCGGTCACTACTACTGCGAGGCCTGCGCCCGCGCCAACATCAGAGCCATCGAAGGCAGGCTCGACGCCGCCTGGTGGTAGCGCCGGCCTCCTCAGGCCTCCTCGGCCGCCTCCGGCTCGGGCTCGTCCGGAACGTCCGCCAGGAACCCCGGCATCCACTCCTCCAGTTCGTCCCGCATCCGCACCGTCGCGTCCAGCTGGCACAGCACCCCGATGGTGGACAGCGTCACGCGGTGTATCAGCAGATACGACGGCGGCAGGTTGAGCTGCTTGCCCAACTGGTGGGCGGGGGAGCGGGGATCGGCGATCCGGGCCGCCTGCCCGCGCATCCAGCCCCGGCTGAAGGTGAACGCTTCGGCCTGGGCCGGTTCGATGATCGGCAGCAGGTAGTCGAGCACCGCGTCCGGATCCAGGTCGATGGACTCCTTGACGAAGCCCTCCTCGCGCAGCAGCTCGTAGACCGCCTCGGCCTCGCCATCCAGGGTCATCCGCAGGGACTCGCCGATGGTCGCGGGCAGCCCGCCGGGCAGCCGGTCGACCGTGCCGAAGTCCAGGACGCCGAGCCGCCAGACTCCCCCCGGCTTCTCCGGCGGCAGGAGGCGGAAGTTGCCCGGGTGCGGATCCGCGTGCAGCAGGCCGGTCCTGGCCGGGCCGGAGAACAGGAACCGGGTCAGCAACTGCCCCGCCCGGTCCCGCTGCTCCGGTGTGCCCTCCCTGATCACGTCCGAGAGCGGTATCCCCTCGATCCACTCGGTCACCAGGACCTGGTCGCACTGGTGGACCACGTCGGGCACCAGCACATCGGCGTCGCCCGCGAACTCCGCCGCGTGCTCCCGCTGGGCCCGCGCCTCCAGCCCGTAGTCCAGCTCCTCCGAGACCCGGTCGCGCAGCTCGGCGATGAGCGGCTTGATGTCCATCCCCGGAATGAGCGGGCCGAGCAGCCGGGCGAACCGGCTGAGCTGCGTCAGATCCGAAAGCAGTGCGTCGCCGGCGCCCGGATACTGCACCTTGACGGCCACCTCGCGCCCGTCGTGCCAGACCGCGCGGTGGACCTGCCCGATGGAGGCGGCCGCCGCGGGCTTCTCCTCGAACTCCAGGAACAGCTCCCGCCAGTCGGCGCCGATCCGCTCCGCCAGGACGGCGTGGACCGTGCGGGTCGGCATCGGCGGCGCGGCCTCCTGGAGCTTGGTCAGGGCGGCCCGGTAAGGTCCGGCGACCTCCTCCGGCAGAGCCGACTCGAAGACGGACAGCGCCTGCCCGAACTTCATGGCGCCCCCCTTCAGCTCGCCCAGGACCTTGAAGAGCTGTTCGGCGGTGCGCTGCTGGAGCTCGCGGGCCACCAGCTCCGCGGACTTCCCGCCGATCCGCTTGCCCAGGCCCCAGGTGGCCCGGCCCGCGAAGCCAAGTGGCAGCGCGGCCAGCTTGGCGGTCCGGGTGACCGCCTTCCGGGGAAGATCAGACATGCGCCCCTCCAAATCCCAGACAGCAGCGCCCTCGCAGGCGTCACCCGGCCATTGTGTCGTGTGGCCCGACCGCCCCCGAGACCTGCTCCCCCTGAGTGTTCCCGACCGCGCCGCAGAAGCAGTCCCCGTGTGGCTCGATCGGTGTGGAGCGCCAGTCGAGGCAGGGCAGCGAGGCCTCCCAGCGGCGGCCCGTACTGGCCGGAAGATCCCCGTCCAGGAACGCCAGGGCATGCCCCGCCGCGAGACCCGCGACCGCGGTCGCCAGGGCCAGGTCACAGGCCGGTGCGCCGGTGCGCCGACGCCCCGAGCGCCACTGCGCGAGCAGCCGCGGCCAGCCCGGGTCGCGCTCGGCGCGGCCGAGCGAGAGGCACCCCGCGCATCCGGTGCCGCCGGGCAGCACCAGGGGACCCACCACACCCGTGGTCTCCACAACTCCCGCGTACAGATGGGGTGTTCCCGCGCCGACCCACTCCTCGGCGTCCGCCGCGTCCGGCGCGTACACGTCGAGTGCCTCGCGCGGGGCCACCACGATCAGGGAGAGCGGGGCCCGCTCCGCGTCCCTCCCGTGGCGCGGGGGACCGCCCGGTGCCGTGCGCCGCACCAGCTGGGCCGCCGCCGTCGCGCGCCGCTCGCCCACCGCCCGCTCGGGCAGCCCGCCCGGCGCCACGTCCCCCGGCTGCGCGGTGCCGCCGTCGAGGACGTCGACCCGGCCCACCCCGGAGCCCGAGAGCACCGCGGCGATGGCCGCGCCCACCCGCCCCGCGCCCCGCACTTGAACCCGTATGGCCCTGCGGGCCGCGAGCCTGCGCGCCGCGTCGCCCGGATCCGGATGGATGAGCGAGAGGGACGCGAGATCCGGCCGTAGTCGCTCCAGGGTGTCCGGCCGATTCCGTAGCGCACGGGCCGCCGGGCCGCCCGCCGTCGGATCGTCCACCACGCCCGCCGCCGTCAACCGGGCCACCAGTTCGTCCACTTGGTCCGGCGGCAGGTTCAGGGCGCGGGCCCGCTCGTACAGGATCGGCAGGCCCTGGGTGCCGTCGAGCAGTTCCAGGAAGTGGCCCGTCGCCGGGTCCACCGGTGACACGACGACGGCCTGCGCGGGTGTGATCCCGAACTGCACGGTCTGCCGGTCCCGCCAGGCCCGGCGCAGCGCCGGCTTCAGCATCGGATGCATGGTCGAACCCCCGTTGTCCCACGGCTCCGCGCGTCCCCGGGGCCTGCCCGATCGCAGGGCCGTCGCGCGGCATGGGGCCAGAATGCACGGCTGCGGCGGAGGGCGTGGAAAGTTGTCCACAGGCGAGGGGTATTAGTCATTCAAATGCTGCACCCCAGCGGATGGATCATGGCTCAACCGTCCCGGAGGCGGGACTTCCCCCACTGACAGCGGGTAACGTCGGGGCGTGCCCGCCGACCCACTGCAGAGTGCCGGAAGCCCGCCGCGCAGCCCGACCAGCCTGCCGCCACGCGGTCCGGCGACGAGCGCGGTCGAGGTCCGCCGCAGCTCCCGGCGCAGCAGAACGGTCTCCGCCTACCGCGAGGGCGACCGCACCATCGTGCTCATCCCGGCCCGGATGTCCGAGGCCGAGGAGCAGCGCTGGGTCACGGTGATGCTGGACAAGCTGGCCGCCCAGGAGAGCAAGCGCATGCTGGGCGACGCGGAGCTCACCGAGCGCGCCGAGCGGCTCTCCGAGCTGTACTTCGACGGCCGGGCGCGCCCCGCTTCGGTGCGCTGGGTGACCAACCAGAACACCCGCTGGGGCTCCTGCACCCCGGCCGAGGGCAGCATCCGCCTCTCGCACCGGCTCCAGGGCATGCCGGAGTACGTCGTCGACTATGTGCTCGTCCACGAGCTCGCCCACCTCCTGGTGCCCGGTCACGGGCCCCGGTTCTGGGAGCTCCTCGACGCCTATCCGCGCACCGAACGGGCCCGCGGATACCTCGAAGGTGTGGTGGCCGCCGACCGCCTCCCGCACCTCCCCGCCGCACGCGGAGAGTGACCGTCGACGGTTCTGTACCGAATGTGCAGCGACTTCGCCGATTGTCCGAGGCAGCCGTTAGCCTGGCGCGACGCAATCACCTCGGGATGGGGGACGGTCGGTACGCATGGCCAGGGAATTCCAGCGCGGCCACAAGGCCAAGGTCAGTGATCTCACGGCGGGCACGGATCTGTACGTGGGCGTGCAGATCGGGGGCCCCGGGCTGACCTTCGACATCAGCTGCTTCGGGCTCGACGCCAACGAGCGGCTGTCCGACGACCGTTACTTCGTCTTCTTCAACCAGCCGAAGTCCCCCGAGGAGTCGATCCAGCTCCTCGGCCCCCAGGCCGGTGACACCGAGTCGTTCCGCGTCACCCTGGACCGCGTCCCGGCCCACATCCACAAGCTCTCCTTCACCGCGACGCTGGACGGCGCCGGCCAGATGTCACAGGCGGGCCCGGGCTACATCCGGGTCGTGGCCGGAGGCGAGGAAGTGGTCCGGTACGCCTTCACCGGCGCGGAGTTCAGCACCGAGCGGGCCGTCATGCTCGGCGACTTCTACCTGAAGGACGTCTGGCGCTTCGCCGCCGTCGGCCAGGGCTTCGACGGCGGCCTCGAAGCCCTCCTGAAGAACTTCGGCGGCGAGGTCCTGGAGGAGGAGCCAGCGCCGCAGCAGCCGCCGCAGCCGCAGGGTGCGGCCCCCGGCTTCGCCCCGCCGCCCCAAGCCGCCGCGCCCGCCCCGCAGTTCGGCGCCCCGGCGCAGGCCCCGGCGCCCGCGCCCTCCTTCGCGACACCCGCGCCCGCGGCCCAGCACTACGCCCCGCCGCCGGGGTCCACTCCGCCGCCGCCCCCCGTGCCCACCCCGCAGATCCACGCGGCTCCGACCATCGCGGCGCCCATGCACCTGGTGCCCGGCACCGTGCCGCCGCCCGCGCCCGCGCCGTACGGGCAGCCGCCGCAGCTCCCGTACGGACAGCAGCCGCCGCAGCCCCAGTTCGGCCACGTCCCGGGCCAGGTCCCGCCGCCCGGGGCGCCCGCTCCGTACGGACAGTCCGCGCCCTACGGTCAGCCGCAGGGCGTGCCCCAGGGCGGCGGGCTCCGCGCCGCCATCCAGATGTACAAGGAACTGCCCACAGGCCAGCGCTGGACTTCGCAGAACAAGCAGCTGGTCCGGGTCGACCTCGGCGTCGGCGGCCAGCCGGTCCTCGCCCGCCAGGGCAGCATGGTCATGTACCAGGGCAAGGTCGACTTCGGCTACAAGGGCGCCGGTTTCGCGGGCCGCATCGTCGGCAACGCGACCGGCCAGGAAATGCAGTTGATGCGGTGCACCGGCCGCGGCCAGGTCTTCCTCGCCGAGAACAGCGCCTATCTGCATCCCATCGAGCTCCAGGGCGAAGGCATCTGCGTCTCCGCCGACAACGTGCTGGCCTTCGACGAGTCCCTCCAGTACGAGGTCCGTCGCATCGAGGGGCACGGCATCCCCGGCGGCGCCCTGTTCACCATGCTGTTCCAGGGCACCGGCACGGTCGTCGTCATGACCCACGGCACCCCGGTGGTGCTGCCGGTCACCCCGACCACGTTCGCCGACAGCGACGCGATCGTCGCCTGGTCCGCCGCGTCCCAGGTGATCGTCTCCAGCCAGGTCAGGCTGCGCCGCAACGCCTATCCGGGCCACAGCGGCGAGTCCGTCAATCTCCAGTTCCGGGGCGCCCCCGGCAACTTCATCGTCGTCCAGCCGTACGAGGTCTGAGGGAGCCCGAACCATGAACCAGCAACTTGCGGGCTACGCCCCCACGCCCGTCGCGGCCCGGATGGAGAACCACGGCAGCGCGATGCTCAAGGTGGCCATGTCCACCGGCCAGGACCTGTTCGCGCGGGTCGGCTCGATGGTCGCCTACGAGGGCTTCATCCAGTACGAGCCCAACCCGCCGGCCGTGCGCCAGATGGCCCGGGACTGGATCACCGGCGAGGGCGCGCCGCTCATGAAGTGCACCGGCGACGGGCTGCTCTACCTCGCCGACTACGGGGCCAACGTCGTGATCGTGCACCTCGACAACGACGCGCTCTCCGTCAACGGCACCAATGTGCTGGCCTTCGACGCGAGCCTCCAGTGGGGGGTCGAGCGGGTCAGGGGCCTGGCCAAGTTCGCGGGTCAGGGCCTGTTCAACGTGAAGATCTCCGGCACCGGCTGGGTCGCCCTGACCTCGCGCGGCACCCCGGTCGTCGTCGACTGCGGAAGCGGCGAGGACGAGACGTACGTGGATCCGGACGCGCTGGTGGCCTGGTCGCCGAACCTGAAGGTGAAGGGCAAGCGCAGCTTCAAGGCCTCCTCGCTGATCGGACGGGGCAGCGGAGAGGCCTTCCAGATGGCGTTCTCGGGCCAGGGCATCGTCGTCGTACAGCCGAGTGAGGACAGCACGGACCGCCTGCGGGCCCGGGGCTGAGGGGGAGAGACACACCATGCAGAGCCCGCTTTTCGGCTACACCGAGCAGCAGTCCCAGGAGCGCTACGCGGCGCAGAACCCGCAGTTGCTGCGGGCCGTGCTCACCGGCCACGACGACCTCCTGGCCCGCAAGGGCTCGATGGTCGCCTACCAGGGTCTGATGGAGTTCGACGGCGAGTACCAGTCGAACGGCCAGCAGCGCGCCCGCGCCCACACCGGTGAGGGCCTGGACCTGATGCGCGTCTCGGGCCAGGGCACGGTCTACCTCGCCAACCTGGCCCAGCACGTCCACATCGTGGACGTCGACCGGGACGGGCTGACCGTCGACAGCGGCTACGTCCTGGCGATGGACTCCTCGCTGCACTACGAAGTCATCGCCGTGGACAGCCAGTACGGGGTCTCCGGCACCGGCAAGTACCAGCTCAACATCACCGGCAGCGGCAAGGTCGTCCTGATGACCTCGGGCCAGCCGCTGATGCTCCAGGTCACGCCCGACAAGTACGTGAACGCGGACGCGGACGCGATCGTGGCCTGGTCGACCTCGCTGCGCGTCCAGATGCAGGCGCAGACGCACTCCACGGGCGTGTGGCGGCGGCGCGGCAACACCGGTGAGGGCTGGGAACTGAGCTTCCTGGGCCAGGGTTTCGCCCTCGTCCAGCCGAGCGAGGTGCTGCCGCCGCAGAACGCGGCGATCGGGCAGGGACTGCGGGCGCAGTACGGCATGGGCCAGCAGGGCGCCCACGCGCAGAACCAGGGCAACGCCTGGAGCTAGCTGAACGCTAGTCCTGGGCACACGTAAGGGGCGCTCGCCCTGGCGAACGCCCCTTACGTGTGCGGTAGTTGAGGCCTTGCGGGCGGATCGGGCCCGGCCGGTCGGCTAGAGCCGGGCGCGGGTGGCCTCCAGGAGCCTGACCACCGAGTCGTCGGCGACCTCGGCCACCTCGTCGTAGCCGAACCAGCGCAGGTCGAGGGACTCGTCACTGATCGCCTCGACCGCGCCGGCCGGGGCGAGGGCCGCGTACTGGACGTCCAGGTGCCAGTGGCACGGCGCCGGGATCGGATGCCGGTCGAGGCGGACCGGGCCGCCCGCGAGCAGCGTGAGACCGGTGACGCCGGACTCCTCCTCGGCCTCGCGCAGCGCGGCGGCCGCCACGGTGGCATCCCCCGGCTCGCAGTGGCCGCCCATCTGGAGCCACATATTCAGCTTCTTGTGCAGCGTGAGCAGAACGCGCTTCCGCTCCGGGTCGATGACCAGCGCGCTCGCGGTCAGGTGGCCGGCCCCGCAGGCCTTCCACATGCCGTCGGGGTGCGCGCCCAGATGGTCCAGGTAGGCCTGGCGCAGCTCGCTCTGGTCCTCGTACGCCTTCAGCACGAGGACCGCGTCGTCATGCAGGCTCACTGCTCGGAGTCGTCCTTGCCGTCGGTCTTCGCGTCGCCCTCATCGGCCTTGTCAGCCTTGTCGGCCTTGCCGGGGTTGTCCTTCTTGAGCGACGGGCCGTTCTGCTCGGCGGCCTCGCCCAGCATCTTGTCCAGCTCCGAGAAGTCCAGGTGCTCGCGGTGCACGAAGCCGTCCGGGTCGTCCAGGTCGGAGGCGGTCGGCAGCATGTCCGGGTGCTCCCACAGGTCGTCCCGGCCGTCCACGCCGCGCGCGTCGGTGAGCGAGGCCCACAGGCGCGAGGCGTCCCGCAGCCGGCGCGGGCGCAGCTCCAGGCCGATCAGGGTGGCGAAGGTCTGCTCGGCCGGACCGCCGGTCGCCCGGCGCCGGCGCAGCATCTCGCGCAGCGCGTCGGCCGAGGTCAGCCGGGGCTTGGCGGCCTCGTGGACCACCGCGTCCACCCAGCCCTCGACCAGCGCGAGCGCCGTCTCCAGGCGGGCCAGCGCGGCCTTCTGCTCCGGGGTGTCCTCCGGCTGGAACATGCCCTGCTGAAGGGCCTCCTGCAACTGCTCCGGGTTCGACACGTCGAGCTGGCCGACCGCGTCCTCCAGCTTCGCGGTGTCGACCTTGATACCGCGCGCATAGCCCTCGACCGCACCGAACAGGTGCGAGCGCAGCCACGGCACATGGGCGAAGAGCCGCTGGTGGGCGGCCTCGCGCAGCGCCAGGTAGAGCCGGATCTCGTCCTTGGGGACGCCCAGGTCCTTGCCGAACGCCTCGATGTTCAGCGGAAGGAGCGCCGCCTTGCCGGCCGGGCCGAGCGGCAGACCGATGTCGGTCGAGCCGACCACCTCGCCCGCCAGGACGCCCACGGCCTGCCCGATCTGCTGGCCGAACATGGCGCCGCCCATGGAGCGCATCATGCCGATCAGCGGGCCCGCCATGGCCTGCATCTCCTCGGGCAGGACGCCGCCCATGGCCGCGCCGACGCGCTCGGCGACCGGGTCGACCAGTTCCTTCCAGGCGGGCTGGGTGGCCTCGACCCACTCCGCGCGGCTCCAGGCCACGGCAGTGGTGGAGCCCGACGGCAGCGACGTGGCGTCGTCCAGCCACAGATCCGCCAGCCGGACGGCCTCCTCGACGGCGGCGCGCTCGGCGGGGCCGACGCTCTCGTCCTTGGTGCCGTCGGCGGTGCCCTGGGCGACCGTCTGGCGGGCGATCTGCTTGGCCATGTCCCAGTTGACGGGACCGCCCTCGTAGCTGAGCATCTGGCCGAGCTGCTGGAACGCGGCGCCCAGGTCGTTCGGGTTCATCGAACCGAACATCGCGGCGAACGGGTTGTCCGCGCCGCCCGGGCCCCCGAAATCGAAGGGGTTGCCGCCCTGGCCACCGGCACCCTGACCACCTCCGGCAGGGTCCTTCTTCTTGCCGTCGCCGTTCTCCGGCTCCTCCGGCGGAAGGCCGAATCCGAATGGGGTGTCACTCACGGGTTTCCTCGGCTCGTCAGGCCGCCGGCTGATGCCGACGGCGGCTTCCCCACAACACCACCAGCGTAGACATCCGAACCGGATAAGGGCTCGGTGCTCCGCCGCCTCGTGGCCTGCGGCAGGATGGACGCCACCTGGTCCGTACGCGTCATTAACGTACGTACTGAAGACAACCGCTGGAGACGCCCGGTGAGTTCCCCAGATCCGCAGGTTCGCGCAGCGCGAAACCTCTCAACCTCAACATCGCGCGGTCCCGTCGTCGCCGTGACCGGTGCCGCCTCCGGGATCGGCGCCCTGCTGACCGCGCGGCTCGCCGCGTCCGACGAGGTCAAGCAGGTCGTCGCCATCGACGAGCGCCGGGGCGAGGTCACCGAGGCGACCTGGCACATCCTGGACGTACGGGACCCGGCGATCGCCGAGAAGCTGCGGGGCGCCGACGTCGTCGTGCACCTGGCGCTCGACCTCGACCTGGAGACCGACCCGGCGGCCCGCACCGCCTACAACGTGCGCGGTACCCAGACCGTGCTGACCGCCGCAGCCGCCGCCGGCGTCCACCGGGTGGTCCTGTGCACCTCGGCCATGGTCTACGGGGCGCTGGCCGACAACGACATCCCGCTCTCCGAGGACGCCGAGCTGCGGGCCACCGCCGAGGCGACCGGCGTCGGCGACCTCCTGGAGATCGAGCGCCTGGGGCGGCGCGCGCCCCGCGCCCACCCCGGCCTCAACGTCACGGTGGTGCGGCCCGCCGTCCTGGTGGGCGGCACCGACACCGCGCTCACCCGGTACTTCGAGTCGCCGCGCCTCCTGGTGGTCGCCGGATCCCGTCCGACCTGGCAGTTCTGCCACGTCGACGACCTGTGCAGCGCCCTGGAGTATGCCGCTCTGGAGAAGGTCGACGGGGAGTTCGCGGTCGGCTGCGACGGGTGGCTCGAGCAGGAGGAGGTCGAGGAGCTCAGCGGCATCCGCCGCATGGAGCTGCCTTCGGCGGTCGCCCTGGGCGCGGCCGCCCGGCTGCACCGGATCGGGCTGACCCCCTCGCCCGCGGGGGACCTCGCGTACACGATGCACCCGTGGGTCGTCAGCGTCGGGCGGCTGCACGACGCGGGCTGGCGGCCGCGGTGGACCAACGAGGAGGTGCTCGCCGAGCTCCTCGAAGAGGTCGCCGGCCGGCGCACCGTCGCGGGCCGCAGGCTCGGCCGCAAGGACGCCACCGCGGCGGGTGCCGCGGGCGCCACCGTCGCACTGCTGGGCGCCGCCGCCGTGGTCCGCAGGGCCCGCAAGCGCCGGGGCCTGTAGGACTCTCCTACGCGGGCGCGCCCCACCCGGTCGAAAGGGCTATTCCGGGAAGCCGGTGCCGTGCGGCACGATGGGACCATGGCACGCACGTACCCCGACCACCCCGGTGAGCAGGCGGCGCAGGACCCGATCCGGCTGCTGGCGATCCGTGACACCCCGCTCTCCGTCGACGAGGTCTTCGCGGCCGCGGGCGACTTCGCGGCGGGCGGCACCGCGCTCTTCGTCGGCACCGTGCGCAACCACGACGGCGGCACGGACGTCGACATGCTGGGGTACTCCTGCCACCCCAGCGCCGAGGCCGAGATGCGCCGGGTGGCCGAGAAGGTCGTCGCCGACCATCCGGTCCGCGCGCTGGCCGCCGTCCACCGGGTGGGCGATCTGGCGGTCGGAGACATCGCGGTCGTCGTCGCGGTGTCCTGTCCGCACCGCGCGGAGGCCTTCGAGGCCTGCCGCAAGCTGATCGACGACCTCAAGCACGAGGTGCCGATCTGGAAGCACCAGAAGTTCTCGGACGGCACGGAGGAGTGGGTCGGGGCCTGCTGACGTGGGCTCCCCATCTGAAACCCCGTCGGATCCCTTGGGCCCCGATTTGCGTAACCGCCCCCCGGGCGTGAGCGTTGGACTGGCGGATGACTAATCTGCTGATCTGTCAGTTGCGGTCGCTCATTGGGGACGGGAGGACGGAATGGCTGCACTCCTGTGGCTGCTGATTCCGCTTTTCGCTGCGGTCGGCGCGGCGATATGGGCGAGCTGGGCCGCCCGCAATCGCACGTCCGGCGATGTGTCCGAACTCGCCGGGTACAGCCGGTTCCGTGAAGCGATGGAGAAATCCCACTCCGGAACCGACGCCGTCTGAGCGTTCCCGACCCGCACGCCCGGCCCCCGTCCCGTACGCGTTCGCCAACGGCCCCGTACGGACCGGCCCCACGGGTGGGCGCACAGATCGGTCCCGTACTGTCGTTCCATGCCACGCCGCACCGCGACGATGCTCGCCTCCACCCTCGTGCTGATCGCGCTGCTCTGCGCCGGGGTGCTCATCAAAGTGCCGTACTCCGAGATGTCTCCCGGGCCCACCGTGAACACGCTCGGCGACTCCGGCGGCGAGCCGGTGCTGCAGATCTCGGGCCACAAGACCTACCCGACGACCGGTCACCTCAACATGACGACGGTCCGGGTCACCGGCGCGGACTACCGGATGAACCTCGTCGAGGCCGTCTACGGCTGGCTCGCGCACGACAGCGTGGTCGTCCCGCACGACACGCTGTACCCGGACGGCAAGACCGACGAGCAGTCCAACCAGGAGAACGCCGAGGAGTTCAGCCAGTCCCAGGAGAGCGCCAAGGTGGCGGCCCTGAACGAGCTGGGCATCCCCGTCAAGAGCTGGGTCATCGTCTCCTCGGTGGTCAAGGGCAGCCCGGCCGAGGGCAAGCTGCACGCCGGTGACGCCATCAAGGCCGTCGACGGCACCGCGGTCACCAAGCCGGCCGACGTCGCGGCGCTCGTCACCCGGCACAAGCCCGGCCAGAACGTGGTGTTCACGATCATCCCGGCGAAGGACGCGGAGGCCGCCAAGAAGGCGGGCAAGCAGCCCGAGGGCGGCGAGAAGATCACCATCACCACGGAGAAGGCGCAGGACGGCGACCGGGCCATCGTGGGCATCCAGGCCGGAACCGACCACGCCTTCCCGTTCACGGTCGACATCAAGCTGGCCGACGTCGGCGGGCCCAGCGCGGGGCTCATGTTCTCGCTCGGCATCGTCGACAAGCTGACGCCGGAGGACCTGACGGGCGGCAAGTTCGTCGCGGGCACCGGAACGATCGACGACGCGGGCAAGGTCGGCCCGATCGGCGGCATCGAGATGAAGCTGATCGGCGCGCGCCAGGCCGGCGCGCGCTACTTCCTGACGCCCAAGGACAACTGCGCGGCCGCCGCGGCGGACATCCCCTCGGGCCTGACCCTGGTGAAGGTCGACTCGATCCACGACGCCCGGCAGTCCCTGGACAAGATCCGTACGGGGGACACGGCCGGGCTGCCGAGCTGCTCGGCCAAGTGAGGCGGGCCGCGCCCCCGCGGACCCGCTAGGCGAAGGTCGCGGCCAGCGCCTCGGCGAGGCCCGGCACCAGGTCGGGGCCGGTCAGGACCTCCGTGGCGGAGTCCTTCTCGCGCAGCCGGATGGCGGACTCGCGGGCTCCGCCGCGCAGCACCGCCACCGTCATCCGCACCTCCTGGCGGTCGGGGTGGGCGGCCACCCATTTGGCGAGTTCCTTGTCGCTCAGGCCCTCGGGCACGGAGGTCTCGGCGGACGGCGGCAGCATCAGGCGCTCGACCGTGAGCGCGCAGCCGGCGACCGAGTCGGGCCAGGCGATGGTGCCGAGGAACTTGTCCAGCGGCTTGTTCCGCGGGATCTCCTCCTGCTCGATCGGGGTCAGGCCGGAGACCTGGGCGTCGTCGGCGGTGGAGACCAGGCCCGGCGCCTGGGCACGGAGCTTCGCGGTGTCGACGAGCGCGAAGAGGCGGGCCGGCTTGTCCCAGCCCAGACCGGATGCGTACTCGTCGATTTCGAGCACCGCGCGGGTGAGCGGGCTCGCGGCCATCGGGGGACCGGAGGGGGAAACGTTGGACATGGACAACATCCTGCCCTCTTTCACCCTCCGATCGGGAACTGAGTAAAGCCTCAGTAAGTTGCATGAGTGGGCTCTACGATCGCGGGGCCCGCCCATACGACAGCGAACTTCGAGGTGCGCACCTTGGCTTTCCAGATGCCGGACCGCGGCTCAGGCCCGTCCGGGCCACGGATCAGAGTCGGCCGGCCGTCCCGCCGGGTCCGGACCCTGCTGATGACACTGGGCGTTCTGGCCGTGCTTGCCATGGCCTTCGTCATGTTCGCGGGGTTCTGGACCGACTGGCTCTGGTACCGCTCGGTCCACTACTCGTCGGTCTTCACCACCCAGCTGTGGACCAAGATCGGACTGTTCTGCGTCTTCGGACTGCTGATGGCGGTGGCCGTCGGCCTCAACATCTGGCTGGCGCACCGGCTGCGGCCGCCGCTCAGCGCGATGTCCCTGGAGCAGCAGAGCCTGGACCGCTACCGGATGGGCATCGCCCCGTACAAGAAGTGGATGCTGCTCGGGATCACCGCGATCATCGGGCTCATCGCCGGTGCCTCCGCCTCCGGTCAGTGGCGCACCTGGCTGATGTGGGTCAACGGGGTGCCGTTCGGCCAGAAGGACCCGCAGTTCAAGCTGGACGTGTCGTTCTACGCCTTCGACCTGCCCTGGTACCGCTTCATGCTCGGCTTCGGTTTCGCCGCCGCCGTGCTCTCGCTGATCGCCGCCGCCCTCACGCACTACCTGTACGGCGGTCTGCGCATCACCAGCCCGGGCGCGCGCGCCACGGGCGCGGCCACCGGGCACCTGTCGGTGCTGCTCGGCGTCTTCGTGGTGCTGAAGGCGGTGGCGTACTGGCTGGACCGGTACGGCCTCGCGGTCAAGTCCAGTGACTTCAAGGCGACCAACAACTGGACGGGCCTTCGGTACGTCGACGCCAACGCCTACCTCCCGGCGAAGACCATCCTGTTCTGCATCGCGGTCATCTGCGCCGTGCTGTTCTTCGCCACCCTGTGGCGGCGCACCTGGCAGCTGCCCGTCATCGGCTTCGGCCTGATGGTGCTGTCCGCGATCCTGATCGGCGGGCTCTACCCGGCGATCGTGCAGAAGTTCCAGGTCCAGCCCAACGAGCAGGCCAAGGAAGCTCCGTACATCCAGAAGAACATCGACGCCACGCGCAAGGCGTACGGCATCGACAACGCGGACGTGACGGACTACAAGGGCACCACCGACGCCAAGGACAACCCCAAGCTGCGCGCGGACGCCGACACGGCGGCCAGCTACCGGCTCATCGACCCGAACGTGGTCTCGCCCGCCTTCCAGCAGCTCCAGCAGCAGCGGAAGTACTACCAGTTCCCCTCGACCCTGGACGTGGACCGCTACACGGACAAGGACGGCAAGGAGCAGGACACCGTCATCGGGCTGCGCGAGCTCAACCTCAAGGGCATCGACAAGCGCAACTGGATCAACGACCACTTCACCTACACCCACGGCTTCGGCGCCATCGCGGCCAAGGGCACCAGCGTGGACGACAACGGCGCGCCGGACTTCACCGAGTCGGGCCTGCCCACCAGCGGCCAGCTCGCCTCCGGCTACGAGCAGCGCGTCTACTACGGCGAGAAGACCGACCAGTACTCGATCGTCGGCGGGCCCCAGAAGGAGCTCGACTACGAGAGCGAGGGCAAGGGCCAGGTCACGACGAGCTTCGCGGGCAAGGGCGGCGTGAGCCTGTCCAACCCGTTCAACCGGGCCGCGTACGCCGTCACCTTCAACGAGCCGCAGATCCTCTACTCGGGGGCCATCGGCAAGGGCTCGAAGATCCTCTACAACCGCACCCCGAAGGACCGCGTCGAGTCGGTCGCCCCCTGGCTGACCATCGACGGTGACGCCTACCCGGCGGTCGTCGGCAAGCGCATCCAGTGGGTGGTCGACGCGTACACGACGACCAACGGCTACCCCTACGCCTCGCGCACCACGCTCGGCGAGACGACCACCGACTCGCTGACCGACAACCAGCGCGCGGTGATGGCCCAGCAGAACCAGGTCAACTACATCCGCAACTCGGTGAAGGCGACCGTCGACGCGTACGACGGCACGGTCACGCTGTACCAGTGGGACGACAAGGACCCGGTCCTCAAGACCTGGATGAAGGCGTTCCCCGGCACGGTGAAGGCCAAGTCCGAGATCCCCGGCGAGCTGCTCTCGCACCTGCGCTACCCGCAGGACATGTTCAAGGTCCAGCGCGAGCTGCTGACCCGCTACCACGTCACCAACCCCGCGCAGTTCTACAGCGGCAGTGACGCCTGGCAGGTGCCGGACGACCCGACCAACAAGGACAACAGCGCGGTCCCGCCGTACTACCTGTCCATGAAGGTGCCGGGCGCCGAGGCCGAGGGGAAGAAGTTCTCGCTGACCACGACGTTCACGCCCAACGGCCGGCCCAACCTGGGCGGCTTCATGGCGGTCGACGCGGACGCCGCGAGCAAGGACTACGGCAAGATCAGACTGCTCCGGGTCACCGACAACGTGCAGGGCCCGCAGCAGGTGCAGAGCAAGCTGAACGGTCTGCCGGAAGTCGCCGAGTTCGTACGGAACCTGAGAGGCACCGACTCCGAGATCGACTACGGCAACCTGCTGACCGTGCCGCTCGGCGGGGGCTTCCTCTACATCGAGCCGGTGTACGCCCGGGGCGGCAGCGCCAACTACCCGCTCCTGAAGAAGGTCGGCGTCTCCTACGGCGACAAGACCGTCTTCAAGGACAACCTGGCGGACGCGCTGAGCGCGGTCTTCGGAGCCGACGGGGCCACCCCGCCGCCCACCACGACCCCGCCGACCACACCGCCCACCACCACCCCGCCGGCCTCCGGCAACGCGACGGTGGACCAGGCCATCAAGGATGCCCAGAAGGCGTACGACGACGGCCAGAAGGCGCTCGCCAAGGGTGACTGGAAGACCTACGGCGACGCCCAGAAGGCGCTCCAGGACGCCTTGCAGCGGGCGGCCGACGCCGAGGCGAAGGCGGCGAAGCCCAAGAGCTGACCCCGGCGGGACGCGGCCGGCCCGGACAGCCCGGGCCGGCCGCCGTCCGCTCCGGGCTGGTCCGGGCACCCCCGCGCACCGTGGTAGCGTTCTGTTCACCGACGCGGGGTGGAGCAGCTCGGTAGCTCGCTGGGCTCATAACCCAGAGGTCGCAGGTTCAAATCCTGTCCCCGCTACTCACTGACGAGGGCCCGGATCCTTTCAAGGATCCGGGCCCTCGTCGCGTTCGCGCCGGGTGCCGCCGACGGTCCGATTGCGGTTGGCCGGAACCCGCCGGTGTGAAAGCTGGTCTTGCCAGGGGGAGTTGGGTACAACGGGTTTGGCTTGTCTCTCTGTGGGCATGTCGACAAAACGCTGAAGTGACCTCACTGGCTGCGGTATACCAGGTGTACGCGGGTTGCGGGTGGTGCGACGATGGTATTTATGGGGGACAGGGCAACTCTGTTGGAGACAGGGCGGTTTGTGCAGACACGCTCCGATGAGGATGCTGACACCGCTGACGCCGAGACCGAGGCGCGGCACCGGCGTGCCGCCGACGGCGGCGACGCCGAGTCGATGAGCGTGCTCGGTTCGCTGCTGCTGCGCCGCGGCGACCTCGACAGCGCCGAGCCCTATCTGCGCGGCGCCACCGCCGAGGGCGACCGGGCCGCCGCCAACAACCTGGGTGTCCTGCTCCACCAGCGCGGCTACACGGACGAGGCGGCCGGCTGGTGGCGCATCGCCGCCGTCGCCGGATCCGCCGCCGCCGCGCACGCGCTGGGCCGGCACTACCGCGAGCGCGGCGACGAGCCCGCCGCCGAGTACTGGCTGCGCCAGTCCGCCGAACAGGGCCACGCGCTCGGCGCTTACGCCCTCGCCGACCTCCTGGAGCACCGCAGCGACGTCGGCGCCGAGCGCTGGCTGCGCGCCGCCGCTGAACAGGGCCACCGCGAGGCCGCCTACCGGCTGGCCCGGCTGCTCGACGGGCGCGCTGACGGCGAGTCGGCCGGTGAGGGCCCCGGTGACATCGCTGTCGGCGAGGCGGCCGAGGGCGAGGGCCCGGCCGAGGACGCCGAGCCGTGGTACCGGCAGGCCGCCGCCCGCGGCCACCGCCGGGCCGCCCTGCACCTCGGCGCGATCCTGGAGAAGCGCGGCGAGCTCAAGGAGGCGGGCCGCTGGTACCTGACGTCCGCCAAGGACGGCGAGGCCAAGGCCGCCTGCGCGCTCGGCTTCCTGCTGCGCGACGCCGGCGACGAGGAGAGCGCCGCCGTGTGGTGGCTGCGCGCCGCCCAGGACGGCGACGGCAACGCCGCCAACGCGCTGGGCGCGCTGCACGCGGCGCGGGGCGAGCAGCAGACCGCCGAGCGCTGGTACCGGGAGGCGATGAACGCCGGGGACGTGAACGGCGCCTACAACCTGGGGCTGCTCTGCGCCGCCCAGAACCGCACGGCCCAGGCCGAGCAGTGGTACCGCAGAGCCGCCTACTCCGGGCACCGCGAGGCCGCCAACGCGCTCGCCATCCTGCTGCTCCAGGCCGGGGACGCGACCGGCGCCGAGCCCTGGTTCTCCAAGGCCGCCGAAGCCGGCAGCGTGGACGCCGCCTTCAACCTCGGCATCCTCTACGCCGGGCGTGACGACGACCGTACGGCCCTGAAGTGGTACGAGCGGGCCGCGGCCGCCGGGCACACCGACGCGGCCCTCCAGGTCGGCATCGCGCTGCTGCGAGACGGCGAGGAGCAGGCCGCCGAGCGCCATCTGCGGTGCGCGGCGGGCGGCGGCAGCGCCGAGGCCGCCTTCCGGCTCGCCACCCTGCTCGACGCGCGCCAGCCCCCGCCGGGCCCGCCCGCGCTCGGCGAGCCGATGGCCGAGAAGACCGAGTGCGAGGAGTGGTACGAGCGGGCCGCGCAGCAGGGCCACCGCCGGGCCCAGGTGCGGGTCGGCATGCTCGCGGCCGCCCGGGGCGACCTGGAGGCGGCCGCGCGCTGGTACGGGGAGGCGGCCGAGGCGGGCAGCCGCAACGGCGCCTTCAACCTCGGGCTGCTGCTCGCCCGTGAGGGCCGCGAGCGCGAGGCGGCCCTGTGGTGGACCCGGGCCGCGCACGCCGGGCACGGGCGGGCCGCGCTGCGCCTCGCGCTGCTCGCCGCCCGCCACGGCGAGCTGACCGAGGGGCAGCGCTGGTGCGCGAAGGCGGTCGAGCTGGGTCCCGCGGAGGTCGCCGAGCGCGCGGCGCGGCTGCGCGAGGCGCTCCACCAGGAGCTCACGGCCTAGTCCTCGGGGATTTCCCCGGGACCGGGGAACAGATTTGCGCTGGTCGGCGGCGTCCCGTAAGGTTGTGTTCACCGACGCGGGGTGGAGCAGCTCGGTAGCTCGCTGGGCTCATAACCCAGAGGTCGCAGGTTCAAATCCTGTCCCCGCTACTTGCAGGCTGAGGCCCGAATCCTTTGGGGGATTCGGGCCTCAGCCGTTTTTCGGCGCCAGTGGTGCTCGGCGCTGCGTGCCCAAAGAACCAAAGGAGAAGCCCCCGGCCGGTGGCCGGGGGCTTCATCGTGTTCCGGGGCGGCGGGTCAGGCCGCGGCGCAGTTGGGGCAGGTGCCCCGGTAGGTGACCTCGACGGCGGCGATCGTGAAGCCGAACCGCTCGGCGTCCGGCAGGTCGGCCAGCGGGTTGCCTTGCGGGTGGACGTCGCGGATCGCGCCGCACTGGGCGCAGACCAGGTGCTGGTGGGGGCGGTGCGCGTTCGGGTCGTAGCGCTTGGCCCGGCGGTCCGTGGAGACCTCCAGGATCTCGCCGAGGGTCACCAGCTCGCCCAGCGTGTTGTACACCGTCGCCCGGGAGATCTCGGGCAGCCGCTCCACCGCGCGCGCGTGCACCTCGTCCGCGGTCAGGTGCACGTGGTCGCCGTCGAGGACCTCGGCCACGACGCGCCGCTGTGCGGTCATGCGCCAGCCGCGGCCGCGCAGTCGCTCCAACAGGTCACTCATGACAACCAGCCTAACAGGGGAAGGCCCCCAGTTCCGAACGGGTGTGGCTTTGGATGCTTACTTGACTTAGACATTGTCCATTGTAGGATCGATTCCGCAGACAACGAGGGACAGGACTCGCAGGACATGACGCAGGAGGCGCACGTGACACAGGGACCGCTCACGACGGAGGCCGGCGCGCCGGTGGCCGACAACCAGAACAGCGAGACCGCGGGCGCCGGCGGTCCGGTCCTGCTCCAGGACCAGGCCCTCCTGGAGAAGCTGGCCCACTTCAACCGCGAGCGGATCCCGGAGCGCATCGTCCACGCGCGCGGCGCGGGCGCCTACGGCACCTTCACGCTCACCCGTGACGTCTCGCAGTGGACGCGCGCCAAGTTCCTCTCGGAGGTCGGCAAGCAGACCGAGGTCTTCCTCCGCTTCTCCACGGTGGCCGGCAACCTCGGCTCCGCCGACGCCGTGCGCGACCCCCGCGGCTTCGCGCTGAAGTTCTACACGGAGGAGGGGAACTACGACCTGGTCGGGAACAACACGCCCGTCTTCTTCATCAAGGACGCCATCAAGTTCCCCGACTTCATCCACACCCAGAAGCGCGACCCGTACACGGGCAGCCAGGAGGCCGACAACGTCTGGGACTTCTGGGGCCTGAGCCCCGAGAGCACCCACCAGGTGACGTGGCTCTTCGGCGACCGCGGCATCCCCGCGACCCTGCGCCACATGGACGGCTTCGGCTCGCACACCTTCCAGTGGAACAACGAGGCCGGCGAGGTCTTCTGGGTCAAGTACCACTTCAAGACCGACCAGGGCATCAAGAACCTCACCCAGGCCGAGGCCAACAAGCTCGCCGGTGAGGACCCCGACAGCCACCAGCGCGACCTGCGCGAGGCCATCGAGCGCGGTGACTTCCCGTCCTGGACCGTGCAGGTGCAGATCATGCCGGCGGCCGAAGCGGCGACCTACCGCTTCAACCCGTTCGACCTCACCAAGGTGTGGCCGCACGGGGACTACCCGCCGATCGAGATCGGCAAGCTGGAGCTCAACCGCAACCCGGAGAACATCTTCGCCGAGGTCGAGCAGTCGATCTTCAGCCCGGCGCACTTCGTCCCCGGCATCGGTCCCTCCCCGGACAAGATGCTCCAGGGCCGCCTCTTCGCGTACGGCGACGCCCACCGCTACCGCGTCGGCATCAACGCCGACCACCTGCCGGTGAACCGTCCGCACGCCACCGAGGCGCGCACCAACTCCCGTGACGGCTACCTGTACGACGGCCGCCACAAGGGCGCCAAGAACTACGAGCCCAACAGCTTCGGCGGTCCCTTCCAGACCGACCGCCCGCTGTGGCAGGGCAGCGCGGTCACCGGGGTCACCGGCAACACCGAGGCGCCGGTGCACGCCGAGGACAACGACTTCGTCCAGGCCGGAAACCTCTACCGGCTGCTCTCCGAGGACGAGAAGGCCCGTCTGATCGACAACCTGGCGGGCTTCATCGCCAAGGTGTCGCGCGACGACATAGCCGAGCGCGCGATCAACAACTTCCGCCAGGCGGACGGTGACTTCGGCAAGCGGCTCGACGCCGCGGTCCAGGCCCTTCGCGGCTGACACGCGGGCCGCTCGCCGAGGATGAACAGAAGGCCGGACTCCCTTCGGGGGCCCGGCCTTCTGGCGTGGTGCCCCGTGCTCAGCCGGCCAGCGCGGCCTCGCGCCGTGCCGGGGCCCAGCAGCGGATGATGTCGCGGACCGAGACGACGCCGACCGGTCCGTGGTCGTCGAGCACGATCAGATGCCGGAAGCCGCCGTGCGTCATGGCCTCGGCGGCCTCGACGAGGGTCCAGGCCGGCGCCGCGAACACGACGTCGGTGGTGGTGTGTTTGCTCACCGTCTCGTGGTCCGGGTCCTGGCCCAGGCCGACGGCGTTGAGGATGTCGCGTTCGGTGAGGATGCCGACGCCGCTGGTGTCGGGGTCGAGGACGATGGCCGCGCCGACCCGGCGTGCGGACATCAGGCGGGCCGCCTGTCGGAGGGTGTGGGCAGGTCCGATGGTGAGGACCATCGTGCTCATGGCGTCACGGACCAGCATGGATGGAGCCACCTCCTTGGTGGATTCGGCTCCCGGCGCGGCCGGACGACACCCGCTCCGGAAGGAATTCACAAATTCACAAGTGGGGGGACTCCTAGAGTCGCATCCGGATCGGCCGTCAACAAGAGGCTGGTAGAGGCCAGCAGAGGGGCGCGCAAAAGTACGACTCACGCCCCTCGGGCGCCTCAGGCGTGGCGCTCCCGGGCCCGGAAGACGGCTCGCGGGGCCGCGGTCACGGCTGGGAGGTGTCGCCGAGGTAGCCGAGCAGCTCCTCGTGCAGCAGGCCGTTCGACGCCGCCGCGTTGCCGCTGTGCGGGCCGGGCCGGCCGTCCAGACCGGTGAAGACGCCCCCGGCCTCCTGCACCACGATCACGTTCGCCGCCATGTCCCACATGGACAGCTCCGGCTCGGCGCAGAAGTCCACCGCGCCCTCGGCGACCATCATGTAGGGCCAGAAGTCGCCGTACGCCCGGGTGCGCCAGCACTCCCGGGTCAGGTCCAGGAAGTCGTCCAGCTTGCCCCGCTCCTCCCAGCCGCTCAGCGAGGAGTACGAGAACGACGCGTCGGCCAGCTTCGAGACGCTGGAGACCTTCAGCCGCGTCGCCGAGGTCAAGCTGCGGCCGGTGAACGCGCCGTGGCCCTTCGCCGCCCACCAGCGCCGGTTGAGGGCGGGCGCCGAGACGACGCCGACGACCGGCTGGAAGCCGTGCTCGCCCGCTTCCATCAGCGAGATCAGGGTCGCCCACACGGGCACGCCCCGGACGTAGTTCTTGGTGCCGTCGATCGGGTCGACCACCCAGCGCCGCGGGCCCGTGCCCTCCAGGCCGTACTCCTCGCCGAGGATCGCGTCGCGCGGCCGCGCCCGTTGCAGATGCCTGCGGATGACCTCCTCGGCCGCCTTGTCGGCCTCGCTCACCGGCGTCATGTCCGGCTTGGTCTCGACCTTCAGGTCGAGGGCCTTGAACCGGTCCATGGTGGCCGCGTCGGCGGCGTCCGCGAGGACGTGGGCGAGACGCAGATCATCGTGATAGTCGGGCATGGTCACCACCGTAGCGATCGCCCGGGGTGCGGACCACAGTGCCCGCACTCCGGACGCCCCGCGCGCCCGCCCCCGGCGCCTATTGACAGTCCCTCCGGGCGCGTCAACTCTGAACTCGGAGCCGCTCGCACGGCCTCGGGGGCTCGGGAGGCGACCATGCCCACAGCGCGGGAATCCTTGCTGGACGCCGCCGTCTCGGCGCTCGCGGGGCTGCCCTGGTCGGGAGTCAGGATGGTGGACGTGGCGTCCGCCGCCGGGGTCTCGCGGCAGACCCTCTACAACGAGTTCGGAAGCAAAGAGGGTCTGGCCCGCGCGCTCGTGCGCCGGGAGGCCGATGTTTATCTGCGCGGCGTCGACAGAGCGCTCGCCGAACGCCCCCACGCATCTCCCACAGGCTCCGAAGCAGGGCGGACCCCCATCCCGCCGACCGACCGCCTGGTCCACGTCGCCGAGTGGACGGTGGTCTCGGCCCGCTCCAGTGCCCTGGTACGGGCCCTGCTGACGGGCTGCTGGGGCGAACGCCTTCCGGTGCCCTCGGTGCGTACCACCGCCGCCGTGTCCGCGGTCCCCGCCCAGCGGCGCGCCGACGCCGGCGTGCCCGGCCCCGCCGAACTCGTGGCCGCGGTACGGGACCGGGCGCTCGCCGCGCTGGAGAAGGAGGTGCCGGGCGCCGACCCCGTCGAGCTCGGACGGTTCTGCGAGACGGCGGTGCGGCTCGGCCTGTCCTGCGTCGTGGCCCCGCCCGGACGGCCCGAGGGGCACGCCGGATACATCCGCGCGGTGCTCGCCCGGCTGCCGGTGCGGGCGGTGGGCTGACCGCCCCCTGATGTGACGTTCCCTCAACCGGCGCGCGGGCGTGGGTCAGTGGGCCGAGCCCGAGATCTGGAGGCCGATCACGCCCACGATGACCAGGGAGATCGACACCAGCTTGAGCGTGGAGACCACGTCGCCGAGGAAGACCATGCCGTAGATCGCCGTGCCCGCCGCCCCGATGCCCGTCCACACCGCGTACGCCGGACCCACGTCCAGCTTCTTCAGGGACAGCGTCAGGAGACCGAACGAGCCGAGCGCGAACGCGGCGAAGGCGATCGTCGGCCAGAGGCGGGTGAAACCGTGCGACAGCTTCAGGCAGACGGCGAAGCCCGTTTCGAGGATTCCCGCCACCACGACCAGCAGCCACGCCATGTCCAGGGCCTCCCACAACGCATCGTCGTCGCTGACTGCATGGTCAACACTTGGTGCGATTATGCAACGGAGGGCATGCACACGCCCCTGGAAACAGGTCAGTCGCCCTCGCGTCGCTCCCGCGTCGCCAGCAGTCGGCGCAACGAGTACAGCCGCGCCGGATCGGCGTGACCGTCCGCCACCCACTGGTCGAGCGCGCACTCGGCCTCGTCGTGGCTGCACGCGCGCGGACAGTTCTCGGTGCCGGGCACGAGGTCGGGGAAGGCCAGGATCACCCGCGAGGGATCCACGTGGTGCAGGCCGAAGGACCGTACGCCGGGAGTGTCGATGACCCAGCCGCCGTCCGGGCTGTCCAGCGGCAGCGCGAGCGCCGAGGTGGTGGTGTGGCGGCCGCGCCCGGTGACCGCGTTGACATGGCCGGTGACGCGCCGCTGCGCCTCCGGTACGAGCGCGTTGACCAGGGTCGTCTTGCCGACGCCGGAGTGGCCGACGAACGCCGTGACCCGGCCGTGCAGTTGCTCGCGCACCCGGTCCGCCGCGTCGCCCTCGTACAGCTCCTCGCGCGAGGTCACCACGTACGGGACGCCCAACGCGCCGTACATCTCCAGGAGTTCGTCCGCCGGGGCCAGGTCCGACTTGGTCAGGACCAGGAGCGGTTCGAGGCCGCCGTCGTACGCCGCCACCAGGCAGCGGTCGATGAGGCGGGGCCGGGGCTCGGGGTCGGCGAGGGCGGTGACGATGGCGAGCTGGTCGGCGTTGGCGACGACCACGCGCTCGTACGGGTCGTCGTCGTCGGCCGTGCGCCGCAGCACCGAGGTGCGCTTGCCGATCCGTACGATCCGGGCGAGCGTGTCCTTCTTGCCGGACAGGTCGCCCACGATGTCGACCCGGTCGCCCACCACGGCCGCCTTGCGGCCCAGCTCGCGGGCCTTCATCGCGGTGATCCTGCGGTCGTCGACCAGGCACGTGAGGCGCCCGCGGTCGACGGTGAGGACCATGCCCTCGGCGGCGTCCTCGTGCTTGGGGCGGATGCTGGTGCGGGGGCGGTTGCCCTTGGGGTTCGGGCGGACGCGGATGTCGTCCTCGTCCGGGTTCTTGCCGTAGCGGCGCATGATCCTAGGTCCCGCTCAGCTTCCGGACCCTGCCAGCATCGAACTCCACATGTCCGGGAAGTCGGGCAGCGTCTTGGCGGTGGTCGCCACGTTCTCGATCCGCACGCCCTCGACGGCGAGGCCGATGATCGCGCCCGCGGTGGCCATCCGGTGGTCGTCGTAGGTGTGGAAGATCCCGCCGTGCAGCGGGCGCGGCCGGATGTGCAGACCGTCCTCGGTCTCGGTCACGTCGCCGCCGAGCTCGTTGATCTCCTTGGTGAGCGCGGCCAGGCGGTCCGTCTCGTGCAACCGCAGGTGGGCGACGCCGCGCAGCGTGGACGGCGAGTCGGCGAGCGCCGCGACGGCCGCGATGCCGGGGGTCAGCTCGCCGACCTCGCTCAGGTCCACGTCGATGCCGTGGATGCGGCCGGAACCGGTGAACACCAGGCCGCGGTCGGCGAGTTGGCAGGTGCCGCCCATCTCCGTGAAGATCTGGCGCAGCTGGTCGCCGGGCTGGGTGGTGCGCACCGGCCAGTCGGGGATGACGACCGTGCCGCCCGTGACCAGGGCCGCGGCCAGGAACGGCTGGGCGTTGGAGAGGTCGGGCTCGACGGTCAGGTCGCGGCCGAGCAGCGCGGAGTGCGAGACGCGCCACACGTTCGGCTCGCCGCCCGTCTCCGGCTCGTCGACCTGGGCGCCCACGCAGCGCAGCATGTCGACCGTCATCCGGATGTGCGGCAGGGAGGGCAGCCGGCCGCCCACGTGACGCACCTCGACGCCCTGGTTGAAGCGGGGCGCGGAGAGCAGCAGGGCCGAGACGAACTGCGAGCTGGAGGAGGCGTCGATCTCCACCCTGCCGCCTTCGAGGGCGCCGGCGCCGTGCACGGTCATCGGGAGCGCGCCGCGGTTGTCGTCGTCGATGCGGGCGCCGAGCGCGCGCAGACCGTTGATCACGCCGCCGAGCGGACGCTCGTAGGAGCGCGGGTCGCCGTCGAAGCGGACCGGGCCGTCGGCGAGGGCGGCGACCGGGGGCAGGAAGCGCATGACGGTGCCGGCGTTGCCGACGTCGACGGTGGCCGGGCCGTGCAGGCCGGCCGGGATCACCCGCCAGGCCTCGCCCGAGCCGTCGGGGCCCACGCCCTCCTCGATGCCGACGCCCAGGGTGCGCAGCGCCTCGGCCATGAGCAGGGTGTCGCGGGAGCGCAGGGGGCGGCGCAGCCAGCCGGGCTCGGCGGCCAGCGCGGCCAGGACGAGCCCGCGGTTGGTGACCGATTTCGATCCGGGCACGGTGACCGTCGCGTCGACGGTTTTGCTCGCGAGGGGGGCGGGCCAGAGGGCGGGGTGCACGGGCGTTTCGGTCATGGACCTCACTTTAGTGGGGCCGTCCGCTAGAGACCGAGCAGCCAGCGGCCGCCGCCGATCAGCGAACAGACAGAAACGGCGTGGAAGAGGAAGAGCCAGAGCGCCGGTGGTACGTGGGTGAGCCGGGCGAGCTGGTCGGCGTCCGAGTCCCCGTCGTTGTACCGACGGCGCTTGGCCTGGAGCTCGAACGCCGGGCGCACGCCGCCGAGCAGCAGGAACCACACGGCCGTGTAGGCGAAGGCCGACTGGACGTCGGGATCGGTCAGCCAGGAGATGAGCAGGAACGCCGCGCCGGTCACCACGACGGTCAGGACGCCGTACGCGTTGCGGATCATCACCAGCATGGCGAGGAGCAGGGCCGTCGCCAGCCAGAGGAAGAGGGTGACGTGGTGGGCGGCGAGCAGCCAGGCGCCGCCGAGCCCGAGGAGCGGGGGAGCGGTGTACCCGGCCGCGGCCGTGAGGATCATGCCCGGGCCGTGCGGCTTGCCGCGGCTCACGGTGAGGCCGCTGGTGTCGGAGTGCAGCCGGATGCCGTCGAGGCGGCGGCCGGTGAGCAGCGCCACCAGGCCGTGGCCGCCCTCGTGGGCGATGGTGATGGCGTTGCGGGACAGCCGCCACAGGCGGTGCGGGACGACGGCGGCGAGCGCGGCTATGCCCGTCGCGACGACCAGCCACGGGGCCGGTGCGCTCTGGGTGCCGAAGAGCTGGAGGTCTTGCAGCGCGGACATTTCTGGGACGGCTCCTCATGGGGTCTCGGCGCCGTGGCAGTGTGGCACCTATGTGCGGACGGTATGCAGCGAGTCGCAGGCCCGAGGATCTCGCAGGAATCTTTGAGGTCGAGAAGTGGGATCCGGCGGAGATCGTGGAGCCCGATTGGAACGTGGCCCCGACGAAGGAGGTCTACGTCGTCCTGGAGCGCCCTCTCAAAGACGCCGCGGACCCCGCTCCGGTTCGGCAGCTGCGCAGGCTGAAGTGGGGGCTCGTCCCCTCCTGGGCGAAAACTCCCGAGGGCGCGGCCCGGATGATCAACGCGCGGGCCGAGACGATCCACGAGAAGCCGTCGTTCAAGAAGGCCTTCGCCGCCCGCCGCTGCATCATCCCGGCGGACGGCTACTACGAATGGGTCACCGGCGTGGCCGAGCGCGAACTGGAGGTCGAGGGGAAGCGGAAGCGGCCGCGCAAGCAGCCGTACTTCGTGACCCCGGCGGACGGCTCGGTCTTCGCGATGGCCGGGCTCTACGAGTTCTGGCGCGACCGCACGCTGCCCGACGACCACCCCTCGGCCTGGTGGGTGACCTGCTCGGTGGTCACCACCGAGGCCGAGACGGGGCCGCTCGGCGTGGCCCCGGCCGAGGGGCCCGGCTCGCTCGCCGAGATCCACCCCCGGATGCCGCTGATGCTGACGCCGCAGAAGTGGGGCGCCTGGCTCGACCCCTCCCACACGGACCCGGAGTCGCTGCGCGGCCTGCTGGCGCCGCCGCCGGGCGGTCTCATGCGGGCCTACCCGGTGTCGACGGCCGTCAGCAACGTGCGCAACAACGGCCCCGAGCTCCTGAAGGAACTGGAGGGCCCCGAGGAGGGCACCCTGTTCTGACATGTCGCGCGCCGCTCCGGGCGGACCGGCGGCAGGATGGCCCCGTGACCGAGAGCGAGATCGTCGAGACCGGCGCCGGTGAGGCGCGCATCACCTGGCACCCCGCGAAGAAGGCCCGCTTCGTGCTGGCCGTCAGCCACGGCGCGGGCGGCGGCATCGAGGCCCGCGACCTGCGGGCGCTGGCCGCCGCCCTGCCGCCGCTCGGCGTGAGCGTGGCCCTGGTGGAGCAGCCGTGGCGGGTGGCGGGCAAGAAGGTGGCCCCGGCGCCGAAGACGCTGGACACCGGCTGGCGCGACCTGTGGCCGGCGGTGGCGAAGAAAGGGCTGCCCGTCGTCGCGGGCGGCCGCAGTGCCGGGGCGCGGGTGGCCTGCCGCACCGCGGCGGAACTGGGCGCGGCCGCGGTCCTCGCCCTGAGCTTCCCCCTGCACCCCCCGGGCAGGCCGGAGAAGTCCCGGGCGGCGGAGCTGCTGGGGGCGGGCGCGCCCACCCTCGTGGTGCAGGGCGGCTCCGATCCCTTCGGGAAGCCCGCCGAGTTCCCCGAAGGGGCGTACGAGCTGGTGGAAGTGCCCTTCGCCGACCACGGGTTCGCGGTGCCCAAGCGCGCCCCGCTCGGGCAGGAGGAGGCGGTCGAGGTGATCACCGCGGCGGTCGGCACCTGGTTCGGCGCGCTCTCCGCCTGAGTGGCCCCGCGCCGGGAATGCGCGCCGCGGGGCCACTGTTATGGCCGACGTAAGGCGTACGCAGACCAGATGTGGAGAGGGAGTCCGTCGCATGGGTTCGACCATCTGCCCGAGCCGCGAGGCCGCCGCCGACCTGGAGTGGACGGTGCTTTCCGCGGCCAGGACGGCTCCTATTCGAGCGGCGGGCGGAGTGGATCGTCGTCTATCCTCCGATTCGAGTGGGTCCGCATTCGGGCCCAGCACACCGTTCGAGGAGGTGGGTCCGGTCACAGGGACCGACGACGGCCACGTGGAAGAGACCACCGCCGAGCGCAACGCGCGCTTCGAGCGGGATGCCCTCGGCTACCTCGACCAGATGTACTCGGCCGCCCTGCGCATGACGCGCAATCCGGCCGACGCCGAGGACCTGGTCCAGGAGACGTACGCCAAGGCGTACGGGTCCTTCCACCAGTTCCGCGAGGGCACCAACCTGAAGGCTTGGCTCTACCGGATTCTCACCAACACCTTCATCAACTCCTACCGGAAGAAGCAGCGCGAACCCCAGCGCAGCGCCGCCGAGGAGATCGAGGACTGGCAGCTGGCGCGGGCCGAGTCGCACATGTCGACGGGTCTGCGCTCCGCCGAGTCGCAGGCGCTCGACCACCTGCCGGACTCGGACGTGAAGGCGGCCCTCCAGGCCATTCCGGAAGAGTTCCGCATCGCCGTGTATCTCGCGGACGTAGAGGGCTTTGCGTACAAGGAGATCGCGGACATCATGGGTACACCCATCGGTACAGTGATGTCCCGGTTGCACCGGGGCCGCCGCCAACTGCGCGGAATGCTGGAGGACTACGCCCGTGACCGCGGGCTCGTCCCGGCCGGCGCCGGCGAGTCGGACGAAGCGAAAGGCTCGGGCTCATGAGCTGCGGAGAGCCGCACGAGACGGACTGCTCTGAGGTCCTGGACCATCTCTACGAGTTCCTCGACCACGAGATGCCCCCCACGGACTGCGACAAGTTCGAGGTGCACTTCGAGGAGTGCTCGCCGTGCCTGGAGAAGTACGGCCTCGAGCAGGCCGTGAAGAAACTGGTGAAGCGCTGCTGCGGCTCGGACGACGTGCCGAGCGACCTGCGCTCCAAGGTGATGGGGCGCATCGACCTCATCCGCTCCGGCCAGGCCGTGCCCGAACAGGACATCGTCACCGGAGAGGTGCCGACGCTCCGACCCGAGTGACCCGGGCGGCCCGCCGCTGTGACGCGGGCGATCCGGCGCGGATGATCTGAGACGGTGAACTGCCGCCCGCGGCAGGACAGTTGAGAGCGGCCACGACGACCCGTCGTGGCCGCTCTGCCGTGTCCGCGGCCCCAGACGGCGCCCCACATCACCCGAAGGTGCTAATCCGGGTGGCTCGAAACCCCCTATTCCGACCATGCGCCTGACCGCCGCCGTGCACGGGCCTATCCTCCCGAAGCTGTACGCAACGGGCTGCCCGGGCGGATGGGGAGGTGGGGGCCATGGCGGAGCCGCGGGGGCTGCGGGACGTTCCGGCGGGGGCGCGCATCGCCGTCGTGGGCGCCGTCGCGAGCGCGGGCGCGTGTGCCCTGCCCGTGCTGCGCCCGGGTGTGCCCTGGGCGGCCGTGTCGCTCCTGGCGGGCCTGTACGCGCTGTGCGAGTGGCCGCCGCGCTGTCCGGTGCTGGCCGGCCGGGTGAGCGTGCCGATCGCCTCCGGCTCCTTCTTCCCCGTGCTGCTCGCCGCCGCCTTCCTGCTCCCGCCCGCCGCCGCGGCCCTCGTCGCGGTGCCGGGCGCGCTGCTCGCGCACGTCGAGGAACAGCCGCGCCGGGTGCGCCGGGCATGGCGGGCCGCCCAGCTGGCCCTCGCGACCTCGGCGGCGGCCCGCGCGCACCAACTGCTGGGCGGGCGCGACGCGTTGGGCGGACGCGGGAGCGCCGCCGCCCCCGACTTCCCGTACGCCCTGCTGCCCGCCGGGGCCGCGGCCCTGGTCTTCTGCCTGGTGCTGACCGCCCTCGACGGCCTCATCCTCGCCACCGCCGAGCGCCGCCCGGCCCGCACCGCCTGGCGCGGGCTGCTGCTGCGCTCGCTCGCCCCGCACTGCGTGCACGGGCTCGCGGGCCTGATGATGGCCGTGCTGTGGCGCAGCCGGTTCGGAGCCCCGGCCGCCCTGTTCGTCCTGCTCCCCATGTACATCTCGTGCTGGGTCTTCGCCCAGTACCACCGCGAGCGCGCCGCCCACCAGGCCACCATCCGCGCTCTCGTCCAGGCCGTCGACATCAAGGACCGCTACACCCGCGGCCACAGCGAGCGGGTCGGCCGGGCCTCGGAGATGATCGCGCGCGAACTCGGCATGGAGGAGGGGCGGCTGGAGGTCATCCGGTTCGCCGGGATCCTGCACGACGTCGGGAAGCTCGGGGTGCCCACCCGGGTGCTCCGCAAGGACGGGCCCCTCACCCCCGAGGAGCGTGCGGTGATCGAACTGCACCCCGAGTACGGCCACGAGATGGTGCGCGGCATCGGCTTCCTCGGCGAGGCCCGCGCCGCGATCCTGCACCACCACGAGCGGCTCGACGGCAGCGGCTACCCCTACGGGCTCGCGGGCGGCCAGATCCCCGAGGCCGCGCGGGTGGTGGCGGTGGCCGACGCCTTCGACGCGATGACGTCCACCCGCTCCTACCGGCGGGCCCGACCGGTCGCGGCCGCCGTCGCCGAGCTGGAGCGCTGCGCGGGCGCGCAGTTCGATCCGCGGATGGTCGGCGGACTGGTGCGGGCGCTGGGCCGGTACGGATGGCACGTGGAGGTCACCGCGGACGAACCGGCATCCCCGGCGGCGCGCGGAAACGTGCCTCCACCCCGGCCGGTGCGGGCGCCCGCGGAGGGCCCGTTCCCGGCCCCGCCCCCTCCCGAAGCGGGCCTGCGCCCCTCGAAGTCCCCAGGGGCCTGAAATGATCGCCGTCACCCACACCCTCGCCGGGCTGCTGACCGCCTGGGCGCTCGCGGCGACCCTGCGCGACGGGCTCGCCGAACCCGCGACCGCGGCCGCGTTCGGCGCCCTCATCGTGGTGGGGGAGCTCGCCCGCTGGGGGGCCGGGGACGGCGAGCGGGACCCGGCACCGCTCGCCTCGGCCGGGGCGCTGGCCTATGCGCTGCTCGGCCAGAACGCCGGGCACGCCACCGGGCACGGGGTGCTCCAGGTGATCGCCGTCGTGGTGGCGGCGGCCCTCCTCGGCTCCGTGCCGCACGTGGCCGTCGGGCGCGGGCCGAGCGCGGACCAGATGGCCCGGCGGGTGCTCACGGTGGCCTTCGCGGCCGTCTGTTTCCAGCCGCTCTACAACTCCGGGCGCCTGGACCACTGGTTCGGGCGCGGGCCGTACTTCGCCCTGGTCCTCCTGCTGCTGCTCGTGCTGACCGCGCTGTGCGACGCGGTCGTCGCCGCCCTGCTCCTGTACGCCCGCACCCGCTATCCCTTCGGGCCGGTCCTGCGCGACGAACTGCGCGGGCTGCTCGGCATCGGGTCCGCCGTGTGCGCCACCGGCACCGTGATCGCCCTCGCGGTCGCCGTCGCCGGGCTGTGGGCGCTGCCGGTGTTCTGCGTACCGCTGCTCCTGACCCAGCTGGCCTTCCGGCGGTACGCGGCCGTACGCACCACCTACCGCCAGACCATCACCTCGCTGGCCCGTGCCACCGAGGTCGCCGGATACACGCAGCCGGGCCACGCCCGCAGGGTCGCCGAGCTCAGCCGGGCCGTCGGGCGCGAGCTCGGGCTCAGCGAGAGCGAGCTCACCGTCCTCGAGTACGCGGCGCTCATGCACGACATCGGCCAGCTGTCCCTGCTCGACCCGGTCCCCGCCGGAGCCACCGCCGTGCTGCCCGCCGCCGAGCAGCGCCGCATCGCGCTCCTCGGCGGCGCCGTCGTGCGCCAGACCGGGGTGCCCGCGGACGTGGCGGTCATCGTCGAGCGGCAGGCCGACCCCTACCGCGAGCAGCCGCTGCCCGCCGGCATCGTCCGCGCCGTCAACGCGTACGACGACCTCGCGGAGGGCGCCGCGGGCCCCGGAGGGTCACTGAACGCGCTCGAACAGCTGCGCCTGGGCACCGGCCGTGACTACCATCCCCGGGTTGTCGAATCCCTGGCACGCGTGCTGGCCCGGGGCTGTCTGACCCGGGTACCACCTGGGTAACCCAGGAGTAATGAGCGGCCTTCCGGCTGGGCATGGTTGGATGCGAAAAGAACCCAGAAAACTGGGAGACCGTAAGACCGACCCGGTAGTCGGGGCCGGTCTGGGCAGGCGGGAATCGTGAGGATCTTCGGCAAGGGACGGCACCGGCCCTCCGCCTCGTGGCGGCAGGCCACAGACCGTGCGTTCACGCTGATCGGCGACGGCCGGTACGAGGACGCCGGGGCGCTGCTGACGCGCGCCGCGGACCTGGAACCGTGGCTGTCCGAGTCCTGGTTCAACCTGGCGCTGCTGCACAAGTTCCGGCACGACTGGGAGCAGGCGCGGGCCGCCGGGCTGCGCGCCGTGGCCCTGCTGGACAAGGAGACCGGGGCCCCCGACTGGTGGAACGTCGGCATCGCGGCGACCGCGTTGCAGGACTGGCCGCTGGCCCGCCGGGCCTGGCAGGCGTACGGCCTGAAGGTCCCGGGCGAGGCCACCGGCAGCGGCGAGCCCGTCGGCATGGAGCTGGGCAGCGCCGCCGTGCGGCTTTCGCCGGAGGGCGAGGCCGAGGTGGTGTGGGGGCGCCGGCTCGACCCGGCCCGCATGGAGGTCCTCTCCATCCCGCTGCCGTCCTCGGGCCGCCGCTGGGGCGAGGTCGTGCTGCACGACGGCGTCCCGCACGGCGAGCGCACCACCGCGGCGGGTCCCTCGTTCCCGGTCTTCGACGAGATCGAGCTGTGGGCGCCCTCGCCCGTGCCGACCTGGGTGGTCCTCCTGGAGGCCGCCACCGAGGACGACCGGGACGCCCTGGAGCGCCTCGCCGCCGACGCCGGCTTCGCCGCCGAGGACTGGTCGTCCTCCGTGCGCCTGCTGTGCCGGGCCTGCTCGGAGTCCGAGATGCCCAGCGACGAGGGCGACGGCGAGCACCTCGACCCGCACGACCACAGCGAGCCCGGCCACCCCGGCCCGCTCGGCCACCGCACCAACGGCGACCTGTGGGTGCCGGAGCGCGAATGCGGCATCGCGGCCCCCGCCGGGCTGGTGCGGGGCCTCCTCGACGGCTGGGTGGCCGACAACCCCGACAGCCGGGAGTGGCGGGATCTCGAAGAAGTCTGCTGACCCGCCCCGTAGGCTGTACGGGTTCGGAATCGGGATTTCAGGAAGGCTTACGGCGGACATGGCGCAGCAGGAGACGGACCAGCAGGTCGAGAACGACGGGTTCGTCGTGGACACGGAGGACTGCGAGGCGCGCGAGCTGGCCTACCGCGAACGCGGCACCGCCCGCCCGATCACGGTCGTCGGCAACCCGGTGCTCCACAAGGAGTGCAAGGACGTCACCGAGTTCGACGGGGAGCTGGCGCGCCTCGTCGACGACATGTTCGCCAGCCAGAAGGCGGCCGAGGGCGTGGGCCTGGCCGCCAACCAGATCGGCGTGGACCTCAAGGTCTTCGTCTACGACTGCATGGACGACGAGGGGGTGCGGCACGTCGGCGTCGTCTGCAACCCGGTCCTCGAAGAGCTCCCGGCCGAGCTGCGCGTCCTGGACGAGTCCAACGAGGGCTGCCTGTCCGTGCCGACCGCGTACGCCGAGCTCGCCCGCCCCGACTACGCGGTGGTCACCGGCCAGGACGCCGAGGGCAACCCGATCAAGGTGCGCGGCACCGGCTACTTCGCCCGCTGCCTCCAGCACGAGACGGACCACTTGTACGGGTACCTCTACATCGACCGCCTCTCCAAGCGCGACCGCAAGGACGCGCTGCGTCAGATGGCGGAGGGCACCCCGCGGTACGAGGTCGTCCCGAACGACTGAGCCCGGGAGCACGTCAAAAGGGGCCCCGCACCATGCAGGTGCGGGGCCCCTTTTTGCGGTTTGGCTGCGGACCGTGCGTGGCTGGTCGCGCAGTTCCCCGCGCCCCTATGGGGCGCGGAACCTAGAAGTCCTCGTCGAAGCCCACCGAGCCCTCGACCGCCACCTGGTAGGCGGACGGGCGGCGCTCGAAGAAGTTCGTCAGCTCCTGGACGCCCTGGAGCTCCATGAACGAGAACGGGTTCTGCGAGCCGTACACCGCCGGGAAGCCGAGCCGGGTCAGGCGCTGGTCGGCGACGCACTCCAGGTACTCGCGCATCGACTCGGTGTTCATGCCGGGCAGGCCGTCACCGCACAGGTCGCGGCCGAACTGGAGCTCGGCGGCGACCGCCTCCTTCAGCATGTCGGTGACCTGCTGCTCAAGGGCGTCGTCGAAGAGGTCCGGCTCCTCCTTGCGGACGGTGTCCACGACCTCGAAGGCGAAGTTCATGTGCATGGTCTCGTCGCGGAACACCCAGTTGGTGCCGGTGGCGAGGCCGTGCAGCAGACCCCGGCTGCGGAACCAGTAGACGTAGGCGAAGGCGCCGTAGAAGAACAGGCCCTCGATGCACGCCGCGAAGCAGATCAGGTTCAGCAGGAAACGGCGGCGGTCGGCCTTGGTCTCCAGGCGGTCGAGCTTCTCCACCTCGTTGATCCACTTGAAGCAGAACTGCGCCTTCTCGCGGATCGAGGGGATCTCCTCCACCGCGTCGAACGCGGCCGCGCGGTCCTCCGGGTCGGGGAGGTAGGTGTCGAGCAGCGTCAGATAGAACTGGACGTGCACGGCCTCCTCGAAGAGCTGGCGGCTCAAGTAGAGCCGCGCCTCGGGGGAGTTGATGTGCTTGTAGAGGGTGAGCACCAGGTTGTTGGAGACGATCGAGTCGCCCGTCGCGAAGAACGCGACGAGGCGGCCGATCATGTGCTGCTCACCCGGCGTCAGCTTCGCGAGGTCGGCGACGTCGGAGTGGAGGTCGACCTCCTCGACGGTCCAGGTGTTCTTGATCGCGTCCCGGTAGCGCTCGTAGAAGTCCGGGTAGCGCATGGGACGCAGCGTCAGCTCGAAGCCCGGGTCGAGGAGGTTCTTGTGTTCGGTGTCGCTCATTACTGGCAGGCCTCGCAGGACTCGGGGTTTTCCAGGGAGCAGGCGATGGCGTCGGCGTCGGGCGCCGCCTGCTGGACGGGGATGGTGGTCGTGGCCTGGGCGGCGCGGGCGATGCGGGTCGCCGGGCGCGAGCGCAGGTAGTACGTCGTCTTCAGACCCTGCTTCCAGGCGTACGCGTACATCGACGACAGCTTGCCGATGGTGGGCGTCTCCAGGAACAGGTTGAGCGACTGCGACTGGTCGAGGAAGGGGGTGCGGGCGGCCGCCATGTCGATGAGGCCGCGCTGCGGGATCTCCCACGCCGTGCGGTACAGCGCCCGCACGTCGGCCGGGATCCAGTTGAAGTCCTGGACCGAACCGCTGGCCTCGCGCAGCGCCTCGCGGGACTGGGCGTCCCACACGCCGAGCTTCTTGAGCTCCTCCACCAGGTAGCCGTTCACCTGGAGGAACTCACCGCTCAGCGTCTCGCGCTTGAACAGGTTGGAGACCTGCGGCTCGATGCACTCGTACACGCCCGCGATGGAGGCGATGGTCGCGGTCGGGGCGATCGCGAGGAGCAGCGAGTTGCGCATGCCGACCCGGGCGACGCGCTCGCGCAGGGCAGCCCAGCGCTCCGGCCAGTTCAGCTCGACGTCGTAGTGGTCGGGGTGCAGCACGCCGCGCGCGGTGCGGGTCTTGTCCCAGGCGGGCAGCGGGCCCGACCGCTCGGCGAGGTCGGTGGAGGCCTCGTACGCGGTCAGCATGATCCGCTCGGCGAGCTGCGTGGACAGGGCCTTCGCCTCGGGGGAGTCGAAGGGCAGGCGCAGCTTGAAGAAGACGTCCTGGAGGCCCATCGCGCCCAGGCCCACCGGGCGCCACTTGGCGTTGGAGCGGCCCGCCTGCTCGGTCGGGTAGAAGTTGATGTCGACGACCCGGTCGAGGAAGGTGACGGCGGTGCGCACGGTCTGGTCCAGGCGCTCCCAGTCGATGCCGTCGCCGACGACGAACGCGCCGAGGTTGACCGAGCCGAGGTTGCAGACGGCCGTCTCCCCGTCGTCCGTCACCTCCAGGATCTCGGTGCACAGGTTCGAGGAGTGGACGGTGTGGCCGGGCTCCGCGGTCTGGTTGGCGGTGCGGTTGGAGGCGTCCTTGAAGGTCATCCAGCCGTTGCCGGTCTGCGCGAGGGTGCGCATCATGCGGCCGTACAGGTCCCGCGCGGGCATGGTCTTGCGGGCGAGCCCGGCGGCCTCGGCCTTGCGGTAGGCGGCGTCGAACTCCTCGCCCCACAGGTCGACGAGCTCGGGCACGTCGGCCGGCGAGAACAGCGACCACGTGCCGTCGGCGTCGACCCGGCGCATGAACTCGTCCGGGATCCAGTGCGCGAGGTTCAGGTTGTGGGTGCGCCGCTGGTCCTCACCGGTGTTGTCGCGCAGCTCCAGGAACTCCTCGATGTCGGAGTGCCACGTCTCCAGGTACACCGCGGCCGCGCCCTTGCGCCGGCCGCCCTGGTTGACCGCGGCCACCGAGGCGTCGAGGGTCTTGAGGAACGGGACGATGCCGTTGGAATGGCCGTTGGTGCCGCGGATCAGCGAACCGCGGCCGCGGACGCGGGAGTAGGAGAGGCCGATGCCGCCCGCGTGCTTGGAGAGCCGGGCCACCTGGTGGTAGCGGTCGTAGATGGAGTCGAGCTCGTCCAGCGGCGAGTCGAGGAGGTAGCAGGACGACATCTGGGGGTGCCGGGTGCCGGAGTTGAAGAGCGTGGGGGAGGACGGCAGGTAGTCCAGGCGGTTCATCAGGCCGTACAGGGACGCCACTTCGTCCAGGGCGCGCACCGACTCGTCCTCGGCGAGGCCGGACGCCACGCGCAGCATGAAGTGCTGGGGCGTCTCGATCACCTTGCGGGTGATCGGGTGGCGCAGCAGGTAGCGGGAGTAGAGGGTGCGCAGCCCGAAGTAGCCGAAGCGGTCGTCGGCGCCGTCGGCGAGGGCCGTGTCCACCAGCGCGTCGAGGCGGGCGGTGTGGGTGCGTACGAAGTCGGCGGTGCGGTCGGCGATCAGGCCCTCGCGGTGGCCGACGGCCACGGACGCGGAGAAGGCGACCGAGCCCTGGCTCGCGGCCTCTTCGGCGATGGTGATCGTCAGGAGCCGGGCGGCGAGGCGGGAGTACGCCGGGTCCTCGGAGATGAGCCCCGCGGCCGCCTCGGTGGCCAGGTCCCGCAACTCCGCCTCGTCCGAACGGGCGTTGCGGCCCCGCAGCGCGGCCGCGGCGACCCGGCCGGGGTCGGTGTCCGCGAGGTCGGCGGTGAGCTGCGTCAGGGTCCGCAGCAGCGCGGTCCCGGGCGCGTCGACCGGCTCTTCGGTGATCGCTGAAGCGGGATCCGCAGGGGCGATGGTCACGTGGGGGCACTCCCTCGCTCGGCACGGGGCCCTTCGGGGGAGGCGTCGGCGCGCGTGGGGCAGCCCTCAGCGCGTCGTCCACCGGCCCAACCGCGAGGCCCGGACGTCTGGCACCCGGTTCGGTCGACCCGGATGCGCCGTCGGCAGGTCCTCGGACTCGATCCATACAAAGCCGTACGGATCACACCGTTGCGGGACAGTTCCGGATTCACACCGGATTCCCCTGCGGCGACAGCGAGGACGAGCATACATGTGGGGGGCGTGGTGTGCGGCACCCCCCACATGTTGTGTGTTGTGTCGCTGAGGGGCGCCACACGGAAGCTCAAGGACTGGGTGCGCTGGGCCGCTCATGACGCAGGGCCGTGGCACCCGGGGTGCCACGGCCCTGCGTCGTTCAGTGGAACCTCAGTGCGCCGAGCCCGCCGTCGCCGGGGGGAGCTCCGTGGCGACGCCCGGGTCGCCCGCGTCCGCCGTGTAGTCCTCGGGCGAGGTCTCGTCGACGCCGTCGGGGGCCTTCAGGGCGCGCAGGACGACGGTCAGGACCACCGTCACCACGACGTTCAGGACGAACGCGGTGAGACCGATGTAGCCGATCTCGCCGATGCCCGGGATCTCCTTCGAGGAGCCGCCGAAGTGCTTCTGGGTGGGCGAGGCCACTCCGTACGCGGCGAGCGTGCCGTAGGCCATGCCGACCGCCCAGCCCGCGAGCAGCGCCCAGCGGTGGAACCAGCGCGTGAACAGGCCGCCGACCAGGGCCGGGAAGGTCTGGAGGATCCAGATGCCGCCCAGGAGCTGGAAGTTGATGGCGACCGTCTTGTCCATGGTCAGGACGAAGACCAGCGCGCCGATCTTCACCACGAGCGAGACCAGCTTGGAGACCTTGGCCTCCTGCGCGGCCGTCGCGTCCGGCTTGATGAAGTCCTTGTAGATGTTGCGCGTGAACAGGTTCGCCGCCGCGATCGACATGATGGCCGCCGGGACGAGCGCGCCGATGCCGATCGCCGCGAAGGCCACGCCCGCGAACCAGTCCGGGAACATGTCCTCGAAGAGCTGCGGGATCGCCAGCTGGCCGTTGCTGACCTTGACGCCCGCCGCGATGGCCATGAAGCCGAGCAGCGCGAGCAGGCCCAGCATCAGGGAGTACAGCGGCAGGATCGTGGTGTTGCGGCGGATCACGTTGCGGCTGCGCGAGGACAGCGTCGCGGTGATCGAGTGCGGGTACATGAAGAGCGCGAGCGCCGAGCCGAGCGCGAGGGTGGCGTAGGTCCACTGGCTCTTCTCGCCGGGCACGATCGCGCCGGTCGGCTTGCCGCCGGGCGGACCGGCGAACTTGTGCTGCGCGGCGCTGAAGATGGCGTCGAAGCCGCCCAGCTTGATCGGGATGTAGATGATCGCCACCGCGATGACCAGATAGATCAGACCGTCCTTGACGAACGCGATCAGCGCGGGGGCCCGCAGCCCGGAGGAGTAGGTGTACGCGGCGAGCACCGCGAACGCGATGAGCAGGGGCAGGTCCTTCATGAACCAGTTGTTGGACTCGCCGCCCACTCCCATGACGTCAAGGACGGCCTGGATGCCGACCAGTTGGAGCGCGATGTAGGGCATCGTGGCGAGGATGCCGGTGATGGCGACCGCGAGGGAGAGGCCCTTGGAGCCGAACCGGCCGCGGACGAAGTCCGAGGTGGTGACGTAGCCGTGCTTGTGCGAGACCGACCACAGGCGCGGCAGGAAGGTGAAGATCAGCGGGTACACGAGGATCGTGTAGGGCACGGCGAAGAAGCCGGCCGCGCCCGCCGCGTAGATCGCGGCCGGGACCGCGACGAAGGTGTACGCGGTGTAGAGGTCGCCGCCGAGCAGGAACCAGGTGACCCAGGTGCCGAACGACCGTCCGCCCAGGCCCCATTCGTCGAGCGTGGCCGCGCTTTCGGCGGTCTCGGCCTTGCGCCAGCGGGCGGCCATGAAGCCGATGACCGTGACGGCCAGGAAGAAGAAGATGAAGACGCCGAGCGCGACGCCGTTCACGCCGTCCTTCACGCGGACGCACCCCCCTTCTTGTGCTCGGAGGTGTCGCGCGAGCGCTGGTCGTGCTGCCACAGCTTGTACGCGATCATCGTGAGCGCGGTCGAGATCAGCACCCAGAGCATCTGGTACCAGTAGAAGAACGGGATGCCGCCGAGCGCCGGACCGGCCTTGGCGTAGGAGCTCACCCACAGCATCGCCACGAAGGGCGCGATCAGGCAGAGCGCGATGACCACGCGCAAGGGCGTGATCACCGGTCTCTTCACTTCCGTCGATTCCGGCATCGGGCGGCTCCGTCCCCTCACGATCACCTGTGCGTTGGATCACTTGGTAATGCGCAGGAAATCTAGGGGAGAGATCCGGTCAAGGGAACCCCCGTCCGGATTCCGGACGGGGCGCGTCGCCTGTCACGCCGTCAGAGCCAGCCCTCCTTGGCCGCGCGGACGCCCGCCTCGAACCGACTGCGGGCGCCCAGCCGGGACATGAGCTCCGAACTCATCCGGCGGACCGTCCGCAGGGACACCCCGAGCCGCCGGGCGGCGATGTCGTCGGTGCTGCCGATGCCGAGGAGCAGCAGCAACTCCCGCTCCTGCGGGGAGAGGTCGTGCTCATTGCGGCGCGGGGCCTCGCCGAACGGGGTGCCCGACTCCCACAGCTGGTCGAAGAGCACGACCAGCGCGTTGACCAGGCCCCGGCTGCGGACCTCCAGGGCGCCCGCCCGCGCGTCCTCGGGGTCCACCGGGACCAGGGCCGCGCTGCGGTCGACGATCACCATCAGCATCGGGACGACGGGCACCGTGCGCGCCTCGCCGCCCAGTTCGCAGTACCACCGTACGTACTCCAGCGTCGGCGCGTCGTTGCGGAAGCTCTCCTGGTAGATGCTGCGGATGCGCACCCCGCGCTCCAGGGCCAGCTCGTCCAAGGGCTGGCTGGCGTCCATGGTGTCGGGCAGCTGGGCGCCGCCCGGCAGCAGCGAGAGGCACTCGGCGCGGGCGCTCGCGGCCAGGTCCTCCAGGCGTTCGCGCACCGCGTCCACGCCCTGGATGCGGTCGACGACGTCGTGCCGGAAGGTGCCGCCCGCGCTGAACTTGGCCAGAATCGCGGCCACCGCCTGCTCGGCCCGCTCGACCTGGCGCCTGCGCTTGGTCAGTTCGGCCTCGGCCCGCGAGAGCAGGAAGGCGAAGCCGACGTCGGGGCTGAAGGGGGCGATGCCGTCGGCCGCGTCGTCCATGAGGACGAGCTTGAGGTCGGCGAGGTGGGCCAGCGCCTCCCGGACCTCCGCTTCGGCCCACCCCAGATGCTCGGCCAACTCCGGTACGCCGTAGTCCGGTTGCTCCAGCAGCAGCCGGTAGACGGTTTCCGTGGACTGCTGGATTCCGAGTGCCTCGAGCATGCGGGTTCCCCCAGGTTCGCGTATGCCGATACGTCACTGTCCGTGGCCCGATGGTTCGGCCAGGGGGATGGTATGGCCGCGCGGCAATCTAGGTCTAGACCAATAAGATGGCGGTGGGGTGGCCGGAAGGTCACTTGTGGTGGGCTTGGTGTGTGTTTCGGGTGCGCGGGGGAGCGCGGGCTTTCGCAGCGCCGCCAGGGCGTGGAGCAGGGCCGGACCCAGCAGGGCCGCGCCGCCGAGTCCCGTGACCAGAACGGCCAGTTCCACTTGGGGGCCGAGCCCGATGGCCAAAAGTGGCAGGGCGACGACGAGCCCGCCACCGCGCGGCGCGGGCCCGCCCGGACCGGACGACAGGAGGCACCGGTCGAGCGTGTCGGGGAAGCCGAAGGCGCCGACCACCAGCGGGACCCACCCGGTCACCGCCCCCGTCGCGGGCCCCCGGAGCAGCCAGGAAACCGCGCCGTACTGCCAGAGCAGCACCAGGAGCCCGCACGCCGCGACCGCCGGCACCAGCGCGCACAGCACCGCCCGAAGGGCCGTCCCGGCGGACCGCACGCGCCCCGCCACGACGAAGCCGACCAGCCCCACCGCGACCAGCGCGGCCGGGACGGCGCGGTACACACCGTGCACCAGATCGGGTTCGGGCACCCCCGACCCCCCGACCAGCACCCCGGCACCGGCCAGCGCCGACCGCACCTCCGCCGTCGTCCGGCGGCCCGCTGCCGTCATCGGCTCCCCGGTGGGCACCACGGCGACCAGCGCGGAGCCGTCGTGACGCCAGGCCGCGCCGCGCGGGGCGGCGGCCGTCAGCACGCCGGGAACCTCGCGGGCGGTGGCGGCCACGCGGTCGGGCCCTGTGCCCGAAGGGGCCAGCACATCAAGGGGGTTGAGCACCCCGGAGGGAATCCCGGCGGCCGTCAGCTGGTCGAGTCCGTCGCGCGCGGGGCCGTGCGCCACCAGCGCCTCGGCGCGCGGGTTCCCGGCGGTCAGCAGCCCGGCCGCGCCGGTGAGCAGCGCCAGCGCCAGCAGGGTGCCGAACGCGAGCAGCCGGGGGGCGCGGCGGCGCGCCCCGGCCGCCGGGCGGGCCGCCGCGCGGCCGGGCAGCCAGGACAGGAGTGCGGGGGCCAGGGTCAGCGCCGCCAGCGACGCCGCGCCGCAGACCGCCGCTCCCGCCACGCCGATTGACCGCAGGAAGGGGACGGGGAACGCCGCGAGCGAGGCGAGGGCCGCGCCCCCGGCCAGGGCGCCGAGCGCGGCCGGACCGGCGGTCGCGGACGCCGCGCGATGCGCCGCGGGCCGGGGCCCCGAGCCTCCGGCGAGCTCCGCCCGCCACGCACCCACCAGGAGCGCCGCGCGTCGCACCGAGAGCGCGAGCGCCGCGACCGGGATCAGGTACACCACCACGAAGCTGAGCTCCGTACTCCCCGCCAGGGCGAGCACCACCAGCAGGGCCGCCACCGACGAGACCGCCGTCAGGAGCAGGGCCAGGAGCGAGAGCAGGGGCCGCAGCACCAGGAGGAGCAGGGCAATCGACCCCAACAGGCAGAGGGACTTGGCCAGTTGGAGGGCGATGCCGGGGCGGGCGGTGGCGCTGTCCTCCTGGAGCGGCAGCACCCCCGTTACATTGACGCGTGCTTCGGGCAGCGCCGCGCGCAGGCCGGTCCGCAGCCGGGCGGTCGCGTCCGCCACGGCCGCGAGCCCGGCCAGGTCCGGCTTCCCCACGTGCGGATGGACCAGGGCGTAGGCGGTGCGGCCGTCGCGCGAGAGGAACGCCGGGTCACCCGTCTCCGCGTACGACAGGACGCGGGTGCCCGGCGGCGTCGAGGCGGTGACGCCGGCGCTCAACCGGGCCGCGGCGGCCGGTGAGCGACCGCTCGTGCCCTGTGGCCAGGTGACCACCGCGACCAGCGGGGCGACGCCCGCGCCGGACCCGTACCGCTCGATGATGGCCGCGTTGGCCCGGGAGCCGGCCTGGCCGGAGGCGGTGAAGCTCTGGTCGAGCCGGTCCAGGTGCGCGGCCGACGCGGCCCCGCCCGCGAGGAGCACCGCCAGCCACAGCAGGCACACCAGCCCGCGGTGGCCGACGCAGAACCGGGCGAGCCCGGCGGCGTACCGCTCAACTCTCCGCATCGAGGCCCGCCGCGTCGAGCCGGGCCCTGACCGCGGCGTCCAGGACGAGGCCGACCGCGTCCAGGGACTCCTCCAGCTGGGCCACCGAGCTCGCCCCGATCACCGGCAGGACCGGCAGCTCGCCGCCCATCGCCCAGGCCAGCACCACCTGCCCCGGTGTCACCCCGAGCTCCTTGGCGACCTCGGCGAGCACCGCGAGCCGCCGGTTGGAACCGGCGTGCCGGTACTGCTCCGGGATCTCCTTGGCCGGGTTGTTGTACGCCCCGGTCAGCTGCGTGGTGTAGGCGACGAAGGCGAGTTCGGGGCGGGTGCGCAGATAGTCGAGCAGTTCCTCCGAGGCGTGCGGGTTCACCCCGAAGTCGGCGCCCGGGCGCGGCTGGAGGTAGGTGTAGCGCTGCTGGACCGCCGCATGGGCCGGGACGCCCGCGCGCTCGGCGGCGCCGCGCGACTCCTCGATCCGCCAGGCGGCGAAGTTGCTGCACCCCGACAGCGAGATCTTCCCGGCGTCGGCGAGTTCCGCGAACGCGCCCATCGTCTCCTCGACCGGCGTCTTCCGGTCGTCTATGTGCGCGTAGTAGAGGTCGATCCGGTCGGTGCCCAGATTGCGCAGGCTGGCCTCCACCTGGCGCCGCAGCACCGGCGCGGACAGCCCCTCGGCGGCCTCGGGCCACGGCGCGTCCAGCGGCTCGGGCAGCGCGCCGACCTTGGTGGCCACCACCATCTCGTCCCGTACGCCCCGGCTGCGCAGCCACCTGCCGATGACGAGCTCGCTCTCGGCGCCGGTGGCGCCCGGCTCCCAGAAGGCGTACGTGTTCGCCGTGTCCAGGAAGGTGCCGCCCGCCTCGTGGAAGCGGTCGAGCACGGCGAACGCGGTCGCCTCGTCGATCCGGGTGCCGAAGGGCAGCGTGCCCAGGCACAGGGTGCTCACCCGCAGGCCGTCCCGGCCGCCCAGCTGTCGGTACTGCATCAACGGTTCATCTCCTCGATATCGGTGGTGGTGATCGTGACGTCCTGCGCCAGGTGGTCGGAGAGACCGCCCGGGTCGCGGAACGCGTACCGCTCGGCGCGGAGCCCGGCGCTGGTGAACACCCAGTCGATGCGCCACAGGCGCGGCTTCCAGCGGGCGTTCCAACTCGCCGGAAACAGCGAGCGGTTGGCGCCGATGGCGTCGCGAGCGGACCGCGGCATCCGGCGGATGTCGCCGATCGCCGCGCTGGTGTTGAAGTCCCCGGACACCAGGAACGGGTGGGGGTTGGCGGCCAGGTCGGCGACCAGCGCGTCGTACTCGCGCAGCCGCGCCCCGTGCCGGCGCCGCATGTCCCGGAAGAAGGCCCGGCCCAGCGGGTTCGTCACGGTCAGCTGGACCGGGATGTGCACGTTGTACGTCGAGACGACGCCGCCCGGCATCGAGAGGTCGACCCGGAGCGAGCACGCGCCCACCGGCACCGGGGGCCCGGCCAGGGGGAAGCGGGACAGGGTCACCGAGTTGTTGTCGATGGCCAGGTGGTGCCCGGGGAACTCGCGGCGCAGCCGCTCCTCGTCGTCGATGTCCCACACCTCGCCGCCCTCGAAGCCGTTCAGATACTCCTGGAGCAGATAGACGTCGGCGGGCAGCGTGTGGAGGAAGGCGTAGAACCGGTCGGGGTCGCGGCCCTGGTTCCAGTGCTGGGTGTTCCACGACACCACCCGGACCCGGACCCGGTCGGGGCTCCCAGGGATCGCTGAACTGCGGCGCAGCGCACCGAAGTTGATGCCGCTCTGGCTCAGACCGCCGACCAGGCAGCTTGCCGCCAGCACCCCCGCCGGGGCGCCGCCGGTGAGCACCGCCGCCGCGAGCAGGGCGGTCGGCACCGCGGCGAAGAGCGGCGGAGGCAGCAGGGAGACGGCGAGCCAGGGCCACCAGCGGCCGTTCAGGGCCAGATGGGCGCCGAGGAAGGCGGCCCAGACGAGGGCGCAGACCATGACGGCGGCAGCGGGAGACACGGTCGGCTCACCTCCCCCCGGCGTTCGTCGGTGCGGGCGGCACCGACACCCAGAGGTCCTGCACCGCGTGGTCGGACAGCTTCTCGGGCGGGTCGAAGGTGTAGCGGTCCGCGGTGACGCCGTGGCCGGTGAACGCCCAGTCGGTGCGCCAGAACGGCTTCCAGCCGCCCTCCTCCCAGCTCGTCGGGTACAGGTCGTCGCTCGCGCTCACCGCGTCGTCGAGCCGTGAGCGCAGGCCGTCGAGCTCGGACATGGCGGCGGTGGTGTTGAAGTCGCCCGCCACCACCACCGGGTTGGGGTTGTGGGCCACGTCGTCCTCCAGCCCGGCGTACTGCGCCCGGCGGGCTCCGAAGCTCTCCCGCATGTGCTGGTAGAAGGCGCCCGTGAGCGGGCCGTCGGTCATGCTGTTCCAGACCGGCATGTGCAGGTTGTAGAACGACACCGTCCGCCCCTTGACCAACAGGTCGGTGCGCAGCACCTTCGCCTCCCGGTAGCGCGTGGCCCAGTCGGCGTCCGGCGCCAGCGCGCGGGCCGGGCCGACGGCGGGCCGCGCGACGACCGGGAACCGGGAGAGCGTGACCAGCTCGCCGTCGACGGTGACCTCGTACCCGGGGAACTCCGCGCGCAGCCGCGCGAGATCGTCCACCGGCTGCCGTCCCTTCCGGTCCGGCGTGAGGTGCTGGTACTCGTGCAGCAGATACACATCGGCCTTCTTCGACTTCAGGAAGGCGTAGAAGTGGTCCTGGGTGCCGAGCAGTTGGTTCCACGAGTTGGTGTTCCAGGCGACGACGCGCACCGAGCCCGGCCGGGCCCCGTGGCCGGACGGCCACAGCGCGCCGGGGTTGAGCCCCGACTGCCCCGCGCCCAGCGCGAGCGCCACGGCCGCGGCGGCCGCGGTGCGCCACCGGTCGGCGCCGCGCGCCAGCGGGATCAGCGCGGCCAGCAGGAGCGGCACCGCCACGAACAGGAACGGGGGTACGGCGCCCGCGAGTTCGCCGAACCAGAACCGCCCGTCCACCGCCCACTCCACCCCCAGGCACACCAGCCAGCCGAGCGCGGCCCAGCACACGAGCCGCCCCGCCCGGCGCCGGGAGGCCAGGGCGGCCGGGGGGTCCGGGACCGGCTCCGTGAGCGTCCCGGCGGGCGGGGTCCGGAGATCAGACACCGGAGACACCAGCCGCCGAACCGAGCGCCGTGCTCTGCGAGGGCCGCGGCTGGGGCGCGTACAGCCGGCGGAAGCGGGGCGAGCACAGCCACTGCACGCCCGCGACGCCGATGGCCGCGAACACGGTCAGGTTCACCAGGAAGTTGACGGCCACGAAGTACCCGAGGAACCACCGCCCCCGGTGCCCGCGCACCACCCGGTACATGTCGAGGTCGCCGAGCACGGCCAGGACGAACAGGAGCGCCGGGAGCAGGGACCACACCGGGCCCCACAGCAGCGGCGCGGCCAGGGCGGCCACCGCGAGCGGCGCGGCGAGGCTCGCACCCGCCCGGGGGCCGGTCACGAAACCGCCCTGGAGGGCGCGTCGGCTCAGGATCAGCGGCACCGCGAGCCGGGCCCGGCTGAACACCTTGTCCAGGACGATCCGCAAGGTGTCGTCGTGGTCGTGCCGACCGCGCACCTCCAGGGAGCTGAGCACCTTGTACCGCTCGGAGATGCGCCGCCCGTAGTCCTGGTCCTCGGTGTGGCGCAGGAGCGGGTTGAACGGGCCGACCTCGTCGAAGACCGCGCGCGGCATCGCCAGGATCGCGGTGTGCACGGTGTCGATGACGCCCTCGGATCTCAGCAGCAGGTAGTACTGCTGGAGCGAGCGGTACTCCTCGATCAGGCTGTCCCGGATGAGGGGCTCGGGCTCGTAAGTGCCGCACACCGCACCGTACTTGACGCCGTCGGCGCCTTCGGCGAGCAGGGCGACCGACCGCTCGATCGCGTCCGGGTGCATCGCCACGTCGGAGTCGAGGAAGACGAGCACCTCGCCCCGGGCCAGTTCGGCGCCGAGGTTGCGGGCCACCGCGACCCCGCTGTTGCGGCCGGTGCTCACCACGCGGGCGCCGAGGGCGGCGGCGATCGCGGCGGAGTCGTCGGTGGAGCAGTCGTCGACGACGATGATCTCGACATGGGGGTAGGTCTGGTGCTGCGCGGCCTGTACGCACAGGCCGATCGAGCGGCCGTAGTTGTAGTTGGGGACGATCACGGAGACCAAGGGCTGCTGGTCGCTGGGCACGGTCTTCACTCCTCGGATCTCTTAGAACAGCACCTTGGCCAGGGAGAGGGCTCCCTGCCGCCACGGCTCGACACTGGTGACGCCCTGCCCCTTGGCCGGGGCGGTCCGCACCCCCTGCTGTGCGCGCCACCAGGCGTAGGTGCGCAGGATCGCGTCCTGGTTGGAGTGGCGCGGGTGGAAGCCGAGCTGCTCGCGGGCCCGGTCGGTGCTGACGTACGAGTCGTCGAGCAGCTTGTGCAGCAGGCGCCCGTAGACCGGCGAGAGGCCGGTGCGCTGGAGGGCGCTGAGCGCGGCGAGCGCGGGCCTGGCGGGCAGCGAGCGGACCCGCTTGCCGTGCCCGGCCGCGTCGAGCACCGCCTGGAAGTCCTCGCGCAGGGTGCCGAACTGGGTCGCGCCCAGGTTGAAGGTGCCGTCCGCGCGCTCGGCCGGCGCCTCCATCGCGGTGACGACCGCGTCCACCAGGTCGTCCACGTCGAACATCTGGATGCGGACGTCGCCCTTGCCGAGCACCGGGAAGTGGCGCCCCTCCTCGGCCCATTCGAAGAGCATCGCGAACAGGCCCATCCGGCCCGGGCCCAGGAACGTCTTGGGCCGCAGGATCGGCAGGCACATCTCCCCGCCCCGGAACCGCTCGGCCACCTCCTCGGCCTCCGCCTTGGCGGCGCTGTAGGTGTCGACGGGCTCGCGCGGGTACTCCTCGGGGGTGGGCACCACCTTGGGCAGCCCGTACACGGCGGTCGACGATATGTGCACGAAGCGCGGCACGCCGTTGGCCTCGGCCGCGCCAAGGGCCGCCTCCGTGCCGCCGACGATCACCGAGCGGATCTGGTCGGCCGGATAGCTGGGCAGCGCGGCCGCGCAGTGCACCACCACGTCCGCCTCGGCGGTGACCCGCTTCATGGCGACGGCGTCCCGCACGTCCGCGACGGTGTGGGCGAGGCGTTCGTGACGGATGCGCGGGGCCCGCAGGTCCACGCACGTCACGTCGTGGCCGTCGGCGAGCAGCCGCTCCACGAGGGTCGAACCGAGCATCCCGGCACCGCCGGTCACCACCGTCCTGGCTACCACAGCGACGACACCTTCTCCTTGACGAAACGGGTGAGCAGACGCGGCAGGCCCTGCGCGAGGGTGGCGTCCAGGGACTCCAGGAAGTACTCGACCTCGTGGTCCTCGGTGATCAGCGAGGGGGCCGCCATTAGCGGGTTGTCGCCGTTGAGCGTGTAGTAGGCGTAGATGCCGTGGTCGCGGTAGAGCGCGTTGACCACCGACGAGGTGATCAGCTTGGTGCGGAAGCGCGGGTCCTTGGTCGTCGCGCCCGGCACCAGCTTGGTCGCCAGCTCCAGGACCTTGGGCCCCTTGTGCAGGAACACCCCGTGCAGCGCGCCCGCGCCGCGCACCTCGGACACCACGTCCGGGTGCTCCTTGGCGATCCGCTCCAGGCCGGGCCCGAGGATCCGCTCGATGGCGCGGGCCCGGGCCGGGTAGTCGTCCTCCACCGCGATGTTGACCGCCTCGATGGCGGTGATCGCCTCCTCGCCGAAGCCGTAGTAGGTGGTGCTGGTCGACTGGAGCAGGGCGTCGGTGAGGTTGTCGTACGCCTTGCGGAACACCGGCTCGCGGGCGATGAACGCCGAGATGGAGGACTTGCCGCCGCCGAACGACTTGGAGGTGGTGAGGATGTCGGGGACCAGGCCCTCGTACCGCATGAAGTAGAAGAGGCTGCCGGTCTTGCCCCAGCCCGTGTAGATCTCGTCGAAGAGCAGCACGATGTCCTCGCGGGTGCACAGCTCCCGCAGGCCGCGCAGGAACTCCTCCGAGCAGACGTTCATGGTGGAGGCGCTCAGCGGCTCGATCAGGATGCAGTAGACGTCCGAATCCCCGTTGGCCGTACGGGACTTGGCGACCTCCGCCGTCACGGCCGCCAGGTCGCCGTACGGGAAGACGCCGACGCCGGGGATGCCGGGGAACTGGAAGGTGGACTGGTTCTGCCCGGTCAGGCTGCCCGAGCCGAGCAGCTTGCCGTGGAAGCTGATGTCGGCCCGCAGCACCCGCGAGCGGCGTCCGCCGTGGTACTTGTACGCCAGCTTGACCGCGCCCTCGACGGCCTCGGCGCCGGAGTTGGGGAAGAACGACATGGTCAGGTCGCCCGGCAGGAGCTGGGCCAGGTTGTGGCCGAGCGCCGCGATGTAGGGCGAGAAGTACGTCTTGTGGACCTCCATCCGGTGCTCGGCCTGGAAGCGCTGCCGGGCGGCCAGGATGCGGGGGTGGTTGTGGCCGTGGTTGAGCACCCCGACCCCGCCGGTGAAGTCCAGGACGCGGCGGCCGTCGCGCTGGTGGATGTAGGCGCCCTCGGCCCGCTCGACCAGCTCCTGGCCGAAGCCGAAGGAGGTCATGAGCGAGACCTGGCTGCGGTTGACGTGGTCCTTGTACAGACCGTGGACCTGCTTGGTGGTCAGCGACTCGCAGTCGTCGACCGAGTACAGCTGGGGCATGGGATCCCTCTTCGTCGGGCGTACGGTCAGGAGGTTGCGGGGGCGGGCCGGCCGGAGCTCCTGGTGAGGAGCAACGCGGCCCCGCCGACCAGGACTTCGCTCACGGTGCAGACGACCCGGCTGGCGACGGCCGCGGCCGCGGCGGCCTGCCAGGGCAGCACCGCCGAGAGCGCGAGCATCAGGACGGCCTCGCGGGCGCCCCAGCCGTCGGGCAGCACGACCACCAGGCTGGCGGCGGCGGTGGCCAGCGCGAAGCCGCCCACGCACACCGGGAGGGCCTTGGCCGCCGGGGCGCCGAGCATCACGGCGAGCGCCCACAGGTGCAGCCCGGACACCGCCCAGGACGCGGCGGCCGAGGCCATCGCCCGCCGCATCCCGGTGTCGCTCGCGGTGGCGGTGGGCGCGGGTCGGCGGGCGAGCCGGGCGCCCAGCGCCGCAAGGGAGTTGATCATCGCGGGCCGGGCGGCGCAGGCCAGCGTGACGGCGACCGGGAGCAGCAGCCACCAGGCGTCGCCGCCCAGCGTCCAGGGCGCGGCGACGGGTCCGATGGTGAGCCCGGTGAGTACGGCCACCATCAGGTTGAGCAGGAACACGGCGACCACCACCGGCCCCGGCACGCCCACCGCGCGGCCCATCCGCACCTGGGCGAGCACGCCCCACACCGCCCCCGGCAGGTACTTGCTGAGGAAGGAGGTGAAGAAGATCCGGGTCGCGACCGCGCCGGGCACTTCCGGCCCGAGGTCGGTGAGCAGGGTGCGCCAGGTCGCCATGGAGAGCAGCACGGCGGCCGTGTTGGCGGCGAGGGCGCCGAGCAGATAGGGCACGGCGCCGGGGCGTACGACCAGGTCCGCCAGGTCGCCGATCCGGTCGTGCAGGGCGAAGCCGATGCCGGTCGCGACGGCGAGCGGGAACAGGACGGGGACGGCCCGGCGCGCCAGGCCCCGAGGGGCGGCGGGGGCGAGGTCGGCGGCCGTCATGACGCGGTGTGGACGAACAGCGCGGAGCCGCCGACCAGGCAGGACCACAGCAGCGCGTTGGACACGGTCACGCGGTCGCGGAACAGGGCCCGGGACGGGTTGCCGCCGCCGGAGTCGACCACGAGCAGCTGGAGGTAGCGGGCGAGGCCGAACAGCGCGAACGGCGCCGTGAGCATCGCGACGGCGGTGCCGTGCGAGCCGAACACCGCGCTGCCCTGCACCTGGAGGACGTAGCTGATGGCCGTCAACCCTGCTGCGAACACGAGGAGTTGGTCGAGGAAGCCGACGGTGTAGCCGCGCAGCGCGGGGCGGTGCAGCACACCGCCCACGCTCATCTCGTGGCGCCGCTTGCCGAGGATCAGCATCAGGCACAGCGAGAAGACGCAGAGCACCAGCCAGTCGGGCACGGGCGAGGAGGCGGCGAGCGCGCCCTGGACGAGTCTGAGGACGAAGCCGAGCGCGACGATGAACACGTCGAGCAGCGGTACGTGCTTCAGGCCCCTGCTGTACGCCGCGTTGAGGGCGAGGTAGGCGGCGACCGGCCACCAGGCGGCCACCGGTGTGACGCCGAGCAGCGCGCAGCCGGCCACGGCGGCGCCGAGCAGGACGAGGAGGACGGCGGCGAACGTGACGGCGGTGCCCACCCCGATCCGGCCCGCGGCGATGGGTCTGGTGCGCTTCTGCGGGTGGCTGCGGTCCCGGTCGCGGTCGCTGATGTCGTTGACCAGGTAGACGAGCGCGGAGGCCAGCGTGAAGGCGACGACGGCCGCCGCCGCGCCGCCGAGCAGGCGCCCGGCCGGGCGCTCGGCGCCGAGCAGTCCGAGCGGCACCACCACCAGGTTCTTCGACCACTGGCCGGGCCGGACGAGGGAGAGGAGGTCACTGAGGAGGCTGGGGGGCCGGGCCTGCTGGGTGCGGGCCGGCTGCTGGGCGAGCGTGGGGCCGAGAGTGGCCATGGACAGGCTCCAGGTGCGGACGGGGCGGCGGGGAACGCCGGGCGGCGGGAGGGCGCTGCGAGGGGGCGTCGCGTCACCTCCGGCCGGTCGCGGGCACGGGGGCGCGGCGGCGGACCGTGGGACCGAAGTCCGGTTCGGTGACCCAGCGCACGATCCCGCGCGCCGCGCCGAGCACGAGCGCGAGGTGCAGGACGAAGTGGACGCCGGTGAACCACAGGAGGAATCCGGGCCCCTTGGTGCGCAGGACGAAGCGGCTGAGCCCCGGGTCCGCGCAGGCGAACAGCAGCGCGCACAGGGCGGGCACGAGCAGCAGCCACGGCGACAGGAGGCCGAGCAGCAGGGTGGGCGGGGCGAGGGCGGCGGCGAGCACGCCGAGCGGCCGGTTGGCGCTGAGGCCGCCCTGCCGCAGCTGTCCGACGGCCGCGACCAGGAGCTGCGAACGCCGGTACTGCTCCCGCAGCATGGGCACGAGCCGGTCGACGTCGTCGTGCCGCCCGGTGACGGTCTCCGACATCCGGATGCGGTACTTCCGCACGAGCCGCCCGCTGTACTCGACGTCCTCGGAGTCGCGCAGGTTCTCGTCGAACGGGCCGGTCTCCTCGAAGACGTGTTTCCAGATTGCGCCGAGCGCGAAGAACGCGGTGCGCACCTCACCGGCGCCGCGGCGGCGCCAGAAGTGGGCGTGCAGGGCGTGGTAGCGCTCGATCGGCCCGTCGTCGAAGAGCGGTTCGGGATCGAGGACGCCGTGGACGCAGCCGAGGCCGGGGTCGTCCAGGAGCTGGTCGACGGCGTTCGCGACGGCGTCGGGGGCGAGCGCGGTGTCCGAGTCGAGGAAGAAGAGGACCTCGCCGCGGGCGGCGGCCGCGCCGAGGTTGCGGGCCGCGGACACGCCCCGGTTGTGCGGGCTCGCGATGAGGACGCAGGGGAACGCACGGGCGATGTCGCGTGAACGGTCGGTGCTCGCGTCGTCCACGACAATGACGTCCAGGGGCTTGCAGGTCTGGGCGAACACCGATTCCAGACAGGCCCGCAAGGTCTTCTCGTAATTGAAATTGGGGATGATGACGGACACGCTCGGGCGGGCCCTGGGCATGGCGATGCCTCGATTTCTGGGGTGCTGGGAATATCAGGCGGAATTCACAGGAGCCTGAAGTCCGTGATGTGGAAGCGGGCGAACTCGGGCGACGCGGCGAGCAGCCGCCCGCAGATGTCCAGGGCGTGGCCGACGGCCTCGATCTCATCCGGACTCTGGAGGTAGAGGGCCAGCCGGATCGACTGCCCGAGGACCAGCGCACGGGCCGGCTCCACATGGCCACGGGGCTCGTCGATGCGCCGGAGCGTTTCGATCACCTGCGTTCTCGTCGGGGGTTCGGCACGGTCCCCGGGAGAAGCGGTCATCGAGATGCCGACGAGATAGATGGGTCAGCCCCAGGAGAATCCGTCGCCGGTGTTTCCGGACGGGACGGGGCTGGTGGTCGCGTCGGCGAATTGATGAGTGCGTGCGGGGGTGTTCGCCGGTGCGGCCAGTACGCAGGCGAGCGAGGCCGCGACCGGAAGCAGGAGAACCGCGATCGAACGGATCCTGGCACGCATGAGAACCACCTTTTCCTGAGGGACGGTATTTCCTTCGGCGAGCTCAAGACTGGCGGACGGCATCCGGGGTGTCACCGGAAAACGGGTGGCCACAACCGCCCGGCAGGACGGTGCCACCTTCGCCGCCCCGCCCGGCGCCGTGATCGCCGGGCTCAGCAGGGGTTCTGCCCGGGCGGGCACCTTGCTGCCAGGCACAAGGTGCCGGAGTTCCGCCGGAGTTGGACCGGAGCCCGGAACGCGCGACGGCCACGCCCGGTGCGGGCGTGGCCGTGGGTGGTGAAAGGAAGGCAGGGGCGCTCAGTCGGCCGGGCGCTTGAGGCGGGCCACGAACTTGTACCGGTCGCCCCGGTAGACCGAGCGCACCCACTCCACCGGCTCGCCCCCGCCGTCCAGCGAGTGCCGCGACAGCATCAGCATCGGCAGGCCCACGTCGGTGCCGAGCAGGCCGGCCTCGCGCGGGGTGGCGAGCGAGGTCTCGATGGTCTCCTCGGCCTCCGCCAGGTGCACCCCGTACACCTCGGCGAGCGCGGTGTAGAGGGAGGTGTACTTGACCAGCGAGCGGCGCAGCGCGGGGAAGCGCTTGGCGGACAGGTGGGTGGTCTCGATCGCCATCGGTTCGCCGCTGGCGAGCCTGAGCCGCTCGATGCGCAGCACCCGGCCGCCCGCGGTGATGTCGAGCAGCCCGGCGAGGGTGTCGTCGGCGGTGACGTAGCCGATGTCGAGGAGCTGGGAGGTCGGCTCCAGGCCCTGGGCCCGCATGTCCTCGGTGTACGAGGAGAGTTGGAGCGGCTGGGAGACCTTCGGCTTGGCGACGAACGTGCCCTTGCCCTGGATGCGCTCCAGACGGCCCTCGACGACCAGCTCCTGGAGGGCCTGGCGCACGGTGGTGCGGGAGGTGTCGAATTCGGCGGCGAGCGTCCGCTCGGGCGGCACCGGGGTGCCGGGCGGCAGGGTCTCCGTCATCTCCAGCAAGTGGCGCTTGAGGCGGTAGTACTTGGGCACGCGGGCGGTGCGGGCGCCGGCGCCCGCCTCCGTCTCGCTGCCGCTGCCGTCGGCGGCCATGGTCTGCCTTCCCGAGTGCTGCGCTGCTGCCGTCACCGGCTCCTCCGTCTGTCGCGGCTCACATGGTGGCACGGACCGGTCACGGGTCGTCGCCCTCCGTCAGGGTGTCGGTCCGGTAACGCGATCGACAAGCCCTTCTTATACACCGCCGCGCGGCGGACGTGCGGGGGAGTGTGCAAGTTGGTCTAAACCATTAAAGCCCAGGAGGTCCGTCCGCGGCAGGCCGCCGGCGGGTGGAGCGGGCCCGTCCGGGCGGTGACGCGGGGGGCTTCGGGCGGCGAGGTGTCGGTCCGATAACGGACGGTCTCAGCGTTCTTATCGACTCTTGACACCCCCATAGGTCTAGGCCAAGCTCCCGGTACTGGTCTAAACCATTAAAGACCAGAACCCAGCCCCACGGGCAGTACTCGTCGTATGTGTCATCGCGGTGGGCGGGGGGTCAGTCATCCCTGAGGAGAGTGGCGTGAAGCGCAAGCTCATCGCGGCCATCGGCGTCGCGGGCATCATGATCGGCGCCGCGGCCTGCGGCGGCAGTGACAAGAAGGACGGCGCCGCGGGGGGCGACGCCAAGGAGCTCACCGTCTGGCTGACGGTGGACGCCCAGAAGAACTGGCCCGAGCTGGTGAAGGCCGCCGACGACGCGATCGTCGCCAAGCACCCCGGCCTGAAGATCAACCACGAGTACTACGGCTGGCCGGACAAGAACGCCAAGCTCGACGCCGTCCTCGCCACCGACAAGGCGCCGGACGTGGTCGAGATGGGCAACACCGAGATGCTGTCCTACTCGATCAAGGGCGCGTTCGCCGAGGTCGACCCGGCGAAGTTCGACAACTCCGCCGCCTGGCTCGACGGCCTCAAGGCCTCGGTCACGTACAACGGCAAGACCTACGGCGTCCCCTACTACGCCGGTGGCCGCACGGCGACCTGGCGCAAGGACATCGCCGCCGAGTCGGGCATCACCGCGACGCCCAAGACGTACACCGAGCTGACCGCCGACCTGGACAAGATCCAGGCCAAGCAGGGCGACAAGTTCAGCGCCTGGTACCAGCCCACCCGTGACTGGTACGCGGCCATGTCCTTCGTGTACGACGCCGGCGGCTCCATCGCCAAGGAGGACGGCGGCAAGTTCAAGGCGAACCTGTCCTCGCCGGAGTCCATCAAGGGCCTCACCGAGTTCAAGAACGTCGTCGACAAGTACATGAAGGGCGACAAGACGAAGGACGAGGCCGACCGGCCGATCGTCTACGGCCAGGGCAAGTCCGGCCTCGTCTTCAGCCCGGCCTGGGAGGGCGCCAACGCCGCCCTGCCGGAGAACGACAAGGTGGGCAAGCTCGCCGACAAGATCGAGAGCTTCGTCATGCCGGCCCCGTCCGGCAAGGCCATGCCGGTCTTCCTCGGCGGCTCGGACCTCGCGGTCCCGGTCAAGTCCAAGGCGCAGCCCCTCGCCGCCGAGTGGATCAACGCGTTCACCGGCACCCAGGGCCAGAAGGGCCTGATCGCCAAGGGCAACCTGCCCAACAACAAGACGGACCTCGCACCGCTGAAGTCGGACCCGAAGACGGCCGTCCCGGCCACCGCGGCCGAGTCCAGCTGGTTCGTCCCGATGGCGCCGGGCTGGGGCCAGGTCGAGAAGGCCCAGGTCCTCCAGACCATGCTGCAGAACATCGGCACCGGCAAGCAGACGGTCGAGGCCGCCGCGAAGGACGCGGACGCCGCGATCGACAAGGTCATCAACACCAAGTGACCTTTTGGGCAGGGCCCCGTCACCGCGACGGGGCCCTGCCCGGCCAGTTCCAGAGAGGGATCACCAGGAGCGCGCGATGAGTGCCGCAGAGACAACCACCGCCAAGGTGCCGCCGGCGCGGCGCGACCCCCTACCGGATGCTGGATCCGGTCAACCCGGCAAGCCGGGGAAGAAGCGTGGCACGGGCGGGGGAGCGGCGGTGCCCTGGGCACTGCTCGCGCCCTGTCTGCTCGTCCTCGCGCTCGTCCTCGGCTATCCGCTGGTACGGCTCGTCACCCTGTCCTTCCAGAAGTTCGGCCAGCCGCAGCTGTGGGGCTTCCAGCCCGCCGAGTCGGTCGGCCTCGACAACTTCACCAACGTCCTCGGCGATGCCGAGTTCTGGCAGGTCGTCGTACGCACCATCCTGTTCGCCGCCACCGCGGTCGTCCTGACCATGGTCATCGGCATGTTGATCGCCCTGCTGCTCCAGCGGGTCTCGGGCTGGGTCAAGACGCTCGTCAACGTGGCTTTGGTGGCGAGCTGGGGCATGCCCATCGTCGTCGCGATCACCGTCTTCAAGTGGATGTTCGACTCCGACTTCGGTGTGCTCAACTGGCTGCTCAGCCAGCTGCCCGGGGTCGAGATGCGCGGCCACAACTGGTTCGCCGACGGCACCCAGGGCCTCGCCGTCATCATGCTGCTCGTGGTCTGGGGCGCGGTGCCGTTCGTCGTCATCACCCTCAGCGCCGGCCTCACCCAGGTCCCCAAGGAGCTCGAAGAGGCCGCCCGGCTCGACGGCGCCGGTTCCTGGGGCGTGTTCCGGCACGTCACGATGCCCATCCTCAAGCCCATCATCGTGATGCTCGCGACGCTCTCGGTCATCTGGGACATGGGCGTCTTCCCGCAGGTCTTCGTGATGCGCGGCGGCCACCCCGAGGCCGAGTTCCAGCTGCTCACCACGTACTCGTACGACAAGGCCTTCGTCGTCAACGACTACTCCCAGGGCTCCGCGATCGCCCTGCTCACCGTGGTCCTGCTGCTGGGTGTGATCGCGGTGTACATGCGCCAGATGCTGAAGATCGGGGACGTCGAGTGAGCATCGCGAACGGAAACAGGGGAGTGACGATGGCTGCCTCCACCGCCGCCGCGCGCACCAGGCCCACCCGCAAGAAGACCAAGCTCGGCTGGAACCTGCTCGGCCTGCTCGTCTTCGTCACCGCGGGCTTCCCGGTCTACTGGATGCTGAACACCGCGTTCAAGCCCGCCAAGGACGCGATCGACCCCGATCCGCACCTGTTCCCGACCAACGTCACCCTGGACAACTTCAAGCGGGCGCTCCAGATCGGCGACTTCTGGGGTTCGATCGGCCGGTCCCTGACCGTCTCCGTCGTCGTGGTCCTGATCGGCATAGCCGTCGGCCTGCTCGCCGCCCTCGCCATCTCCCGGTTCGCCTTCCGCGGCCGCAAGATCGTGATCGTCGGCATCCTCGCGGTCCAGATGGTGCCGCTCGTCGCCATGATCATCCCGGTCTTCCTGCTCCTGAACGACCTCGGGCAGTACGACAAGCTCTCGGGCCTGATCATCACGTACCTGACCTTCATCCTCCCCTTCACGGTGTGGACGCTGCGCGGTTTCATCGTCAACGTCCCCAAGGAGCTGGAGGAGGCGGCCATGGTCGACGGGTGCAGCCGCACCGGCGCCTTCATCCGCGTGGTCTTCCCGCTGCTCGCCCCCGGCATGGTGGCGACCTCCGTCTACGGCTTCATCCAGGCGTGGAACGAGTACCTCTACGCCCTCATGCTGATGAGCCAGAACCACCAGACCGCCACCGTGTGGCTGTCCAACTTCACCACCCAGCACGGCACCGAGTACGCCCCGATGATGGCCGGATCGACCATGATGGCCGTGCCCATCGTGATTCTCTTCCTCCTCGTCCAGCGCAAGATGGCCGCGGGTCTGACGGCCGGCGCAGTGAAGGGATAACCCCGCCCCATGACGACTATGACCACGGGTTCCGACACGCTGACCCGCGACGCCCTCGCCGTCCTCCAGCCCGGGTTCGTCGGCACCAGCGCGCCGGACTGGCTGCTGCGCCGCATCGGCGAAGGCCTCGCCTCCGTCGGCCTGTTCGGCCGCAACATCGTCGAGGCGTCCCAAGTGGCCGCGCTCACCGCCCAGTTGAGGGCCGAGCGGGACGATCTTCTGGTGGCCATCGACGAGGAGGGCGGTGACGTCACCCGCATCGAGGTCCGCACCGGCTCGTCCTTCCCGGGCAACCTCGCGCTCGGCGCCGTCGACGACGTGGAGCTGACCCGTGCGGTCGCCCGCGAGCTGGGCCGCCGGCTCGCCGAGTGCGGCGTCAACCTCAACTGGGCGCCGTCCGCCGACGTGAACTCCAACCCGGACAACCCCATCATCGGCGTCCGGGCCTTCGGGGCCGAGACCGACCTGGTGGCCCGGCACACGGCCGCCTACATCGAGGGCCTCCAGTCCGCCGGGGTCGCCGCCTGCACCAAGCACTTCCCCGGCCACGGCGACACCAACGTCGACTCGCACCACGCGATGCCGCGGATCGACGTGGATCTCGACACGCTGCACAGCCGTGAGCTGGTGCCTTTCCGTGCCGCGATCGCCGCGGGTTCCAAGTCGGTCATGAGTGCGCATATCCTGCTTCCCGCGCTCGACCCCGCCCGTCCCGCCACGCTCAGCCCGCGCATCCTCACCGGACTGCTGCGCGAGGAGCTCGGCTACGACGGGCTGATCGTCTCGGACGCGGTGGAGATGCAGGCCATCGCGGGGACGGTCGGCATCGAGCGAGGCTCCGTCCTCGCCATCGCGGCGGGCGCCGACGCCCTGTGCGTCGGCGGCGGCCTGGCCGACGAGGACACCGTGCTGCGGCTGCGCGACGCGCTGGTCAGGGCGGTACGGGACGGCGACCTCGCCGAGGAACGCCTGGCCGACGCCGCCGCACGGGTGCGTGCGCTGGCGGCGTGGACCCAGCGGGCCAGGGGGGACATGACGGCGCCGGGCGCGGCGGAGCAGGAGGGGACCGCGCCCGGCACCGGCAGCGACATCGGCCTGGTGGCCGCGCGCCGCGCCGCCCGCGTCACCGCGTCCCCGGCGTGGCGCCCGCTGAAGGCGGCCCCGTACGTGGCGACGTTCACGCCCGTCATGAACATCGCGGTGAGCAGCGAGACCCCCTGGAGCATCGGCGGCGAGCTCGCCGCCCTGCTGCCCGGCACCGAGGGCGGCACCTACGGCACGGACAGCGCCGCCGCCGACGTGCTGGCGGCCGCGGGGGAGCGCCGGATCGTCGCCGTGGTGCGCGACGAGCACCGCCACCCGTGGATGGCGGCGGCCCTGGACGCGCTCCTCGCGGCCCGCCCGGACACGGTCGTGGTCGAGATGGGCGTGCCCCGGGCCGCCCCGCGCGGCGCGCTGCACATCGCGACGCACGGCGCGGCGCGGGTGTGCGGCCGGGCGGCGGCGGAGGCCATCGCGGGCGCGTAGAACGCTTTTGAACCACGTGGCGGGGGGGGGGGGGGGGGGGGGGGGCCCCACCCCCCCCCCCCCCCCCCCCCACCCCCCCCCCCCCCCCCCCCCCCCCCCCCCCCCACGTTTGCATGTGCGGGCACCTTCCCTATCTGATGTCCAAAGGGGCCGAGTTTCGGTGTCCGCGAGGGCCGACTTGAGCGGCCAGGCGGAGGGCAGCGCTCCGGTTGTCCCGTCTCCGGGCGTTCAACTCGGCTGCGGACGGCTCTACTTGACAGTACGTATCCTCTCCGTGTCCGGTGCGTGAACCGGTCCGTTTTGCGGCCCGCACGCCGTCAACTTGGGGCTTGACACCGTAAGTTGGTCTAGTCCACCGTGGATGTACGCAAGATTGGTGCAGGTGCCCCCGATCCCGTGAGCGGCACCGAGCGCAAGGAGGTGGCAGCCCAGGCCCTGTCCATGTGGAGACCTCTGCTCTCCACCGGGTGACCGGCCGGCGCGGGGACGCGCCGAGCTCGACACGTCCGGTTGCCACGCGCCTGTTTGCCCTCGCAATGCCCGACTGCGAACCGGTCGGCGCACGCCACGCCGAGGGTCCCGCATCGCCCGGCACTGCGCACGTCCCCGGCCCGGACGGCCGCGAAGGTGCGTGCCGGACGCGAGCACGACCGTATGCCGAAACCACCAGCCGCAGCGCTCCGCCGCCGACCGTGACCTCACCCGGCCGCCGGGCGGACCCGCTCCGGCCCCCGCACCCTGTCGCCCCCTCTCCCGGAGCGCCCGCGCCCGTCCGCCGCCCGGCGCCGCCGGGAGCGGGGACCCCTTTGCCACCGACTGTCCGAACCCTGGAGTGATCGCATGCCGGCCCCCGACCGCTACCTCTACCGAGCCGCCTCCGACGTCCCCTATTTCAGCTCGGACGGCGGCGAGACCTACCTGGCCAGGACGCCGCTGCGGGACATCGAGAAGTCCCGCCCGCTGCGCGTCCTGTCCGAGGAGGACTTCGCGTTCTGGCAGACGTACGGCTACGTCGTCGTGAAGGAGGCCATCCCGGCCGACGCCGCCCGGCGCCTGCTCGACTTCGCCTGGGACTTCCAGGGCCTCGACCCCGAGCGCCCCGAGACCTGGTACTCCGAGGACCGCGTGTTCGCCTCGGAGCTCGAACAGCACCTGCACGTCTACGGGTTCGTGGAGGCCTACCACCACCAGCTCCTGTGGGACAGCCGGCAGACCCGGCGGGTCTACGAGGCCTTCGCCGACGTGTGGGACTGCGAGGAGCTCTGGGTCACCCTCGACCGGCTCAACCTCAACCCGCCCAACGTCAGGGACCGGGACCGCGCGCTCATCGAACCCACCGACAAGGGCTTCGACATCGAGCTGCACTGGGACGTCGACACCACGCTCGGCGTGCTGCCGCAGCGGGTCCAGGGGATCATCGCGCTCAACGACACCCAGGACGACCACGGCGGGTTCCAGTGCTCGCCCGAGCTGTTCCGCCGGTTCGAGGAGTGGAAGGTCGCCCAGCCCGCCGGCCGGGACCCCATCAGGCCGAACGCCGACCGCGCCGAGTTCCCCGTGATCCGGCCCGAGCTCAAGGCCGGTGACCTGCTGATCTGGAACGGGCTGCTGGCGCACGGCGTGGCCCGCAACACCTCTGACAACGGTGTCCGCGCCGTGCAGTACCTCTCGATGATGCCCGCCCTGGAGTCCGACCACGAGGCGCGCAAGTCCCGCGTCGAATCCTGGCGCAGCCTCTCCACCCCGGACTGGAACAAGACCCTGGTCGGCGACGCGCGGCGGCACGAGTCCCTCCGGTACCCCACCGCCACCCTCGACGACCTCGGCGCGAAGCTGCTCGGCCTCGAATCCTGGAACGCCGCCGGGTCCACGACCCCCGACGAGGAGCCCGCGTGCGACGCATCTGCCTGACCCTGCCCACCAACCGGCCCTGCGCCGCCACGCTCGCCGCGGTCCACGCCGAGGCGGTCCACGCCGCCACCCACTTCGAGGCCGAGGTCCACCTGCTGGTCCTGGACTCCTCCGACGCGTCGTCCCGAGCCGAACACGTCGCCGTACTAGGGGAGTTGGCGCCCGTCGAGCGGGTCGTCGTCCACCACTTCGACGAGGACCGCCAGCGCGACTTCCTCCAGCGCGTCATCGAGCGGTCCGGGGTCCCCAAGCCCGATCTGATGCTCGACCTCATGCTCCCCGCCGAGGTGTCCTACGGCGCCTGCACCAACCGGGCGTTCCTGCTCGCGAGCGCCCTCGGCTGCACCTCCGTCCACCGCAGGGACTCCGACAGCAGCTACCAGATCCTGGACGGCGAACCCGTCTTCCCCATCCACCACGAACTGCTCTCCCTCGGCAGGCGCGCGGTCGACGTGGTGCCCGGCGTCACCCGGACCCGGCTCGACCCGGCGGACGTCTACAAGCCGGTCGCGATGGTGGGCAGCTCGTTCGTGGGCGAGCTCTCCGTGGACATCGGCGAGATCCGGGACCTGGACCCCGGGATCTACTACGAGGTGGTCGGGCTGTGGGCCGAGGCCGGCGCCACGCCCGAGGAGCGGCGGGACCTGGTCGACGACTCGTTCGTCGGCGCGGGCACCGACCCCTTCACCCACGACGAGTCGACGCTCGGCACCCCCGACATCTGGCGGGTCGACATGTGCAACATCGGCCTCGACCACGAGGTGTACGAGCGCGTGCCGCTGCCGCCCGCGACCAGCACCATAGGCAGCGACTACTTCCTGCTGCACCTGGTGCGCGACGCGACGCTGCCCGGCGTGGTGCACAACCGGAACATCGTGAACCACTACACCCCCGAGCGGCGGACCGGCCCCGGATTCACCGCCTACCAGCTGCGGTTCACCAAGTTCCTCCTGTCGATGCTCTACCTCTACCCGGTCTACACCGCGATGGAGGAGGCACGCGGGGCGCTCCTCGACGAGCAGCACCACGTGCGCGCCGCCGAGATCGCCGAGCTCGCCGGGCGGAGCGCGGGCACGGACCGCGCCGAGAACGTCCGCAGACTGGCGGTCCTGGACCACTGCTACCGCCGACTCGGCGGAAAATACGCCGAGTTCGCCGACCACCTGATACCGCTGCGCGAGCGCCTCCTCGACGAGGCGCAGGCCGACATCGAGGACTTCGCGCTGCTCATCGAGGCCTGGGGACCGCTGGTCGCGGCCAGCCGCGCCGAGCGTCCGGCCCGGGGTGTCGACGATGCGTGAGAGCACGGCCATCCGGGCGGCCCTGGCGGCCGCCACCGACGACCGGATCTTCTTCGACCTCGACGGCATCGGGGCCCAGTACGACACCCTGCTGCGCGAACTGCCCGGCATCGCCGTCCGGTTCGCCATGAAGGCGTGCCCGGTGGACGAGGTGCTGGCCTGCCTGGCCGGGCACGGCTCGGGCTTCGACGCCGCGAGCCCGCACGAGATCGAGCAGGCCATCAGGACCGGCGTACCGCTCGACCGGATCCACTACGGCAACACCATCAAGTCCGACGACAACATCGCCGACGCGTATCGCATGGGCGTACGCGACTTCGCGACCGACAGCGTCCAGGACGTCGAGGCGATTGCCCAACACGCCCCCGGCGCGCGGGTGTTCTGCCGCCTCGCCACCAGCGGCGAAGGGGCGCTGTGGGGCCTCAGCCAGAAGTTCGGCTGCTCGGCCGACGACGCCGTACGCGTCCTGGAGTCGGCCCGGGCTGCGGGCCTGACCCCGTCGGGCCTCTCCGTGCACGTGGGCTCGCAGCAGATGACCTCGGAGGGCTGGCAGAGCGCCCTCGACGACCTGGCGGATCTCGTGGCGGTCCTGAACGGACGCGGGATCCTGCTCGACCGGATCAACCTCGGCGGCGGCCTGCCCGCGCTCGGCTGCCTCGATAAGCGGGGCCGCCCCCTCGACCCGCCGCTCGACAAGATCTTCGCCGTGCTCCGCGAAGGCATGCAGCGCCTGAGCGAGGTGTCACGGTCGCCGCTGGAGTTCCTCATGGAGCCGGGCCGCCACCTGGTCGCCGACCACGGCGCCATCCGGGCCCGCGTCTCACGGCTCACGGCCCGGCGCGGGCACGACGGCGAGCGCCAGAACTGGCTGTACCTGAGCTGCGGAAAGTTCAACGGGCTCTACGAGATGGACGCGTTGCAGTACCGCCTGGAATTCCCCGGCCACGCGGACGGCCGGTACGTACTGGCCGTCGTCGCGGGCCCCACCTGCGACAGCGACGACGCCTACGACCACGAGGCCGGACTCGTCCAGGTCCCCGCGGGCGCCGCGTCCGGCGACCCGGTCTGGATCCACTCCTGCGGCGCGTACGCCGTCGGGTACACGACCCAGGGCTTCAACGGCTTCGACCCGCTGCCGTACACCTGCATCGGAGGATCACGGTAGATGCCCCTGCTGAAGACCGACCCCCTGCTGGGCACCGGCCTGCTCATCCGCCCGCTGGCCGAACCCGACTGGGACGCCATCGTGGCCCTGGAGTCGGACGCCTACGCGCACGACGGCCTGTCGGAGGGCCGTGAAGCCCTCAAGTCCCGCTATTTTGAAGGCACTTGCTTCGTCCTGGAACACGAGGGGCGCGTCGGCGGCTACCTCCTCGCGCTGCCGTACCCGCCGCTGTCCTCCCCGGACCTCAGCCGGGCCGAGGAGAGGGGCCACCCCTCCCGCAACCTGCACGCGCACGACCTCGTCATCGCCGAGGAGCTGCGCGGCCGGGGCCTCGGGCCCCGCCTGCTCACCCATCTCCTCGACACCGCACGCGAGTCGGGGTTCGAGCAGATCTCCCTGGTGGCCGTCAGAGGCGCCCACGTCCTGTGGGCCCAGCTGGGCTACCGCGCCCACCCCGAGGTCGAGCTGCCGTCGAGTTACGGCACGAACGCGGTGTACATGTCCATGAAAGTAGGCTGAATGCGCATGGTGCGCGTGCGTGATGAATACCGTCGGTCCCAGGTGGCGATCGCGGCCCTGTTCTGTTTCCTCGGATTCCAGTACGCCACGTGGGTCTCCCGGATTCCCGCCCTGAAGACCAGGCTCGACCTCTCCGAGGCGGAGCTCGGCCTGCTGCTCATGGTCTGCGGGGCGGGCGCGGCGATCTCCTTCCCGCTCGTGGCGGTGCTGACCCGGCGGCTGGGCTCGCGCCGGCTCGCCGTGCTGTCGGCGCTCTGCCTCGGCGCGGTCCTGCTCGCGCTGTCGGTCACGCCGGACTACCCCGTCACGCTGCTCATCGTCTTCTGCGACGGGATCGCGGTCGGCTGCCTGAACGTCGCGATGAACGCGCAGGCGGCCGCCCTCGAGGTCAAGTACCAGCGGACCACCATGGCCAGGATGCACGCGACCTTCAGCGCGGGCTCGCTGTGCGCGGCGCTGCTCGCGTCCGGCGTCACCTCGGTCTCCTCGGCCCTCCCGGCCCACTTCGCAACGGCCACGGCTCTGCTGGTCGTGCTGGTCCTGACGGCCCGCCCGGGCCTGCTGACGGCGGACGAGAGCGCGCCGGAAGCCCCGGAGCCCGCCGAGAGCACGGGGAAGAAGCGGGGGCTGCCGCTGCCCACGCGGGTCACGATCTGGATGGGCCTGGCCATGGCGTTCGGCACCGTGACCGAGGGCGCGATGAACGACTGGTCGGCGCTCTACCTCAAGGACAGCGCGGGCGCGGCGGCGGAGCTGGCTCCGCTGGGCATCGCCGTCGTCTCGGTCATGATGGTGCTCGCCCGGCTCTTCGCCGACGGCTGGCGCACCAAGTGGGGCGACGACCGCGTCGTCCGGGTCGGCAGCGTGCTGGCGGGCGCGGGCCTGGCCGTGGCGCTGCTCGCGGGCGGGGTGGTCCCGGCGCTGCTCGGGTTCGCCTGCGTCGGACTCGGCATCGCGGCGGTGACACCGTGCGTGTACGTGGCCGCCGCCCGCCAGGGCCCGGACGCCCTGGCGCTCGTCGCGGCCATGGGCACGACGGGTCTGCTGGCCGGTCCCGCGGTGATCGGCTTCATCGCCAACGGCACGAGCCTGGCGTGGGGAATGGGAGCCGTGGCAATCGCGGCCCTGGTGGTCTCCCTGTGCAGCACCCGAATAACCTTCCCCACCCTCACAGACGCCTAGCAACACCACACGGCGCACGGCCGGGGGGGCCTTGGGGGCCTTTGGGGGCGCGAGCAACGCCACACGGCGGGCGGCAGAGGGGGCCTTTGGGGGCGCGAGGAACTGCGCGAGATCCATGCACGGTGGGCGGCCGAAGGGGAGTTGGGGGCGCGGGGAACTGCGCGAGCGACAACGCACGGTCCGCAGCCGAAAGCGGGGTCGGCGCAGCCCCCCGCACGGCGCGAAGCCGAAAGGCGGGGTCGGCGCAGCCCCCGCACGGCGCGAAGCCGAGGGAACCAGGGGCGCGGGGAACTGCGCGAAGGTCGCAGGACCCGCGCCCCGGGGCCGCAGGGGCTAAAGCCCCTGCCACACAGGCTTGTTGGCGAAGGTGTGCCGGAAGTACGGCGCAAGCTTCAGCTTGGACGCCGCAGCCTCATCAACCACAACCGTCGCATGCTGATGCAACTGCAACGCCGACGCGGGCACCACCGCGGCCACCGGCCCCTCGACGGTCTGCGCGACCGCCTCGGCCTTGCCCTCACCCGTGGCGAGCAGCACCAGGTGCCGCGCCTCCAGGATCGTGCCGATGCCCTGGGTGATCACGTGGTGGGGCACCTGGTCGATGTCGTCGTCGAAGAACCGCGCGTTGTCGACGCGGGTCTGCTCGGTCAGCGTCTTGATCCGGGTGCGCGAGGCGAGCGAGGAGCAGGGCTCGTTGAAGCCGATGTGCCCGTCGGTGCCGATGCCCAGGATCTGGAGGTCCACGCCCCCGGCCGAGGCCAGCGCCAGGTCGTACGCCTCGCACGCGGCCTGCACGTCCTCGGCGGAGCCGTCCGGCCCGATGAAGGAGTCGGGGCCGAGCCCGAGCGGCTCGACGACCTGGCGGATGACGGTGGCCCGGTAGGACTCGGGGTGTCCGGCGGGCAGTCCGACGTACTCGTCGAGCTGGCAGACGCGGGCGGAGGAGACGTCCACGTCACCGGCGGCGACCTTCGCGGTCAGCGCGTCGTAGATCGGGATCGGGGTCGATCCGGTGGCCACGCCGAGCAGTGCGTCGGGCTTGCGACGCCACAGCGCGGCGATCGACTCCGCGATGAGCTCGCCGCCTGCCTTGGCGTCCGGGACGATGACAACTTCCACGTGGGCCTGCCGATCTGGAGACGTGAGAAACGGGCGTGGTATAGACCAATCTAGCAGAGGAGTGGCCTTCCGGCTGGCGGTCGCGCCCGCTCCCATGGTCGTCTGAACGGGTTGCCGGAACGCATACGGAGACGGCCATTCGAGCGCACGGGACATGGCGCGGCCGCACGTGACGTCGCGCGAGCGGCCGGGCCGGACGATGTCCGGCGAGATGGCCGAGCAGCCGTCCGTCCCGCGGTGTGTCCCGGGGGAAGGCGAGCGCCCCGCGAGAGGGCCCCCGCGCCGCACGGGAAGCCCTCGCCGACGCCGCCATGCTGGCGCGGCCGCCGGTCCTGCCGCAGGATGGAGCCCGGGACCGGCGGGAGCCGTGACCGTCGCCGGGCGCGCGCGATATTTCGCCGTGCGCACGGATGGACAGGGCAGAATGGTCTAGTCCACAATGAACACACCGAACTTCCGCCCACCCCGCACAGGCGGGCGGAACCGAGGCCCCGGCGCTCTCTGCCCTGACCGCGCCGTGACCTCCCTTGAAGGCCGGAGGGACCGCACACCCACCGGTCGGCAACCGGGCTGCGGTGCCCGGGCGGGCTGAGGGTCCCGTCCAGGCGCCGCGGCCCGCAGTCCTTCGCGCCGGTCTTCGCGGGTACGCTCACAGCGTGCCCTCCATGAACGACCTCGTACGCCAGCACACCGCTCTGAGTGAGTCCGACCTCGAGTGGCTCCACCTGCTGGTCTCGGAGTGGCAGCTGCTCTCCGACCTGTCCTTCGCCGACCTGGTGCTCTGGGTCCCCACCCTGGACGGCACGCGCTACGTGTCGGTCGCGCAGATGCGGCCCAACACCGGCCCCACCTCCTACCAGGACGACATGGTCGGCCACCTGGTCCCGCGCGGCCGGCGCCCGCTGCTGGACGCCGCGCTGGACGAGGGCCGCATCGTGCGCGAGGGCGACCCGGAGTGGCGCGAGGAGGTCCCGGTCCGCGTCGAGTCCATTCCGGTGCGCCGCGAGGGCCGGGTCCTGGGTGTCATCGCCCGGAACACCAACCTGCTCACCGTGCGTACACCCTCGCGGCTCGAACTCACCTATCTCCAGTCCGCCTCCGACCTCGCCCAGATGATCGCCGCCGGGTCCTTCCCCTTCCCCGGCCAGCAGGTCGACATGGACGCCTCACCGCGCGCCGGTGACGGTCTGATCAGGTTGGACGCGGACGGCATCGTCCAATACGCCTCGCCGAACGCGCTCTCCGCGTACCACCGGCTCGGGCTCGCCTCCGACCTCGTGGGGCAGCACCTGGGCCAGCTCACCGCCGAACTCGCGCCGTCGCGCGGCCCGGTGGACGAGGCCATCGCCAAGCTGGCCAGCGGGTACGCGCCCCGGGAGGCTGAGGTGGAGGGCAACGGCGGGGTGATCCAGCTGCGCGCCATCCCGCTCAAGCCGAAGGGGCCGCGCATCGGCTCGCTGGTGCTGCTGCGGGACGTGACCGAACTGCGCCGCCGCGAGCGGGAGTTGATCACCAAGGATGCCACCATCCGGGAGATCCACCACCGGGTGAAGAACAACCTCCAGACGGTGGCCGCCCTGTTGCGGCTCCAGGCCCGGCGGATGGATTCCGACCAGGGCCGCGAGGCGCTCAACGAGGCGGTCCGGCGCGTCGGTTCGATCGCGATCGTGCACGAGACGCTGTCCCAGAACCTGGACGAGCGCGTCGAGTTCGACGAGATCGCCGACCGGGTGCTCGCGATGGTGGCCGAGATCTCGCCCGGCACCATCAGCTGCCGCCGCACCGGCCGCTTCGGCATACTCGACGCCGAGGTCGCGACGCCGCTGTCGATGGTCCTGACCGAGGTGCTGCAGAACGCCCTGGAGCACGCCTTCGCCCCGGGGGAGCAGGGCTCGGTGGAGGTCGCGGCGCTGCGCGGCGGCACCCGCGAGGACGCCCGGCTGCTGATCACGGTACGGGACGACGGCCGGGGGCTGCCCGAGGGCTTCGACCCCCAGCGCACCGGCAACCTGGGCCTCCAGATCGTACGGACCCTGGTGGAGGGCGAGTTGGGCGGCGCCTTCGACATGGTGCCGGCGCCCGGACGCGGCACCAAGGTCGTCCTCGACATCCCGGTGCGCGCCCAGAAGTAACCGGGCCCCAAGAGCAGCGAGCCCCGAACCGTGAAGAACGGTTCGGGGCTCGAATGCTGTGGGTTACTGCTGCGCGCTGCGGCTCGGGGGGCGGTGAGTGCGTACGCTCTGTACGCGCCGCGCGGTGCTAAGGCAGGAAGTGGGGGCTCAGGCGGTCGCGTTGCGCGCCCGGTTGCGAGCGGCACGGCGCTTCATCGCGCGGCGCTCGTCCTCGCTGAGGCCACCCCAGACGCCGGAGTCCTGGCCGGACTCGAGCGCCCACTGCAGGCACTGCTCCATGACGGGGCAGCGGCGGCAGACGGCCTTGGCTTCCTCGATCTGCAGCAGCGCAGGACCGGTGTTGCCGATGGGGAAGAACAGCTCGGGGTCTTCCTCACGACAAACGGCGTTGTGACGCCAGTCCATGGCTGCTACCTCTCTTGGTGTTACGTGCAGGGGGGTGCTTGTGAATGTGAACGCTTTCACGAATCCCTCAACAAGGGAAGGGCCATCTTCCAGTTGGACTGGTGGTGGTCCGAGTTTGAGGAGGGGTTCTGGCTTTCAGTGGAGGCCGGTGTTGCGGGCCGTCCCGATCGCCATGTAGAGATTCGCAAACCTCGGCGGCGGATACAACCCCTTCAGGAAAGTTTTTTTGGATTCCTCGGTGTCGACTGGGTCACAGTCGTACTTCCATGGGGTGGATGCCAGCCTAAACGTTCGAGTGAAAGGACTTTGGGCCCTTCCACTCACACAATCACACGCAGTGCACGGCGTACGCCTGTGAACGCGACGCTGGTACGCAGGCCCAGGTGGTCGCCGTCCATCTGGAAGGGGAGCGGGGCCTTGGAATGCAAGGTGAAGTCGGTCAGGTCGTGCAGGGATACCGCGTGCTTGCCGTGCGGACCCCGGTCAGGGCTGGAAGTGAGCAGCTGGGTCGCGTAACGCGTCGCGGAGGGCGCGGTCATCTTGGTGAGCGCGAGGACGTCCAGGGCCGCTTCGAAGGAGGCCTCCGGTGAGGCATACAGCGGACGATTGCCCAGGTAGGTGTAGGGGGAGGTGTTGCAGACTATCGACAGGACCAGGTCCTCGACCGTCTCGCCGTCCGGCCGCTCCAGGGTGATCTGGCCGTGTCTGCGGTGCGGCTCGCCGAAGAACTGCCGGGCCACTTGGCGCAAATAGAGCGAGTGCGTCGAACGCTTTCCGCGCTCCCGCTGCTGTTCGACCCGGCCGACCACACCCGCGTCGAATCCGAACCCGGCACAGAAAGTGAACCAGCGTTCCGGAACGCCCTCGTCGACGGTGCCCGGGACTCCGGCGGCCAGCCCCAGGCTCACCGTCCGGCTGCGGTCCTCGCGCAGCGCGTCGAGAATGACACCGGTCGACTCCACAGCGTCATTGGGCAGCCCGAGCGCCCGCGCGAACACATTCGTGGAACCGCCGGGAACCACCGCGAATTCGGGAAGCTCCGGGCTCGGCCCGTTGTGCAGCAGACCGTTGACGACCTCGTTGACCGTGCCGTCGCCGCCGAGCGCCACCACGAGGTCGATGTCGCTGCTCTCGGCCGCCCGCCGGCCCAGGTCCTTGGCGTGCCCCCGGTACTCCGTGGTCACCGCCTCCAGCTTCATCTCGCTGGCCAGCGCGTGGATGAGGACGTCACGCGTGCGCGCACTGGTGGTGGTAGCCGCCGGATTGACCACGAGAAGTGCACGCATGGGCGCCAGACTACCTACCGGGGGGTATTGGGGCGCACTTGGGCCGGAAGCCCGGTCCGGGGCCGGGCGGTCGCCGCGGGCTACCCTGGCTGGGTGAGTACTGAGCAGACCCCCGAAGCCCCCGCCGAACCGCGCCCCGGCCGGCTGACCGCCGCGGCCGCGCTGTCCGCGCTGGAAGGGCTCGCCCTGGTCGCCGGTGGCCTCTCCATGCTCGTGATGGGTCTCACCGGCAAGCCCGACCGGCCCACCCAGGCCGAGACCGGCGGTCTGACCCTGGTGGTCCTCGGCCTGATCCCGCTGATCGCCGCCCGCGGCCTGCTGCGCCGCCGCAGCTGGAGCCGGGGCCCCGCGATGATCACCCAGATCATGGCGCTGCCGGTCGCCTGGATGTTCCTGAACTCCGACGGGGCGCCGTGGATCCCGGCGGGCATCGCACTCGCGGCGGTGGCCGTCACCGGCCTCGTCCTCCTGGTGAACCCGGCCACGACCAAGGCGCTCGGGATTCGCGGGCCGATGCGCGACGCGTGACCGGAAAGGGCCCGGAGGATCGCCCCCGGACCCCGGCTACTCCTCGACGAGGAGCTTCTCGCGCAGCTGGGCCAGCGTGCGGGCCAGCAGGCGCGACACGTGCATCTGCGAGATGCCGACCTCCTGCGCGATCTGCGACTGGGTCATGTTCCCGAAGAAGCGCAGCAGCAGGATCCGCTTCTCCCGCGGCGGAAGGTCCTCCAGGAGCGGCTTGAGGGACTCGCGGTACTCGACGCCCTCCAGCGCCTCGTCCTCCGCGCCCAGGGTGTCCGCCACCGCCGGGGACTCGTCGTCCGTGTCCGGCACGTCGAGGGACAGGGTGGAGTAGGCGTTGGCCGACTCCAGGCCCTCCAGGACCTCTTCCTCCGAGATGCCGAGCCGCTCGGCCAGTTCGTGCACCGTCGGCGAGCGGCCGTGCTGCTGGGACAGCTCGGCGGTCGCCGTGGTGAGGGCGAGCCGCAGCTCCTGGAGCCTGCGCGGCACCCGCACCGCCCAGCCCTTGTCCCGGAAGTGCCGCTTGATCTCGCCCACCACGGTGGGCGTCGCGTACGTCGAGAACTCCACACCCCGCTCGGGGTCGAACCGGTCCACCGACTTGATCAGGCCGATCGTGGCCACCTGGGTCAGGTCGTCCAGCGGCTCGCCCCGGTTGCGGAAGCGCCGCGCCAGGTGCTCGACCAGCGGCAGGTGCATCCGGACCAGCTGATTGCGCAGCTCGGCCTTCTCCGCGGAGCCGTCGGGCAGCTTGCGCAGCTCGATGAACATCGCCCGCGCCCCGCTGCGATCGTGTGGATCGTGGTGCCTGTGCTCGATGTGTTCGCTCATAAGGGCCGCCCGCTCTGCCTGCTCCGCCGCGTACAAAACGCCATTTGGGCCATCCACAGGGCTGTCCACCGGGTGCGGCCGGGCCTGCTGCTCCGGGATGCCCGCGGGGCGCACCGCTTCCGGGATGCGCTTGTCGTCCCGCACCGGACCCTCCCCGCTCACGCCGGTCCGGGTCCCGCGCCGCGCTGTTTGTACAGGCTGATGGAGACCGTGCGGTCCTCGGCCACGGAGGAGTCGACCTTGCCGGCCAGGGCGGAGAGCACCGTCCACGCGAAGGTGTCGCGCTCCGGGGCCCGCCCGTCGGTGGTCGGGGCCGAGACCGTGACCTCCAACGAGTCGTCGACGAGGCGGAAGACGCAACTCAGCACCGAGCCCGGCACCGCCTGCTGGAGCAGGATCGCGCAGGCCTCGTCGACCGCGATGCGCAGGTCCTCGATCTCGTCGAGGGTGAAGTCCAAACGTGCCGCCAGTCCGGCCGTGGCCGTACGCAGCACCGACAGATAGGCACCCGCAGCCGGCAGCCGGACTTCCACGAAGTCCTGATTCCCGGGCTCGCCTGCGATCTGGGACACCCTCACCTCCAAGGTGGCACAAGCTCTTTCGAGGCCCGGGGAGGGGGGAGGTCCCGGGGCCGTGGGTACGGGGTCCGTACCTGGACTGGCGACGCTATCGCGATCCATGGTGCCCTGTCGCCGGAAGCTCCCCCGGCGGCTGTCACTCATGGTAAGCCTATGAGTACGGACAGTGGCTAGAGGTTTGCAGGGCCCAATTGCTGTGAACCGAGACCGGGTTGACGTACCCAGGCGTCAAGGGCTTCGAACCCTTCCTCACGCTCTGGACGAAGAGCGGCGGGCCACCACTCTCACACCAGCAGGCCGTCCACGAAACACCAGCGCCAGCTCTCGCCGGGCTCGAAGGTCCGCATCACGGCGTGCCCGGTCTCCTTGAAGTGGCCCGTCGCGTGCTGGTGCGGCGAGGAGTCGCAGCATCCCACGTGCCCGCAGACCAGGCACAGGCGCAGTTGTACGGGGTGCGTGCCGTCCTTCAGGCACTCCGGGCAGGTGTCGCCCAGCGGGGCCGGCTCGGGGCGCGGCAGTTCTGCAACGTGCGGGCACTCGCTCATGATGGCCAGGTTACGACGGAGCGCCCGGCGCGGGTGAGTGCGGGTGAGTGGGGACGGACGGTTCTGATGGATGCATTGCCGCTGGTGGCGCTGATCGCGGCGAGCGCGGCGGTCGCGGGGGCCGCGCGCAGGACGCCGGTGCCCGCGCCGCTGCTCCTGGTGGCGGTGGGACTGATCGGGGCGTACGTGCCCGGCGTCCCCGACTACACCCTGGACCCGCACGTCGTGCTGCCGCTGGTGCTGCCCCCGCTGCTGCACACCGCCGCCCTGGAGAGCTCCTACCTCGACCTGCGGGCGAACCTGCGGCCGGTGGCGCTGCTCTCCGTCGGCTACACGCTGTTCGCGACGGTGGTGGTCGGCTACCTCGCGTATCTGCTCGTGCCCGATCTCCCGCTGACCGCCGCACTCGTCCTCGGCGCGGTGATCGCCCCGCCGGACGCGGTCGCGGCGACGGCGATCGCGCGCCGGCTGCGGCTGCCGGGGCGGATCACCACGATCCTCCAGGGCGAGTCCCTGGTGAACGACGCGACCGCGATCACCGCGTACAAGGTGGCGCTCGCGGCGGCCGTCGGGGCGGGGGCCACGTGGGGCGGTGGGCTGAAGGAGTTCGCGCTCGCGTCGATCGGCGGCATCGGGGTCGGGCTCGTCCTCATGCTGCCGATCCACTGGCTGCGCCGCCACCTGCACGAGGCGCTGCTCCAGAACACGCTGTCGCTCCTCATCCCGTTCGTCGCGTACGCGGCGGCGGAGCAGGTGGGGGCGTCCGGGGTGCTGGCGGTCGTGGTGGTGGCGCTCTATCTGGGCCACCACTCCTGGCAGGTGGACTTCGCGACCCGGCTCCAGGAGGAGGCGGTGTGGAAGATGGTCGCCTTCGTCCTCGAATCGGCGGTGTTCGCGCTGATCGGACTCCAAATGCCGGTCGTGCTCAAGGGACTTGGGGAGTACGGGGTCGGCGAGGCGGTCTGGTACGCGGTGGGGGTGTTCGCGCTCGTGGTGGCGGCCCGCTTCGTCTGGGTCTTCCCGGCGACGTTCCTGCCGCGCGCGCTGTCCGAGAGGATCCGGCGGCGCGAGCCCGGGGTCGAGTGGACGGCGCCGGTCATCGTGGGGTGGGCCGGGATGCGCGGCGTGGTCTCGCTGGCCATCGCCTTCTCGATCCCGCTGACGATGACGGACGGCTCGGCCTTCCCGGCCCGCAACCTGGTGCTGTTCCTCACCTTCACGACGGTCATCGGCACGCTGGTGGTCCAGGGGCTCACGCTGCCGCCACTGATCCGGATGCTCCGGCTTCCCAGGCGGGACGCGCAGGCCGAGACGCTGGCCGAGGCGCAGGCCCAGAGCGAGGCCTCCCGGGCCGCCGAGGCCCGCCTCGACGAGCTCCTCGCCGACTCGCGCAACGCCCTGCCGCCGCCGCTGGCCGACCGGCTGCGGACGGTTCTCGAACGTCGGCGCAACGCGGTGTGGGAGCGGCTCGGGGCGGTGAACGAGGAGACGAAGGAGTCGGCGGACGACACGTACCGGCGGCTGTCCCGGGAGATGATCGACGCGGAGCGGCGGGTGTTCGTGGAGCTGCGTGATGCTCGTCGCATCGACGACGAGATGATGCGGACGTTGCTGCGGCGGCTGGATCTTGAGGAGGCGGCGGCGTACCGGGAGGGCGAGTCGTAGGCCCCAGGGGGCTGCGCCCCCAGCCCCCTCCGGCGGGGACGGCGCCCCCCGCACCCCTGCCCGGTGCTCCGCCCCGGACCCCGTTCGCGCCTAAAGGGCGCTCGTCCTCAATCGCCGGACGGGCTGAAGATGCCCCTGCTGGCCAGCACCGACCCCGCCAGGGGCACGGGGAACCGGAGGGTTCAGGGGAGGGGCGGGGTGGGGGAGAAAGGGCGGCCCGTCAGGACCGCCGTCACCCTCGTGCCCCGCCCGAACACCCCCTCCTCCACCAGCGTCACCAACCCGTACAGCAGCTTCGCCACGTACACCCGCTCCACCCCCACCCCGTGCCACTCCTCGAAGTCCCGCGCGAAGGCGTCCAGTTCGGCCGGGACACGGGCGTAACCGCCGAAGTGGAAGCGGTCGTCCAGGGTCCACGCCCCCCGCACCCCGCCGAACGCAGAGCGTTGCAGGGCGCGTATCTCCTCCGTCAGGAAGCCGCCCTTCAGGACCGGCACCCCGATCGCGCGCTGGCCGGGGGCGAGGCCCGCGGCCAGGCCGGCCAGGGTGCCGCCGGTGCCGCAGGCCACGCCGACCACGTCCGTCAGCCCGCGCAGCTCCTCGCCGAGCGCCGTACAGCCCCGCACGGCAAGGGAGTTGCTGCCGCCCTCGGGCACGACGTACGCCTCGGGGGAGAGGAGGTCCAGGAGGGCGGCGAGGACCTCGGGGTCGGCCTTGCGGCGGTACGTCGACCGGTCGACGAAGTGGAGCCGCATGCCGTCCGCCGCGCACTGGGCCAGGGACGGGTTGAGCGGGCGGCCGGCCAGTTCGTCGCCCCGTACGACGCCGATCGTGGGGAAGCCGAGCAGGCGCCCGGCGGCGGCGGTCGCGCGGAGGTGGTTGGAGTAGGCGCCGCCGAACGTCAGGACGGGGCGGCCCCGGGCGGCCCGCAGGTTCAGTACCAGCTTGCGCCACTTGTTGCCGACGAGATCCGGGTGGATCAGGTCGTCCCGCTTGAGCAGCAGACGTACGCCGTGCCGTGCGAAGCGCTCGTCCTCCACTTCCTCCAGGGGCGAGGGGAGGCGGGGGGCGAGCGCTTCGGGGGTCATGTCCTCATTGTCGTGTCAGGGGCCGGGTGTCACCTCACGGACCCGCGCCGAGCGGGGCCGCCCCGCCGTTCACTTCAGCCGCTCGTGGACCCGTTCGCGCAGCCAGTCCATCGTGAAGCCGCGCGGGTCCACCTTGCCGACCTGCCACTCCTTGTGGCCGATGACGGAGCGCTCGGTCCAGCCGTAGTGGCGGCAGACGGCCGCGGCCGCCTTCTCGATGGCGTCGAGCTGGGCCTGCGGCCAGGGGGCCTCGCCGTCGCCCGGGTTCTCGCACTCGAACCCGTAGAAGTGCGTGTTCCCGTCGGTGTCGTTCCGCAGCGGTGGCGGCAGCCGTTTCTCGGCGATCACGGCGCGGAGCACGTCGCCGTCGCCCGCGCCCGCGTGGTTGGCGCGGCCGTTGCCGACGAGGTGCACCGTGCCGTCCTTGGTGATCACGCCGTGGCAGAGCGGGCCCGGCAGGGAGTCGTAGCCGTCGTAGCAGAGGCGGACCGTGGCGTCGGCCCCGCCGGTGGCGGTGTGGTGGATGACGACGCCGTTGAGCGGGCCCCATCCGCCGTGGCCGGCCCGGTTGTGGCCGCGCCACTGGCCGACCTCGACGACGGTGAGGCCCTCGGCACGCAGGGCGGCGAGGAACTGGTCTGCGGACAGGGGAGGGGCCATGGCCGCCTCCTTCCAGAGCGGTGCGGAATATCTCGTACCGCTTGTATCCCAACTTCCGCTATGGGGCGATCTGTTCGGTTTGCCGTGCGAGTCGATCCGGACAGGCCCGGCGCTCGCCCGCGGGTGGCTCAGTCCTGGGCCAGCCACAGGTCCGGACCGAACACCTCGTAGTGGATGTCCGCGGCCGGTACGCCCTTGGCGAGCAGCTGGGTGCGCACCGCGCGCATGAACGGGAGCGGGCCGCACAGGTAGGCGCGGGTGCCGGACGGGACCGGGAGCGTGGTCAGGTCGACCAGACCCGTGCGCTCGGCCGGGTGGCCGGGCTCCGGCTTCTCGTACCAGAAGTGGGCCGCCGCGTCCGGGAGCTTGGCGGTGAGCGCCGCGTGGTCCTCGCGCAGCGGGTGCTCGGCGGGGGAGCGGTCGGCGTGCACCACCGTCACCGGCGCGCGGTGGCCGTCGGCCGCCAGCTGCTCCAGCATGGACAGCATCGGGGTGCAGCCGATGCCCGCGGAGGCGAGCAGCAGCGGGGCCCCGCTCCGGTCGAGCACGAGGTCGCCGTACGGTGCCGAGACGCGCAGCACGTCGCCCTCGCGGACACGGGCGTGCAGGTGGCCGGAAACCTCGCCGTCCGGGTCGCCCTGGACGCGCTTGACGGTGATCGAGCGGAGCTCGCCGCCCGGCGCCGAGCTGAGGCTGTACTGGCGTATCTGGCGGGCGCCGTCGGCGAGTTCGACCTGGACCGAGACGTACTGGCCGGGCCTGAAGGCGGGTGCGGGCGCGCCGTCGGCGGGGCGCAGCCGGAAGGCGGCGCAGTCCGCGGTCTCCTCGGTGCGGCCCACCACGGTCCACTCGCGCCAGACGTCCCCGGCGAGCACGCCCTGCTCCTCGTACAGCCGGGCCTCGATGGCGATCAGGGCGTTCGCCATCAGCCAGTACACCTCGTCCCAGGCCTCGGCGACCTCGGGCGTCACGGCCTCGGCGAGCACCTCGACGATCGCGGCGAAGAGGTGCTCGTGGACGATCTCGTACTGGTCGGCGGTGACGCCCAGCGAGGCGTGCTTGTGGGCGATGCGGTTCAGCATCACGTCCGGGCGGTCCTCGGGGTGGTCCACCAGGTGGGTCGCGAACGTGGCTATGGACCCGGCGAGCGCCTGCTTCTGGAGGCCCGCCGCCTGGTTGCCCCGGTTGAACAGGTCGCGCAGCAGCTCGGGGTGGGCCGCGAAGAGCCGCTCGTAGAAGCGCTCGGTGATGGTGCCGATGGCCGCTCCGACGGCGGGCAGGGTGGCGCGGACGGTCACGGTCGACTTCTCGGACAGCATCGAGAGGCTCCTTCGGTGCCTTGGTGTGCCGTGCTGGGTGCGCGGCAGGGCGTGGATCGGTGGTGCGGCTCAGGGGCGGATGAATTTAATTGGCATGCGAGATTCGTATTTAATGGCGTGGAGATCGGCACGGCGCGCACCGCCGCGACGGTGGGCGGCGCGGTGGCCGATCGGGGTCGGGGTGTCTCAGCGGCTGGTGAGGCCCACGAGGAGCGGGCCGGTCGGCGAGGCCACGAGGTCGTTGACGGTCAGTTCGTCGAGCGACTCGTAGAAGGCCTCCTGTGCACGGTGCAGCGCCCGGCGCAGTCGGCACGCCGCCGCGAGCGGGCAGGGTGTCGGCCCCTCGCACTCCACGACGTCACCCGGGCCTTCGAGTTCGCGCACCAGGCCCCCCACGGAGGCGAGGCGTCCGGCCGGGGTCAGGGTGAGCCCGCCGCCCCGGCCGCGCCGCGCCTCGACGAGGCCGAGGTGCTGGAGCCGGGCGACGACCTTCGCGGTGTGCGTGTACGGAATGCGCATCGCGTCCGCCACCCCCTGGGTGGTGGGCGGGGCCTGGTCGTCCGCGTTGTCGACGACCGCCAGGCGCATCAGGACGCGCAGCGCCAGGTCGGTGAATCTCGTCAGCCGCATGCGAGCAACCGTATGTAACTTGAATCCCTCGTGCAAATTAAACGCCGGGCCGCGGGGCGGACACCGGCCGGTGTATCGGGGGCGACGGACAGGGGGGCGTGCGGGAGGCGTTCGAGCGCTTCGCGGCGGCTGCCCGCCCCGCTGGTGTTCTAATCCCACTCATTTGAGTAATGGCGCGAGGACTCTCCGTGCTGGAAGTGTTCTCAGGGCAGTCCAGCTTCAAGATCGTTAGAGCTCAGAAGGAGTCACATGTCGGTCGAGGCAGGCCCCGAGAACCGCGCGCAGCAGAGTCTCGGCACAGCTGCCGCGCGCAACTTGGCGACCACCACCAAGTCCGTGCCGCAGATGCAGGAGATCACGTCGCGGTGGCTGCTGCGGATGCTGCCATGGGTGCAGGTCCAGGGCGGCACGTACCGGGTGAACCGCAGGCTCAGCTACTCGGTGGGGGACGGGAGGATCACTTTCGTCCAGACCGGCGAGCGGGTGGCCGTGATCCCGGCCGAGCTCGGTGAGCTGCCCGCGTTGCGGGACTACGAGGACGAGGCCGCGCTCACCGAGCTCGCCAACCGGTGTGAGCAGCGCGAGTTCGCGGCGGGCGAGACGATCGCGACCGCGGGCGACGTCACCGACCGGGTGTTCCTGCTCGCCCACGGCCGTGTCGAGAAGATCGGCACCGGCCCCTACGGCGACGAGACGGAGCTCGGCTTCCTCGCCGACGGCGCCCACTTCGGCGAGCAGGCGCTGGTCTCCGGCGAGGCCGTCTGGGAGTGCACCTTCCGCGCCACCACCGGGTGCACCGTCCTGGTCCTGACCCGGGCCGATGTGCTCAACCTCGCGGAGCGCTCCGAGTCGCTGCACGACCACCTCGCGTCGGTCTCGGTCCTGCCGGAGCAGCGCACCAACACCTACGGCGAGGCGGCGATCGACCTTTCGGCGGGTCACGTCGGTGAGGCGGTCATTCCTCATACGTACGTCGATTACGAGGGTGCGCCGCGGGAGTACGAACTCTCGGTCGCGCAGACGGTGTTGAAGGTCCACAGTCGTGTGGCGGACCTGTACAACCAGCCGATGAACCAGACCGAGCAGCAGTTGCGGCTCACGGTGGAGGCGCTGCGGGAGCGGCAGGAGTACGAGCTGGTCAACAACCGGGAGTTCGGTCTTTTGACCAACTGCGACTACGGGCAGCGTCTTCAGCCGCACGACGGGGTGCCGAGCCCGGACGACATGGACGAGCTGTTGTCGCGGCGGCGTGGTTCCAAGCTGTTCCTGGCGCATCCGCGGGCGATCGCGGCGTTCGGGCGTGAGTGCAACAAGCGGGGTCTGGTGCCGGAGTCGGTGGAGGTGGGGGGCCATCATGTGCCGGCGTGGCGGGGGGTGCCGATCTTCCCGTGCAACAAGATCCCGGTGAGTGAGGCCCGTACGACGTCGATCATCTGCATGCGTACCGGTGAGGCCGAGCAGGGGGTCATCGGGCTTCAGCAGGCGGGGATCCCGGACGAGATCGAGCCGAGCCTGTCGGTGCGGTTCATGGGCATCGACGAGCAGGCGATCATCTCGTACCTGGTCACCGCGTACTACTCGGCCGCGATCCTGGTGCCCGACGCGCTCGGCGTCCTGGAGAACGTCGAGGTCAGCCGCTGGCGGTGAGCTTCCGGTCCGGGCGCGCCGCCTCCGGGGCGCCCGGTGCCGCCGTCGACTCCGAGGAAAGGCACCCTAGTTGGCAATGCCGGAAGCCATGGAGGGCCGCGAGGCCGTCGAGCTCCTGGAACGGACCCGCGCGGTGGTCAACCCCCATCTGCGCGCCACGGTCGAATCGCTGCCCGGCTCCATGCGGCGGGTCGCGATGTACCACTTCGGCTGGGAGCGCGCGGACGGCACCCCGGTCGGCGGGCAGGCGGGCAAGGCGATCCGCCCCGCCCTCGTGCTCGCCGCCGCGGCGGCGTTCGGCGGCCGGGCCGAGACGGTGGTCCGGGCGGCCGCCGCCGTCGAGCTCGTCCACAACTTCACGCTGCTCCACGACGACGTCATCGACGCGGACACGACGCGGCACCACCGGCCCACCGCCTGGACCGTCTTCGGCACCCCGGACGCCATCATCGTGGGGGACGCGCTGCTCGCCCTCGCCCTGCGCCTGATCGCGGACGATGGCCACCCCGTGGCTCCGGCCGCCTCCGCGCGGCTCGCGGCCTGCGTCATCGAACTCTGCGCGGGCCAGCAGGCCGACTGCGCCTTCGAGCACCGCGGCCCGCAGGACGTGTCGCTCGACGAGTGCCTCGCCATGGCGATGGCGAAGACCGGCGCCCTGCTCGGCTGCGCCTGTGCGCTCGGCGCGCTGTACGCGGGCGCGGGCGAGGAGGAGGTCGCCGCGATGGACGCGTTCGGCCGCGAGGCCGGGCTCGCCTTCCAGCTCATCGACGACCTGATCGGGATCTGGGGCGATCCCGGGCACACCGGCAGACCGGCCGGCGCCGACCTCGCCGCGCACAAGAAGTCGCTGCCCGTCGTCGCCGCGCTCGGCTCGGGCGCCCCGGCGGCGGCCGAACTCGCCGAGCTGTACCGGGGGCCGATGGGAGCAGCCGCCGTCCGCAGGGCCGCCGACGCGGTCGACCGGGCGGGCGGCCGGGACTGGGCCCAGATCCACGCCGCCGACCGGATGGCCCGCGCGGTCGACCACCTCTCGCGCGCCGTCCCGGACCTCACGGCGGCGGGCGAACTCCTGGCCCTCGCCGAGTTCGTGACCCGCCGCGCCCACTGATCACCACGCCGCCCTGGCGCTCCACGGCGACAGGGGTGGACCCTGCTCCGACAGCTTGCGGCCGCGCGCCTACCCTGCTCCCACACCCCACGCCACGGTCCTCGCGGGGAACCGCACCCCGGCCCGACGATCCACGCCCCGGCCGCGCAGGCTCACCCCCGCCCCGGACACCCCGCAGCTGCGCAGGGCGCACCCTGCTCTGGCATCCCGGGGCCGCGCGGGCGCGCCCGCTTCCACACCCCACCCCGCAACCGCACGCGGCGCCGCACCCCGGCCCGCCGTCTAGCAAGAGGGGGCCGCACCTGGCTGTTGGCCCGCGCCAGCCAGGCGGCCCCACCCATCCGGCAGCTCGCCATCGCGCAATGGCCCAGTGAATCAGGGTTCAAGTGGCCCCCGTGCTGGGCCACTCGGGCTGGTTTGATGTGGCCATGTCCTCCCGCACCCTGTCATCCGCCGGGCCCTCCCGCATCCTGCCTCCCGCCGGGCCCGCCCGCGGACTCGCCGCCGCCCAGCTCGTCAACTCGCTGGGTGACGGCGCCTTTCTGGTCACCTCGGCGCTGTACTTCAGCCGTGTGGTCGGCCTTTCGGCCACCCGCATAGGCCTCGGCCTCACCCTCGCGTGGGCCGTCGGCGCCCTCGCCGGGGTGCCGCTCGGGCAGCTCGCCGACCAGCGCGGACCGCGTACCGTCGCCGTCCTGCTCGCCACCGCCACCGGGCTCTCGGTCGGGTCCTTCCTGTTCGTGCGCGGCTTCCTCCCCTTCGTGCTCGCCGCCTGCTGCTACGCCACCGCGCAGACCGGCCTCGCGGCCGCGCGCCAGGCGCTCCTGGCCGCGCTCGTCGACCGGCGGGACCGCACCCACGTCCTCGCGCACCTCCAGTCCACGCTGAACGCCGGGCTCGCCGTCGGCGCCGCGTTCGGCGGGGTCGCGCTGCACTACGGCACCCGCACCGCCTACCTCGCCGTGTTCGCCCTGGACGCCGCCGCGTTCCTGCTCTGCGCGCTGGTCCTGCTACGGCTGCCCGCGGTGGCGCCCACCGCCGCCGCGCCGGGCCGGGGCCCCAGGTTCGCGGTGCTGCGCGACCGGCCCTACGCCCTGGTCACCCTCCTCAACACGCTGCTCCTGCTGCGGATGCCGCTGATCAGCCTCGCCATCCCGCTGTGGACCGTCACCCGCACCGACGCGCCGGGCTGGCTGGTGTCCGCGCTGCTCGTGCTCAACACCGGCGCCGTGATGCTCTTCCAGGTCCGTACCGCCTCCGCCGTACGCGATCTGTCCAGCGCGCGGCGGACCGTGGCGCGCGGCGGCGTCCTGATGCTCGCCTCCTGCGTGGTGTTCGCGCTGAGCGCCGCCGGGGCGTCCGCCTGGGTCGCTGTGGTCGTGCTCCTTGTCGCGGGCGCGCTCCAGGTGGCGGGCGAGATGATGCAGTCCGCCGGAGCCTGGCAGATCGGCTTCGACCTCGCCCCGGCCGACCAGCAGGGCCAGTACCAGGGCTTCTTCGGCATGGGGGTGCCGCTGGCCCGGATGCTGGGACCGCTGCTGCTCACCGCCCTCATCGTCGACTGGGGCGTACCGGGCTGGCTGCTGCTCGGCACCCTGTTCCTCGGCGCGGGTCTCGCGCTGGGCCCCGCGGTCCGCTGGGCGGAGCGGGTCAACTCTAGGATCGTGGCCGCCGGTTGACGTGGGACTGGGGGCGGGAGCGACGGACATGGGCATACGGATCAGGCGCGCGGGCCAGGACGACCGGGCGGCGGTGGTGCGGGTCCTCGACGCGGCGTTCATGAACGACCCGGTGAGCAGCTGGGTCCTGCCCGACGCGGCACGCCGGCGCGAGGTGCACCACCGTCTGATGGAGGCGTTCTTCCGGATCGCGCTCGACGAGGGGCACGTGGACCTCGTCGAGGACGGCTCGGCGGCCGCGCTCTGGCTCGATGTCCCGGCCGAGCCGGAGGAGGCGGCCGACGGCGACGACGGGCCCGCGCGGCTGCGGGCCTACGTCGACCCGGACAGCGAACGGGTCGAGCACATCGCGCACTTGACCGCCGCGCTCCACCCGCACGGCCGCGCCCACGCCTACCTCTGGATGATCGGGGTGGCCCCGGACCGGCAGGGCGAGGGACTGGGCGCCGCGCTGATCGCTCCCGTACTCGCGCGGTGCGACCGGGAGGGGCTGCCCGCCTATCTGGAGGCGAGCAGCGAGCGCAGCCCCCGGCTGTACCGGCGGTTCGGCTTCGCACCGCTCGGCGAGCCGCTGCGGCTGCCGGACGGCCCGCTGGTGTACCCGATGTGGCGCGAGCCGGCGTCCTGACGCGAGGGCTTTTCAGTCCGGCACGACGCGAGAGCGTTATCAGTCCGGCACGACGCGGGCGACGATGAGGTCCACGAGACGGGCCGTCTCCGCGTCCGCCGACTCCCCTTCCGCAACGCCCTGTTCACCGGCCTCGCCGAACATCCCGGGCAGGGTGAAGGCCTCGACGAGCAGCCCGTTGACCGCCAGATACAGCAGTCGGACCGTGTCGGCGTCGCCCGGCAGGCCGGAGTCGACGTGGAAGCGGATGTTCGCGTCCAGGTCGGCCCGGAGCGCCCGGGTCAGCTCCGTGCGCAGCGCGGGCCGGCGGACGGCTTCCAGGCGCAGCTCCAGCATGGCCAGGTAGCCGGTGCGCTCGGCGGTCATGCGCCGCACCACCCAGTGTGCGAGCGAGGCCACGAGTTCACGGGACGGCTTCTGGCGCATCACCTCGGCGACCTCGTCCGGGTCCGGCGCCATGCGCACGTGGATGTGCCGGCCGGCCTGGGTGAACAGGTCGTCCCTGCTGGTGAAGTAGTTGGACGAGGTGCCCAGGGGGACGCCCGCCCGCGCGTCCACGGCGCGGAAGGTCAGCCCGCGCGCTCCCTCGCGCGCGAGCACTTCGATCGCCGCGTCGACCAGCGCCGTTCTGCGTTCCGGGTTTCGGACCATGCGGGAACTCCTCCGCGAGGAAAGGGGGTTGCGCAACCACTACACCTGAAGCACTATAGCTGTCGTGGTCAGCGAGGAAGGCCACACCCCCCATCCCAAGAGGTCGGTTTGCGCAAGCTCTCGTACTTCGTCGGCATGTCCCTCGACGGCTTCATCGCGGGTCCCGGCCATGAGGTCCAGTTCCTGATGGACCAGATGTCACCGGCGTACTTCGACCATCTGAAGACGCACTGGCCGGAGACGATGGCGACCGCCGGACGCCGGCACTTCGGCTTCGACGACGCCGAGAACACCCACTACGACACCGTCCTGATGGGCCGGGCCACCTATGACCTGGGCCTCAAGGAGGGCGTGGGCAATCCGTACGCCCACCTCGCGACGTACGTCTTCTCGCGGAGCCTCACCCAATCCCCGGACCCGGCGGTCCAGTTGGTGGCGGGCGACCCCGGCGCCGCGGTGCGCGAGCTCAAGAACCGCGAGGGCCTGGACATCTGGCTGTGCGGCGGCGGCGACCTCGCCGGTCAGCTGGCCGAGGAGATCGACGAGCTGGTCATCAAGACGTACCCGGTGCTCGCGGGCGACGGAATCCGGGTCGTCCGGGGCGCGTTCGAGCCCCGCCAGTTCGCGTTGACCGACTCCCGGTCGTTCGACAACGGGGCGGTCGTCTCGAAGTACACAAGGAAGCGGTAACACTCATTTCGGTCACCCCCTGTGACGAACGGCAGGGTACGCCGCTAATCTCCGCCCATGACACCACAGTCATGGGCGGGTTGGTACCGGGACCGCCTAGGATCCGAAGCGCTGACGATCACCACTGACGGGACGCAACTGCGGACCCGGATCAGGGGGGTCGACTTCGCCGGAGCGAGCTTCGACTCGCTCGGCCCGGTACCGGGGATACCGACGGAGAGCGGCACCTTCGCGCTCGACGGCGGGAGCCTTCGTGACTTCGTACTCGAATGGGACATGCCCGTGCCCGTCGCCTCCGACGGCGCCGTCCAGCAGGCCACCCTGAGCTGCCTGCTCTCCCTCAAACCCCCGGAGCCCGACCTCGGGGTCGCCCTGCACTTCGGGGGAGCGGTGTACGCCAGCGGCCGGGCCGAGCTCGACTTCGGCTCGGTGCTCGACGACATCCGGCGCCAACTGCCGTCCGGCGCAAGCCTCCAGCCGTCCGCGCTGGACGCGATCTGACCGCTCCACCACCGTCTCCCCTTCACATCGTCCAGTTCTCTCACCTTCCTCCGCGGCCGTCGCGCACCGGGGAGTCCAGCCGGACTCCGCGGTGCGGGGCGGCCGCTCCGCGTTCCGGGGCAGCACCCTTTCGATGGCTCGCATTGTTCTACTACTATGCGAACAAGGAGGCTTCGATGAATCGTGTCCGGTACCGCCTGGTGGCCATCTCCGTGCTGCCGTTTCTGCTCGCCCTGGCCGTCGACCTCACGGCGTTCGCACTCCTGCGCGGCCGCGTGCCCGACCCGATGGCCGGCCACTTCACCGCGGGCGGCAACTCCGACGGCACCCAGAGCCACACCTCGTACCTGGTCTTCGTCCTCGTCGTCCACCTCGGGCTCGCCGCCCTGTGGACGGTCGTCGCGCGGACCGCGGACCCGGTGCTGCGCGGGATGCGCTGGATGATCGGGGCCGGGTACGCGGTCGCCGGGCTGGTCGGCTACCTCATGGTCGCGGTGCTGCTCGCCAACGCCGACGCGACCGACCCCGCGCGGGTGCGGATGCCGCCGTGGCAGCTTGCCGCTGCGGTGGGCTGCGGCGCCCTCGCCGCGGGTCTCGGCTCGCTGCTCCTGCTCACCGTGCCGCTGCCCGCCGCCGCGCCGTCCCCCGGTCCCGGTGAGGCCGAGCGGCTCGATCTGGCCGAGGGCGAAGTGGCGGGCTGGATGCGCCGGGCGCCGTCGCGGGTGCTGCTCGTGACGGGCCTCGCGGTCACCGTGGTGGGCCTCGTCCTGCTGTACGCGGGCGGATGGCGCGCGGGCGTCGCCATGCTGGGCGCCGGCCTGCTCTGCCTCGCCTTCTCCCGCCCGTACGTCACCGTCGACCGGCGCGGCCTGACCGCGCGCCCGACCGTGCTGCCCTGGCCGCGGATACGGGTCCCGCTGTCCGATGTCGACCGGGCGGTCAGCCGCGAGGTCAAGATCCTGGAGGAGTACGGGGGTTGGGGCTACCGGATGCGTCCGGGCAAGTCGGGTCTGATGCTGCGCTCGGGTGAGGCGATCGTCGTGCGGCGCAGGGGCGGGCGGGAGTTCGCGGTGACCGTGGACGACTCGACGACGGCCGCCGCCCTGCTCAACACCCTGGCCCACCGCGCGGCGGGGAGGCGCTGATGCTCTTCCGTGTCGACCCCGCCTCGCCGCAGCCCCTCGGTGACCAGATCGCGGCATCGGTCCGCCGGGCCGTGGCCGAGGGCACGGTGGCCCCGGGCGAACGGCTCCCGTCGGCCCGTGCCCTCGCCGACTCCCTGGGGGTCAACCTCCATACGGTGCTGCGGGGTTACCAGCGCCTGAGGGACGAGGGGCTGATCGAGCTCCGCCGGGGACGGGGCGCGGTCGTCGTGGACGACACGGCCGCGCGCGGCCGGGCCGCGCTGATGCTGCGGGTGCGCGAACTGGTCGACCAGGCGCGGGAGTTGGGGCTCACGGAGGAGGAGGTCGTCGGGCTGGTGAGGCGGGGCCTGGCGTAGGGCGACGGCGGATGCGAGACTCGCGCGCCTAGTACGTCTGGAGCTCCACCAGGTTCCCGTCCGGATCGTGGAGGTGCGCGGCCCGCAGCCCCGGGCCCCACTCGGGCAGATCGCGCGCCCCGGCCACGACCGTGCCGCCCGCCTGCGCGCAGAGCGAGACCGCGGCGTCGAGGGCCTCCCGTGAGGCCACGTGGATCACGAGGGAGCCGCCGCCCCGCGGGACCCGGTCCTCGCCGAGCGCGGCGACCATCGCCGACCGGGTGAAGAGCGCGAGCGCGGTGCGGCCGTCGGTGGCGTCCCAACTGGCGTAGCCCGATGAGGAGTCGCCCCGTGCGAGGGTGCAGCCCGTCAGGGCGGGCAGTACGGCCTCGTAGAAGCGGAACGCGGGCTCGTAGCGGTCGACGAGAAGCCGGGGGTACGGGGGCTCCAGAGGGTCCATGCCCTCGAACCTAACCCGGAAGATGACCTTCCGCGGTGTGCCAGTAGTCACGCGTCTCGACCGCGAGCCCGTCCGGCCCGAAGCGTACGAACACGCAGCCCGCCAGGGTCACGGGCGCGTCGCCCTCGAAGGCCAGGACCCGGAACTCGGCGGCCGCCGTCCCGTCCCGGCCGACCAGCGGCTCACCGAAGCGCACCTCCTGGATCCGCTCTCCCTCGAAGGACCAGCGGAGATAGGCGGCGAGTTCCTCGCGCCCCCGGTGCGGCGGCCGGAACGGCATGGAGGTGTGGACGACATCGTCGGCGTACAGCTCCAGGATGGCCTCGACGTCGTGCCGGGCCCAGGCCGCCTCCCAGGTGCTGACGAACCGCCGGGCTGGGGCGGCTGGATCGGGGGTGTCCATGCCGTCGAGCATGCCCGCCGTCACCGCTCCGGGAACGGGGAGGGGAGCGCGGGGCGGTGCCGGCAGGCGTGCTCGGCGATCAGCCGGGCGCAGGCCATGGACTCGGCGCCGGAGGAGTCCACCTCGATGTCGTAGCGGACGCCGAGGTGGACGGACTCGGCCTGCGCGCGGGCCATGCCGGGGATCCGGTCGCCGCGGGCGGTCTCGCGTCCGGCCGCGGTGTCGGCGTCACAGCGCACCCCGACCCAGAGCACGTCGATGCCGTCGAGGGCGTGCTGCCAGCGCTTCTGCCCGTCGGCGCCGTCGAGCAGCACCTCGTCGAGCACCACGTGGGCGCCGGCCCGCACCATGGCGGCGACCCCGTGCCGCCAGGCGTCCGACAGGCGCCGGTACTCGGGGCCCACGCTCACCGACCCGTCCGCCCCGATGTCGAGCCCTTCCCCGCCGGTCCGGAGCGAAGCGGGCATGGCGGCGTCCACCGAGTCGACGCCGAACGTCAGCCAGGCCCCGGGCAGCACCGCCTGGAGGCACCGCGCGATCCCGGACTTGCCGGAACTGGACCCGCCGTTGAGCACGATCACCCGGCACCGCGGCACGTCCCTCTGATCCATCACTCCGTCAAGGTAGGCGCCCGGCCCCGACCCGGCCAACCGGTTTCCGCCGGGGCACGCACGGATGCGACGAAGGGGCCCGGCCGGAAGTCCGGCCGGGCCCCTTCTGGTCCGCTTTCCCCCGCGCGTTCACCGAACGCGCGGGGAGCCGCGAACTCGGCCCGAGTCAGGCCTTCTTGGTCTCCCAGAAGATGCGGTCGATCTCGGCGATGAGTTCGAGCGCCTTCTCGCCGGTCTTGGGGTCGGTCGACGCCTTGGCGGCCGAGAGGGCCTTCAGGGTGTCGTTGACCAGCTGGTGGAGCTGGGGGTACTTCTCGAAGTGCGGGGGCTTGAAGTAGTCGCTCCACAGCACGGAGACGTGGTGCTTCGCGAGCTCCGCGCGCTGCTCCTTGATGACCACGGCACGCGCACGGAAGTGCGGGTCCTCGTTGGCCTGGAACTTCTCCTGCACGGCCTTGACCGACTCCGCCTCGATGCGGGCCTGGGCCGGGTCGTACACACCGCAGGGCAGGTCGCAGTGCGCGCTGACCTTCACCTTGGGGGCAAACAGGCGGGAAAGCATTGAGCTGTCCTTCCTCGTGATCGTCTTCTCAGGTGGGACATTACTCGGTGAGAGACGGGATTTCGCGGGTGCCCCCATGGGCTTAGGCCAAAAGTCCAGGGTCACCATGGGACTCGTGGCGGAACGTACCGTGGGTGTGGCGGCGGGGTGCCGGTGGCCGGGAGGTGGGTGACGTATGACGGACGAGGGGCGGGAGCCGAGGGTGCCGCTGGGGATCGCCGAGGTCCTGGGGACCTCGATGGTTCCCACGCTGTTGCACGGGGACCAGCTGCTCGTGCACTACGGGGCGGAGTTGCGGGCCGGTGACGTGGCCGTGCTGCGGCACCCGTTGCAGCAGGACCTGCTCATCGTCAAACGGCTCATGGAACTGCGCGAGAGCGGCTGGTGGGTGCTGGGCGACAACACCGACGACGAGGTCGTGGACAGCCGCGCCTTCGGCGCCGTGCCGGTCGACCTCGTGCTCGGCCGGGTGCGCGGGCGCTACCGGCCGATGACGGCCGGGCGCCGACGCTCCGTGGGCTACTTGGCGTCGTGGATGCTCTCGTCGGTGCGGCCGGTGCTCTCCGACCGTTCGGTCTCCAGGCGCTTGCGGGCGCGGTAGGCGGCCACGTTGGCACGGGTCGCGCAGCGGTCCGAGCAGTAGCGGCGCGAGCGGTTGGTCGAGGTGTCCAGATAGGCGTTGCGGCAGGGCGCGGCCTGGCACAGGCCGAGCCGGTCGACGCCGTACTCCGTGAGGTGGAACGCCAGGCCCATGGAGGCGATCGCCGCGTAGCCCGCCGTCGCGTTCGACGGGTGGTCGGCCAGGTGCATGTGCCACAGCGGGCGGTCGTCCGCGTCGCGGTGTTCGTGGCCCGACACCTGGGGGCTGACCGGGAACTCCAGGAGCAGCGAGTTCAGCAGGTCGACCGCCTGGACCTCCTCGCCCCGGTCCGCCGCCTCGAAGACCGCGCGCAGCCGTGCCCGTACCGAACGGAAGCGCGTCACGTCCGCGTCCGTCGCCCGGCGGGCCGCCGACTGGTTCCCGCCGAACAGCTCACGGACCGCGTCCACCGACGTCAGCGTGTCCTTGCTGCGGGCCGGCTCCTCGGTGTTGACCAGGCGCACGGCATAGTCCGAGTAATAGGCCAGTTCCACTTGTAGTCCTTACGGCGGCGGTCTAGGGTCTGAGGTGTTCCAGGTAACGGCTGGATACCCATCGAGGGTATTACAGAGTGGCTTCCAAGGAGGGATTCCTGTGTCGGAGACGGTCACTGGGGCGGGCGAGAGCACCGACTGGCGGGGCTGGCAGGACAGCTGGGACCGGCAGCAGGAGTGGTACATGCCGGACCGTGAGGAGCGCTTCCGGGTCATGCTCGACATGGTCGAGGCCTGCGTCGGTCCCGCGCCGCGCGTGCTCGACCTCGCGTGCGGTACGGGGAGTATTACGGACAGGCTCCTCAGGAGGTTCCCGGACGCGGTCAGCACGGGTGTGGACCTGGACCCCGCGCTCCTCGCCATCGCCCGGGGCACCTTCGCCGGGGACGGGCGCGTCACCTTCGTGACCGCCGACCTCAAGGACCCGCGCTGGGTCGAGGCGCTGCCGTACGACTCCTACGACGCGGTCCTCACCGCGACCGCCCTCCACTGGCTGCACAGCGAACCGCTCACCGCGCTCTACGGGCAGGTCGCCGGGCTCGTCCGTGACGGCGGCGTGTTCATGAACGCGGACCACATGATCGACCCCGCCACCCCGCGCATCAACGCCGCCGAACGTGCCCAGCGGCACCAGCGGATGGACCGCGCCAAGGCGGAGTGCACGCTCGACTGGGCCGACTGGTGGGAGCTGGCCGCCGCGGACCCGGTGCTCGCGGAGCCGACGGCCAGGCGGTACGAGATCTACGGCGAGCACGCCGACGGCGACATGCCCTCGGTCGCCTGGCACGCCGACACCCTGCGCGCGGCCGGGTTCGCCGAGGCCCGCCCGGTGTGGGCCTCGCCCTCGGACACCCTGCTGCTCGCCCTGAAGTAGCGGCGGCCCCCAAGGGGCGTACGCGGAAGGGGGGTTACGGGCCGTCGCCCGTAACCCCCCTTTCCGTGGAGCGAGTTACAGCACCTTTGACAGGAACGACTTCGTCCGGTCGTGCTGAGGGTTCGTCAGGACGTCGCGCGGGTTGCCCGCTTCGACCACCACGCCGTCGTCCATGAAGACCAGCGAGTCGCCGACCTCGCGCGCGAAGCCCATCTCGTGGGTGACCACGATCATCGTCATGCCGTCCTCGGCGAGGCCGCGCATGACGTCCAGGACGTCGCCCACCAGCTCGGGGTCGAGCGCCGAGGTCGGCTCGTCGAAGAGCATCAGCTTCGGCTGCATCGCCAGCGCCCGGGCGATCGCCACGCGCTGCTGCTGGCCGCCGGACAGCTGCGAGGGGTAGTTGCCCGCCTTGTCGGCGAGGCCCACCCGGTCGAGCAGCTTCAGGGCCCGCTCGCGGGCCACCGCCTTCGACTCCCGCTTGACCTGGACCGGCGCCTCCATGACGTTCTCCACGGCCGTCATGTGCGGGAACAGGTTGAAGCGCTGGAAGACCATGCCGATGTCCCGGCGCTTCAGGGCGACTTCGCTGTCCTTGAGCTCGTACAGCTTGTCTCCCTTCTGCCGGTACCCGACCAGGTCGCCGTCGACGTAGAGGCGCCCGGCGTTGATCTGCTCCAGGTGGTTGATGCAGCGCAGGAAGGTCGACTTGCCGGAGCCGGACGGGCCGATCAGGCAGAACACCTCGCCCTCGGCCACCTCCAGGTCGATGCCCTTGAGGATGTGGGCGGGGCCGAACGACTTGTGGACGCCCTCCGCCTTGACCATCGGTTGTGCAGTCATGGGGTCACCGCCGCCACTGGGAGAGGGAGAGCAGGTTCGACTTGATGCGCTCCAGCGGCGTGGGCGGCAGGGCGCGCAGCGAACCTCGTGCGAAACGGCGCTCCAGGTAGTACTGGCCGATGCTGAACACACTGGTCAGGGCCAGGTACCAGAGCGAGGCGAGGAAGAGCATCTCCATCACCGCGAAGGAGGTCGCGGCGATGTCCTGGGCGCTGCGCAGCAGGTCCTGGTACTGGACCGCGACGACCAGCGACGAGGTCTTCAGCATGTTGATGAACTCGTTGCCCGTCGGCGGGATGATCACCCGCATCGACTGGGGGAGCACCACGCGGCGCATCGTCTGCGTCTGCGTCATGCCGAGCGCGTGCGAGGCCTCGGTCTGGCCCTCGTCCACCGACTGGATGCCGGCCCGGACGATCTCCGCCATGTACGCGCCCTCGTTCAGGCCGAGGCCGAGGAGGGCGGCGAGGAACGGCGTCATGACCGCGGTCATGTAGTCCTTGTAGAACCCGAGGTTCAGGATCGGGAAGATCAGCGCCAGGTTGAACCAGATCAGCAGCTGCACATAGACCGGGGTGCCGCGGAAGAACCAGATGTACAGCCAGGCGACCGAGCTGGTCACCGGGTTCTTCGAGAGCCGCATCACGGCGAACAGCACACCGAGCACCAGGCCCACGGCCATGGAGACGACGCTGATGAGCACCGTGTGCCACAGGCCGGTCAGGATGCTGGCGTCGAACAGCTTGTCCGTGACGGTCGCCCAGCGCACGTTGCCCTGGGAGAACGCGTACCCGAGCGCGCCGAGCACGGCGACGACGAGGACGGCACTGACCCAGCGGCCGTAGTGGCGGACCGGGATGGCACGGATGATGTCCGGGGGGACCTGCTCCGGGGCGGCGTCCGCCGGACCGGAGGGGGTCTTGTCGAGCTTGTCAGTCACAGCGACTGCCCTTCAGTGGTGCGGGGGTCAGGAGCCGCCGTTGATGGCTGCCTTGGTGACGGCGCCCTGCGCGCCGCCCCACTTGTCGATGGCCGTCTTGTACGTGCCGTCCTTGATGATCGCGTCAAGGGCCTGCGACAGGGCGTCGCGCAGCTGGGTGTTCTTCTTGTCCACCGCGATGCCGAACGGGCCCGCGTCCGAGGGGTTGGCCACCGACTCGAAGTCGGCGCCGCCGCCCGCGGTCTTCGCGATGTACGCGGCGACCGGGGAGTCGTTGAGGTCGGCGACCGCGCCGCCGGCCTTGACGCGGGTCTGCGCCTCGGCGTCGGTGGCGAACGCCTCGAAGGCCAGCTCGCCCTTGCCGCCCGACTTGCACTTGGCGGCGAGGTCCTTGGCGGCCTGCTCGTAGGTGGTGCCACGCTGCACGGCGATCTTCTTGCCGCACAGGTCGTCGGTGGACTTGATGCCCTCCGGGTTGCCCTTCTTGACCAGGATGCCGGTGCTCGCGGTGTAGTAGTCGACGAAGTCGACGCCCGTACCGGTCTTCTTGCCGCTGTCGTCAAGGCCCTGCTGGCGCTTCTTGGTGTCGCTCACCGAGGACATGACCGCGTCGTAGCGGCCGGTCGGCAGCGCACCGAGCAGGGTGTCGAAGGTGCCGCTGGTGAACTCGAACTTCACGCCGAGCTGCTTGCCCAGAGCGGCGGCGATGTCGGGGTCGATGCCGACGATGCTCTCGCCCTGCTTGAACTCCATGGGCGCGTAGGTGGCGTCCGTCCCGACCTTGATGACGCCGGCCTTCTGGATGTTCGCGGGCAGCTTGGAGAAGAGCGGGGCGGACTTCGAGGCCCCGCCCGAGGACTCGGGGGCCGAGCCCTTCTTCGTCTGGTCACCGCAGCCGGTGACCAGCAGGGCGCCCGCGACCGCGATCGCGCCGACCGCGGCAATCCGGGACTTGGAGGCGGTCGTACGGCGGGTGGTGCTTGCGGTCATGGTCGGGTTCCTCCGGCAGATGTTGAGTGGAGTGGCCATGGAGTGCGTACGAAATCGACGACGCACAGGTCCTGGGCGGTGGTCGTGCACGCATCCTCGGGTGTCGCGACCGCGGTGTGAACCGCGTGTGAAGTCGCATCTTGCCATTCGGACCCCGGGAATCAGGGTCGCAGCCATGTCAAAATCGGATAACGGGTCACCCCCCGAACCCCAACAGGCCCGTACGCCAAGGGCCGACTGGCCGGACCATGTGCGGGCAGTGTCCGCGCAGGCCGCAGATTCTCCGGTTCATCTCGCGTTGTGGACACGTTTCATGCCGCGTAAACGACTTGTCGTGACATCGCACCAGGAGTCGTGTCACGGTACGGAGGCCGCTTGCGGCGGAGCGTCCACGCTGGGCCAATATGGACTCGTCGGCGGACGTCTCTGTCCGGTAAGAAGGATCCTTACACCCCTCATCCGGGGCTCAGGGCGCGTGTGCGGCGCGCCCGCGCGTACGTACCTCCTCCCCGCGGGGCGGGCCAACCGCCCTCAGCGGGGCACGTACGCGGGTCCGCCCACCCCTCCTCAACAAGGAGTGGCCACCCTCAACTGATGAAGACTTAAGGGGTCAACACAATGGCAGCGGAGATCGTCAATCCTCGCAGCGACAGCAGCACGGAGGGTTCCGACGAGCCCTTCGACCCGGCCTTCGCGCTCCACCGCGGCGGCAAGATGGCCGTGCAGGCCACCGTGCCGATCCGCGACAAGGACGACCTGTCCCTCGCGTACACGCCCGGCGTCGCCAAGGTGTGCAGCGCGATCGCGGACAACCCGGAGCTGGTCCACGACTACACCTGGAAGTCGCAGGTGGTCGCCGTCGTGACGGACGGTACCGCGGTGCTCGGCCTCGGTGACATCGGCCCGGAGGCGTCCCTCCCGGTCATGGAGGGCAAGGCGATCCTCTTCAAGCAGTTCGGCGGCGTCGACGCGGTTCCGATCGCGCTCGCGACCACCGACACGGACGAGATCATCGAGACGGTCGTCCGGCTCGCCCCGTCCTTCGGCGGGGTGAACCTGGAGGACATCTCCGCCCCGCGCTGCTTCGAGATCGAGCGCCGGCTCCAGGAGGCCCTGGACATCCCGGTCTTCCACGACGACCAGCACGGCACGGCCGTGGTCACCCTGGCCGCCCTGCGCAACGCCGCCAGGCTCACCGGGCGCACGCTCGGCGACCTGCGCGCGGTGATCTCCGGGGCCGGTGCGGCCGGTGTCGCCATCGCCAAGTTCCTGCTGGAAGCGGGCCTGGGCGACGTGGCGGTCGCGGACCGCAAGGGCATCGTGAGCAGCGACCGGACCGACCTGACGGACGTCAAGCGCGAGCTCGCGGAGCTCACCAACAAGGCGGGCCTGTCCGGCTCCCTGGAGACCGCGCTCGCGGGCGCCGACGTCTTCATCGGCGTCTCCGGCGGTACGGTCCCCGAGCCCGCGGTCGCCTCCATGGCGCCGGGTGCCTTCGTCTTCGCGATGGCCAACCCGAACCCCGAGGTGCACCCCGACATCGCGCACAAGTACGCCGCTGTCGTGGCCACCGGCCGCTCGGACTACCCGAACCAGATCAACAACGTGCTCGCCTTCCCCGGCATCTTCGCGGGCGCCCTCCAGGTCCGGGCCTCCCGGATCACCGAGGGCATGAAGATCGCCGCGGCGAACGCGCTGGCCGACGTCGTGGGCGACCAGCTCGCCGCCGACTACGTCATCCCCTCGCCGTTCGACGAGCGGGTCGCCCCGGCCGTCACGGCGGCGGTGGCCGCGGCCGCGCGCGCCGAGGGCGTGGCGCGCCGGTAGGCACGTTCCGGGCATCCGCCCGCCGAGCCGTGCCGGGCCCTCCTCCGGGGGAGCCCGGCACGGCTTTCGCCGTTCCTCCCGGCGTGCGGGGCGTCACAGCCGTGGGAGGTTCCGGCGGCCGGGCCGCGCGCCCTATCGTCAGGGCCATGTTCGCCGCCTACGCCGCCCGCATCGACCGTGACCAGCCGCTCAGCGGCCTTGAGTTGGGGGAGCGGCCTGCCCCCGAGGTACGCCCCGGCTGGACCCTGATCGACGTACGGGCCGCCTCCCTCAACCACCACGACGTCTGGTCGCTGCGCGGCGTCGGGCTCACCGAGGACAAGCTGCCGATGATCCTCGGCTGCGACGCGGCCGGGGTCGACCAGGACGGCAACGAGGTGGTCCTGCACTCGGTGATCGGCCAGACCGGCCACGGCGTCGGCCCCGCCGAGGGCCGCTCGATCCTCACCGAGAAGTACCAGGGCACCTTCGCCGAGCAGGTCGCCGTGCCCACCTGGAACGTGCTGCCCAAGCCGAAGGAGCTGAGCTTCGCGGAGGCGGCCTGCATGCCGACCGCCTGGCTGACGGCGTACCGGATGCTGTTCACCAACGCCGGGGTGCGGCCCGGGGATTCGGTGCTGGTGCAGGGCGCGGGCGGAGGCGTGGCCACCGCCGCGATCGTGCTGGGCAAGGCGGCGGGCCTGCGGGTCTTCGCCACCAGCCGCGACGAGCACAAGCGCAAGCGGGCCGTGGAGCTGGGCGCCGTCGACGCGTTCGAGCCGGGTGCGCGGCTGCCGCAGCGGGTCGACGCGGTGATCGAGACGGTGGGCGCCGCGACCTGGTCCCACTCGGTCAAGTCCCTTCGCCCCGGCGGCACTCTGGTGATCTCGGGCGCCACCAGTGGCGACCGCCCCGCGCACGCCGAGCTGACCCGCATCTTCTTCCTGGAGCTCAAGGTCGTGGGCTCGACGATGGGCACGAAGGACGAGCTGGAGGACCTGCTGGCGTTCTGCTCGGCGACGGGCGTACGTCCCGTCATCGACGAAGTGCTCCCGCTGGACCGGGCCCGCGAGGGCTTCGAGAAGGTGGCGTCCGGGGACCTCTTCGGGAAGGTGGTTCTGACCACGCGCTGATCCGGGGCGGGGCTGTCGGTGGCCGCGGTACCGCGTGTACGGCCGTGCGCGCGTGCACGGCCGTGCGCCGGTCGGGTCTCGCTTCGTCTGCGGGTCCGCTGTGGCTGGTCGCGCAGTTCCCCGCGCCCCTGGCGGGGTGCGGTGCCGCCGGGGCGCGGATGCTCGTGCTCCCTGGTGGGGTGTGGTGCTGCCGTGCTGCGGATTGTCGCGGTCCCTGGCGGGGTGCGGTGTCGCCGCGCCGCACCGGCCCCGCGCACCCTGGCAGGGACGCGGGGCCAGGGGTGGGTCAGTTCTTGTCGGGGTGCAGGGTTGTGGCGATCCGGGTTGCCGCTGTCGCCAAGTGGCGGCGGGCCTCCTGGAGTTGGGGGGCCGTCACGCCGTGGTCCCTGGCCGCGTCCCGGATGTCGTCCCGGAAGCGGTCGAGGAGGCGGTCGAGGTCCCGTGCGGGGTTGTGGGACGGCTCCTCGCGCGCCCACTCCGGTTCCGGCCCGGCCGTGGCGTCCGGCTTGCCCAGGTCCACCCGCTCGACCTCGACCTCCGTCCCGGACGCGGGCGGCTGGCCGAAGCCGAAGCGGCCCAGCTCCTTGGTGATCTCCGCGAGACCCTCGCGCACCCCCGTCGGCCAGTCGCCGCGGGCGAAGTGCTCCTGCACCTGGCGCTGCACGTCACGGGCGACCCGCTGCATCTCCTCGCGCGCCTTCTCCTGCGCCTCCTTGGCCTGGCGGCGGGCCTGCTGGGCCTCGTCGCGGGCCCGGCGGGACTCGTCCTTCGCCCGCCGCGCCTGTTCCTTCCACTCCTGCTTGGCCCGCTTGAACTCGTCCTTCGCCTGCTGCCAGGCCTCGCGGTCGCCCCAGGCGCCGTCGAAGAAGTCGGAGGCCTCGGGGAACCCCTTCCGGGCGCCCCGGGCCCCGGCCGCCGAAGCCTGCCCCGTACGGGCTTCGCGGGCCGCCCGGCGCATGTCGTCGCGTACGCTGCCCGCCGCACCGCGTACGTCGTCGCGGATCTCGGCGGCGAGTTCGGAGACGGACTCGCGGATCTCCAGCTCCAGGTCGGCGAGTTCACCGCCCCGGCCCGCCAACTCCGCGCGGCCCGCGTCGGTGATCGAGTACACCTTGCGGCCGCCCTCGGTGGTGTGCGTGACGAGCCCCTCGGCCTCCAGCTTGGCGAGCCGCGGGTAGACGGTGCCCGCGCTCGGCGCGTACAGCCCCTGGAAGCGCTCCTCGAGGAGGCGGATCACCTCGTACCCGTGGCGCGGAGCCTCGTCGAGGAGCTTGAGGAGGTAGAGGCGGAGGCGGCCGTGGGCGAAGACGGGGGGCATGTCAGAGCACCTTCTTGGTCGAGCCGGCCGGGCCGGACTGGTCGTCGGCGGGGGAGGAGGCGCCCTCGGGCGCCGGGCCCCCGGAAGTCGCGTCACCGGCGGGCGGGTCCTCGCCGGGTGCGTCCCCGAACGGCGGCTCCTCGTCCGCGGGCCTGCGCAGCAGCGCGATCGAGCCGGAGACCGTGGTCGCCCTGAGCGTGCCGTTGCCCGCCCCCAGTGTGCCGGTGATCTTCTTCGTGCCCCAATTCCCGCTGACCCGCAGGTCCTCGAAGGCGTTGGAGACGGCCCCGCTGGCGGTGTTGGCCTCGACCCGCGCGTCGGCCGGGTGCGGCAGCCGGATCGCGACCTCGCCCGAGACCGTGGTCAGCCGGATGTCGGTCGCCTCGGCCGTGGGGTCCAGGTCGAGCAGCATGTCGCCGCTCACCGACTCGGCCGCCACCCGGCCCCCGGCCCCCTCGATGACGGTCAGGTCGCCGGAGACCGACTTGAAGCGGAGCTCGCCGGTGACGGCCTGGGCCTCCAGGTTCCCGGTGACGCTCTCGGCGCGGACCGGCCCGGCGAGCTTGACCAGGGTGGTGTCGCCGCTGACGCCGCGCACCTCCGTGCGCCCCCGGATCCCCGAGACCACCGCCCCCGCGCCGACCATGCCGACCTCGACGTCCGCGCCGGCCGGTACCGCGAGCGAGACCACCGCGCTGCGGTTCCAGCCCTGGGGGTCGAGCCATTTGAGGAAGCCGCGCCAGGGCAGGTCCTCGTAGCCGATGGTGAGCGTGGGCCCGTCCCGCGTCACGATCAGCGGGGGCCCCTCGACCGAGGAGACCTCCAGGCGCGCGGAACTTTCCTCGGTCCCCACCACGTTCACTGTTCCGTTGACGACGCGCACCTGGAGCTTCGTCACCGGCTCGTCGGCATCGTCGAAGGTGAGCTTCCGCGAGTCGGGCACGGCCCACGTGGACTCGGACATGTGCTGACCTCCTGGGGCGCTGGGAGTGAGTACGGCGAGACGCAACATATCGCGTCTCTCGTTAGACACGATATATCGCGCTTGGGCAATGTCAAGGCGCGGCCGTGGAGGCGGGGCGGCGGGCGGCGGCCCTCCCCCGGGCGCCGGGCATCGCGTGCGGGGACCAACAGGGCGAAATCGGGACAGAAATGGCCTAGCGTATGGATCATGCCCGTCGCCCCGCCCGCCACCCCCGGAGCCCTGCTCCTCTGCCGCGCCGAACCCCCGGTGGTCCGCCCGGTCGCCCACCTGCTGCGCGAGCCGATGCTGCTCGCCCCGGCGGGCGACGGCTGGAGCGTGCTGGTCCCGGCCGCCAAACCCTGGCTGACCGGCGCCGATCCCGTGGACCAGGTGCTCGCGGGCTGGGCCGGGGCGCTGACCGTCGCGGCGGGCTGGCCCGCGATCGCGCTGTGGTGGGACGACGCCCGGGCGGGTTACACCCTGGCCTCGGGCTTCCGCCGCACGGTCGGCTACGTCTGGCTGTCCGACGGCACCCCGCTCGGCGAGGACGAGGCGATGCGCACGTTCGCGGCCCGGCTCGGCCTCGACCCCGTACATGACGTGGAGGCGCTCGGCGGGCTGACCCGGCCGGACACGGCGGCCGACGCCCGGGCCCGGCTCCTCGGTCTGATCGCGATCCTGGCCCGCACGGGCGTGGCCCTGCCCACCGGGCTCACCCCGGGCGAACCGGCCGACCGGCTGCGCTCGGTGGGCGCGGCCCAGGGCGCCGAGACGATCGAGTGGTCCGGCTGGCGCGATGCGGTGCGCGCCGAACTCGACGCGGTCGAGGAGAGCCCGCTCGGCCCCTGGGTGCGCGGCCCCAAGGCGCGCCTCCTGGGCGCCGCCCAACTCGCCGCGGGCCTCCCGCTCACGGCCTGGGGCCTGAGCCGGCGCAGCGGCGGCTGGACGACGGCGGGCGCGATCCTGATCGCCCACGGGGTGCTGAGCCTCGCGTACGACCGGATGCGCGCCCGGGCCGGCGGCTGACGCGTATTACGCGTTCATGCCACCGGCTGGTGTCAGCGGAACCGCGGTCCGCGCGGGCCGGGCCCGCCGGGGGCCTCGGACCGCGCGCGATCACGGTTCGCCCGGCTCACTCGTCGTCGTCCTCTTCGTCGTCGAGGCGCGCGAGCCACGTGGCGAGGCGCTCGACCGGGACCTCGAAGTCCGGGTTCAGGTCGACGAAGGTGCGCAGCTGCTCGGCGAGCCACTCGAAGGTGACCTCCTCCTCGCCCCGCCGCTTCTCCAGCTCCTCGATGCCGCGGTCGGTGAAGTACACAACATGCTCCTGGGACGCCGTACCGGATGTTCGCCCTTCAGCGTATCCGGCGGTCGCGGGCGGTTTCGCCCTCGGGCGCGGGCTCGGTGGCCCCGCCCGAGGACGCCCCCCGCTCCGCCCGCCGCCCGGTTCGGCGTCGGGGGCGCGACCGGACTCGGGCCGCGTGCGGAACGAGCGCGGAGGGCCCCTCCGCGCGCCCTCCTCTTTGCCGCTGCTTTGTCTCCGCATGGGGTGGCCGTCGCCGCATCGCTGATACGTTCCCGATCGCTTGTGTCCAGGGGTGGGGGATTCGGTGAAGATCCAGATGTACAAAATGCGGCACATGGCGCTGGTCAGCGCTGGTGCCGTCGCGATATTCGGCTGGCTCGCCGCCGACGAGTACGGGAAGGTCGACGAACGGGGGACCGTCGGCGCGTACGCGATCTATGTGATGGTCGGGCTCGCCGCTGTGTTCGTGGTGCAGCGCTGCCTGTTGCTGCCCTCGCGGGTGTGGGTGCGCGTCGGGGACGGCACGCTGGCGTGGAGGACGCACAAGTCGCTCCTGAAGCAGGAGGTTTCGCCGTCCGGGGAGGTGGCTCTGGACGATGTCGTCGCGGCGGCCGTGATCGAGCAGAAGCCCACCACGCGGGTGCTGTGGACCCGGCGGCAGATCGAGATGCGGGCGGTCCGGCTGGAGTTGAGGAGCGGCGAGAGGGTCGTGCTGCCGATACGCGGGATGGCCGCGTATCTCGGCGCGGCGTCGCCGTTCCGGCAGCTGGTCGATGAACTGGGGCGACAGCGGCCCGAGTTGACGCACGAGCTCAGCGCCGCCGCGTAACAGTGGCGCGGTGGTACCGCCGTCCGCATGCTCGCGGGCGGCTTTCCTCTCATGTTCCGGAGCCGTTCTTGAAGGTCCAGATATTCACGATGCGCCAAGCGGTGAGCGCGTCGGTTTTCGTGGGTGGCGTCCTGTTCGCCCTTGCCGTGAGTCTTTCGTCCGTGATCGCGCAGAGCGTCCTGGGAGGCATCGCGGTTCTCCTGGTCGTCCGGTTCCTGTGCCTGCCCTCCCAGGGGTGGGTGCGCATCGACGCCGCATCCATCGCGTGGCGGACGCCGCGGGCCGGTGTGAAGCACGGGCTCCCGCGGTCCGGGTCGGTGGCGTTGGCGGACGTCGCCTCGGCGGCCATGGTCAAGCAGACGGTGACGGTCCGGCCCCTCGGGGCGTCCAAGCAGCTGGAGATGCGGGGCGTGCGGCTCACCCTGCGGAGCGGGGACAGCGTCATGCTGCCGACCCGCGCCGCGGTCACCAACGTGAGCGCCGAGTCACCGCTCAGGCGGCTCGTCGACGAACTGCGGCGTCAGCACCCCGAGTTGGCGTCCGGGCTCGTCGTGCCGACCATGTGAGCGGTCCGGGTCGTGGTTCGCCGGACGCGCGCGGGGTACTCGCGGCGGTCATGGGCCGCGGGCCGATCGGCGTCCATGATCGGGATTTGCCGGGGGCCGTACGACGTTGTGTGGGTACGGGACGGCTGACGGAGGTGGCTTCGGATGTTCGGTGGGCTCGACGAGCTGTTCGCACCAGGGCGGCGGCACACGGAAGAGGAGCGCCGTCGTCAGGAGATCACGCTCGACGAGGTCGGCGACTCCGATCCCGGGCGCGGACCGATAGACCTGGCCAGCGGAAGCGTGGTCATACGCCTGCCCCAGGCCGGGGACGCCGCGCACGCGGACGAGGCCGAGGGCGATGACGTGCCCGGGGGCGACGACGCGGCCTGAGGGCCGGTAGGGCAGGCACCCGCCCCTGAAGGCTGGTGCGCGCGCGGCCCGTACGCCGAAGGGCCCGGCATCCCCACCCTGGGGATGCCGGGCCCTTCGCGTGCCTACGGCCGGTACGGAGTCCGGTGCGGCGCAGCGGGCCGCAGGGGCGCGGTGACCGCGCCCCTCGCGGAGCGCCTACGCCTCGAAGACCTCGTTCACCAGCTGCTCCTGCTCCTGCTCGTGGCGCTTCTTCGAGCCCACGGCCGGGGACGAGCCGTGCGGACGCGAGATGCGGCGCAGGCGCTCGCCGTGCGGCACGTCCGCGCCGACGGCCAGGTCCAGGTGGTCGATCAGGTTGAGCGCGATGAACGGCCAGGCACCCTGGTTCGCCGGCTCCTCCTGGGCCCACAGGTACTTCTCGGCGTTCGGGAACTTGGCGATCTCCGCCTGGAGCTCGGCACCCGGCAGCGGGTACAGGCGCTCGATGCGGATGATCGCCGTGTCGTTCGCACCGCGCTTGTCGCGCTCGGCGGCCAGGTCGTAGTAGACCTTGCCCGCGCAGAACACGACCTTGCGGACCGCGTTCGCGTCCACGTGCTCGTCGCCGATCACCGGGCGGAAGCCGCCGTTGGTGAACTCCTCGGCCTTCGACGCCGCGGCCTTCAGACGCAGCATCGACTTCGGGGTGAAGACGATGAGCGGCTTGTGGTGCGGGTTGTGGACCTGCCAGCGCAGCAGGTGGAAGTAGTTCGACGGCAGCGTCGGCATGGCGACCGTCATGTTGTTCTGCGCGCACATCTGGAGGAAGCGCTCCGGGCGGGCGGACGAGTGGTCCGGGCCCTGGCCCTCGTAGCCGTGCGGCAGCAGCAGGGTGACGCCGGAGGTCTGGCCCCACTTCTGCTCGGCGGAGGAGATGAACTCGTCCACGACCGTCTGGGCGCCGTTGACGAAGTCGCCGAACTGCGCCTCCCACATCACCAGGGACTCGGGACGGGCCAGCGAGTAGCCGTACTCGAAGCCCATCGCCGCGTACTCGGAGAGCAGCGAGTCGTAGACGTTGTAGCGCGCCTGCTCGTCGGAGAGGTACATCAGCGGGGTGTAGTCCTCGCCGGTGACCTGGTCGACCAGGACCGCGTGGCGCTGGCCGAAGGTGCCGCGGCGGGTGTCCTGGCCGGACAGCCGGACCGGGACGCCCTCCATGAGCAGCGAGCCGATGGCCAGGGTCTCGCCCATGCCCCAGTCGATCGTGCCGTCCTCGACGGAGGCGGCGCGGCGCTGCATCTGCGGCATCAGACGCGGGTGCACGGTGATCCGCTCGGGGATGTTCACCTGCGACTCGGCGATGCGCTTGACGACCTCCTGGGAGACCGCCGTGTTGACCGCGACCGGGAACTGGGCCTGCGTGTCCGAGGAGTGGATCTCGCCCGGCGCCGAGGTGGCCTCGCGGACCTCCGCGAACACCTTCTCCAGCTGGCCCTGGAAGTCCTGGAGCGCCTGCTCCGCCTCTTCCAGGGTGATGTCGCCGCGACCGATGAGCGACTCGGTGTAGAGCTTGCGCACCGAGCGCTTCTTGTCGATCAGGTTGTACATCTGCGGGTTGGTGAACTGCGGGTTGTCGCCCTCGTTGTGACCGCGGCGGCGGTAGCAGATGAGGTCGATCACGACGTCCTTGTTGAACGTCTGGCGGAACTCGAAGGCCAGGCGGGCCACGCGGACCACGGCCTCCGGGTCGTCGCCGTTCACGTGGATGATCGGCGCCTCGATCATGCGGGCCACGTCGGTGGCGTACATGGAGGAGCGCGACGACTCCGGGGCGGCGGTGAAGCCGACCTGGTTGTTGATCACGATGTGGACCGTGCCGCCGGTGCGGTAGCCGCGCAGCTGCGACATGTTCAGGGTCTCGGCGACGACACCCTGGCCCGCGAAGGCCGCGTCACCGTGCAGGGCGACGGGCAGGACCGTGAAGTCCGTGCCGCCCTTGTTGATGACGTCCTGCTTGGCGCGGGCGACACCTTCGAGGACCGGGTCGACGGCCTCCAGGTGCGAGGGGTTCGCGACGAGCGAGACCTTGATCTGCTCGCCGTCCAGACCGGTGAAGGTGCCCGAGGCGCCCAGGTGGTACTTCACGTCGCCGGAGCCGTGCATCGACTTCGGGTCGAGGTTGCCCTCGAACTCGCGGAAGATCTGCGCGTACGACTTGCCCACGATGTTGGCGAGCACGTTCAGGCGGCCGCGGTGGGCCATGCCGATGACGACCTCGTCCAGGCGCGACTCGGCGGCGCTGTCGATGACGGCGTCGAGCAGCGGGATGACCGACTCGCCGCCTTCGAGCGAGAAGCGCTTCTGGCCGACGTACTTGGTCTGAAGGAACGTCTCGAACGCCTCGGCGGCGTTCAGGCGGCGCAGGATGCGCAGCTGCTCCTCGCGCTCCGGCTTGGAGTGCGAGCGCTCGACGCGGTCCTGGATCCACTTGCGCTGCTTGGGGTCCTGGATGTGCATGAACTCGATGCCGGTGGTGCGGCAGTACGAGTCGCGCAGGACGCCGAGGACGTCGCGCAGCTTCATCAGGGTCTTGCCGGCGAAGCCGCCGACCGCGAACTCCCGCTCCAGGTCCCACAGGGTGAGGCCGTGCTCGGTGATGTCCAGGTCGGGGTGCTTGCGCTGGCGGTACTCCAGCGGGTCGGTGTCGGCCATGACGTGGCCGCGGACCCGGTAGGAGTGGATCAGCTCGAAGACGCGGGCGGCCTTCGTGACGTCGTCGTCGTGCGAGGCGTCGATGTCCTTGAGCCAGCGGACCGGCTCGTAGGGGATGCGCAGGGCCTCGAAGATGTCGTCGTAGAAGCCGCTGTCGCCGAGCAGCAGGTTGGCGACGATGCGCAGGAACTCGCCGGAGGCGGCGCCCTGGATGACCCGGTGGTCGTACGTCGAGGTGAGGGTCATCACCTTCGAGATGCCCAGCTTGTTCAGGGTGTCCTGGGAGGTGCCCTGGAACTCGGCCGGGTAGTCCATCGAGCCGACGCCCATGATGACCGACTGCCCGGGCATCAGACGCGGCACCGAGTGCACGGTGCCGAGGCCGCCGGGGTTGGTCAGCGAGACGGTGACGCCCGTGAAGTCGTCCATCGTCAGCTTGTTGTTGCGGGCGCGGCGGACGATGTCCTCGTACGCCTGCCAGAACTCGAAGAAGTTGAGCGTCTCGGCCTTCTTGATGCCCGCGACGACGAGCTGGCGGTCGCCGTTGGGCTTCACCAGGTCGATGGCGAGGCCGAAGTTCACGTGCTCCGGCTTGACCAGCGTCGGCTTGCCGTCCTTCTCGACGAACGCGTAGTTCATCGACGGCATGGCCTTGATCGCCTGCACCATCGCGTAGCCGATGAGGTGGGTGAAGGAGACCTTCCCGCCCCGGGCGCGCTTGAGGTGGTTGTTGATGACGATGCGGTTGTCGAACAGCAGCTTCACCGGGACGGCGCGCACGGACGTGGCCGTCGGCATCTCCAGCGAGGCGTTCATGTTCTTGGCGACCGCGGCGGCGGGGCCGCGCAGCGTCACGTACTCGGGCCCGGCGGGAGCCTCGGTGGCCTCGGTCGCCTTGGGGGCGGCCTTGGCAGCGGGCTTCGCGGGCGCGGCCGCGGGCTTGGCCGGAGCGGGCGCGGCGGCCTTGGCCGGTGCCGGAGCGGCGGCCGGGGTGGCCGGTGCCGCGGGCGCCGGGGCGGCCTGGGCCGGGGCGGCGGGCGCGGCCGGAGCGGCGGCGGCAGGCGCGGCTGCCGGGGCCGCGGTGGGAGCACCCTGAACAGGGTTGTCCGCCGTGCCGGTGGCGCCCGGCTTGTAGTCGGCGAAGAAGTCCCACCAGGCACGGTCGACCGAATTGGGGTCCTGGAGGTACTGCTGATAGATCTCGTCGACAAGCCACTCATTGGCACCAAAGCCGGCCGCAGGGTTCTTGCCCTGCCCGTCTTGGTCGGTCGAGACGCTCGAATTACTGGGGGACTGAGACGACACGGCGGTAACCGCCCTCTTCCGCTTCACAAGGTGATGGACAGCGGAAATAAAGGCTACGCCTCCCTGGCCTGGACGTGCAGGCCGGGCATGCCACAGTCGCGTAAGTCACATCGGAACCCTGGTTTCAGGGCGCGAAATGGCGGGAAACAAGCGTGGTTCCGCTCCTGCGCGAGCCCCTTCGGGTACGCGACAGTGCGGCCACGGCCCGCTGGACCGCACCCCGGAACGACCTCTTCTGCCGAAGACCACGCAGAACGGCCGCTTCCGGTTCGAACTTTACGTCAACTTTGCTGCCGGGGGGTGCCCGGGAGGGTGACCTGGATCCGGCAGCCCCGGGCGGATTCGGCCACGCCGATCCGGCCACCGTGAAGATCCACCGCCCAGCGCGCGATGGCGAGGCCGAGCCCCGTGCCGCCGTCGCTGCCCGGGCCGTGCGGAGAGGGGGCGGTGCCGCGGTTGAACCGTTCGAAGACCCGGTGCCACTCCGACTGCGGTATGCCGGGCCCCTCGTCCAGGACCTCGAGATCGAGCGACTCGGGCTGCGGGCCGCGCCGGGCCCGCACCGTCACGCGGCCGTGCGGCGGGGAGTGCTTGACGGCGTTGTCGATGAGATTCGCCACTACCTGGTGCAGCCGCTCCGCGTCCGCGTGCGCGGTCAGCTCGGGCGGCGAGACGTCGAGGTGGAGGTGGACGTCGGCGCGCTGGTGGTTGCCCGAGCCGGAGGACAGCTTGCGCTGGGCGGCCGCCAGGTTGGCCTCCTTGAGGACGCCCGACAGGTACGGCCACACCTCGAAGCGGTGGGCCCGCAGGGTCACCACGCCGTTGTCCAGGCGGGAGAGGTCGAGGAGCGTCTCGACCAGGCGGCCCAGGCGCTCGGTCTGCTTGAGGGCCGTGCGCATCGTCTCGGGGTCGGCGGCGGAGACCCCGTCCACCACGTTCTCCAGGACCGCCCGCAGCGCCGCGATGGGCGTGCGCAGCTCGTGCGAGACATTCGCCACGAGTTCCTTGCGGTGCCGGTCCACGGCCTCCAGGTCGTCGGCCATGCGGTTGATGGTGCCCGCGAGGTCGCCGAGCTCGTCGCGCCGGTCGGCGCCGCGCACCCGGCGCGTGTAGTCCCCGTGCGAGATGGCGCGGGCCACGGTGTTCATCTCGTCCAGCGGGGCGGTGAGCCCGTGCGCGACGAACTGGGTGATCAGCAGGGTCGCTATCACCGAGAAGACGGTGATGAAGCGCAGTTCGGTGCGGGTCTGCAGGGCCACCATGAGCAGCCCGGTGGTGATGAAGACGGAGACCACGACCAGCGTGCCGAGCTTCGTCTTGATCGATATGGAGACCGAGCGCAGCCCGGCCGCGACCCGGCCGCGCAGTCCTCGCCCGGCCCTCGCCCACCTGCCCCGTCTGGCCGGCTCGTCCCAGCCGGGCCGCTCGCCGCTGCCGCGCAGCTGCCGGGCCCGGTCTCCGGCCCGGCTCATGGCGCCGGGGTCTCCAGCGCGTAGCCGACGCCGTGGACCGTACGGATGCGCTCGGCCCCGATCTTCCGGCGCAGCGCCTTGATGTGGCTGTCCACGGTCCGGGTGCCGGACGCGTCGGCCCAGTCCCACACCTCGGCGAGCAGCTGCTCGCGGGAGAGCACCGCGCGCGGCGTGTTCGCCAGGCAGCTCAGCAGGTCGAACTCGGTCGGCGTCAGGTGCACGTCCTCGCCGCGCACCCGGACCCGGCGCTGCGCGTGGTCGATCTCCAGCTCGCCGAGGCGGAGTATGCCCGTGCGCGGTGTGGTGGCGGCCAGCGCGGCCCGCTCCACCCGGCGCAGCAGGACGTGCACCCGGGCCGCCAGCTCGCGCATCGAGAACGGCTTGGTCATGTAGTCGTCCGCGCCGACGCCGAGCCCGACCAGCATGTCCGTCTCGTCGTCGCGGGCCGTCAGCATGAGGACCGGCACGGGCCGACGGGCCTGGACCCGGCGGCAGACCTCCAGGCCGTCGAAGCCCGGCAGCATGATGTCGAGGACCATCAGGTCCGGCTGCCAGGCCTCGGCCGTGTCGACGGCGGCGGGGCCGTCGACGGCCGTCTGCACCTGGAAGCCCTCGGCCCGCAGACGGGCCGCGATGGCGTCGACGATCGTCGTGTCGTCCTCGACGACCAGCACCCTGCGCTGGGCGCCGGGGGTCGCCGCGACGCCGTTGTGGCCGGTGTGTGTCTGCTCCATCGGTTGCCCCGCCCTGACTGTGCTCGCCCGGGGATCCGTGGGGTGATCCCCTGTGTCGGTCAGAGACTAGAGGCACTTTCCGTATCTCGGCTACGCAGGGCGAACGCCGAGATGGACCACGTCAGGGACGCCCCGGGCAACTCGCACCTCTCTGGTATTTACCCCGGTGAATCCGGCATTCCGGAGAGCCTGTTCAAAGGCGGGGGAGGGCTGCGCGGACCAGACGGCGAGCACCCCGCCGGGGTTCAACCGCCGTACGCAGTGGGCGAGTCCGGCCGGTGAGTACAGTCCGCCGTTGCCCTCGGTGACGGTCCAGTCGGGCCCGTTGTCGATGTCGAGGCAGAGCGCGTCGAAGGTGTCCTGCGCGGTACGTACGTATTCGACCAGATCGGCAGGGATGATCCGCGTACGGGAATCGGACAGAGCCGGGCCGGAAATGGCGCCGAGTGGACCCGCGCGGTGCCAGTCGATGATGGCCTCCTCCCTCTCCACCACGGCGATTTGGCCCCAGCGGGGGTCCTGGGCCGCATGTGCGAGGGAGAAGCCGACGCCGAGTCCGCCGATGAGAACGGAGGGCCGGGAGGCGCCTGGCGAAAGTGTGTCGTACGCCGCATCGATGAGCAGGCATTCCGAGCGGCCGTCCGAAGTGTCCATGAGGAAGCACCCGTTGGCGATGATCTCGAAATGCGCCCCGCGCTGCCGCAGCACGACTTCCCCGTGGGGTCCCTGGCGCCGGTCGAGGGTGGCGATGTCGTCCATGCCGCAGAGGATGCCGCGTCCGGCGGCGCCGCGCACGCGAGTTGGCGGGCCGACGCTCAGGAGGCGTCAAAGGTTGTCCGGTGTGGCGCACGCCATAGACGGGGCAGGAGTCGTTCGCGGAAGGTGGGCCGTTGTAGGGACGTAGACGAGTACGGAACACGGCACACGAAGACGGAACACGGCCGAAGAACGCGGGCGTGGCTTGGTTCGGGACGCGCGCGCCGCGGCCCGGGGAAGGGGCCTCTCCCGGTGCACCCGCTCGACACCCGCCGGTCCGCGGCCCCGGCGGGATCCCCGCCCGCCGCACCCGCGGGCACCGCGGCCGCCGCCGTGCCGGCCGGTCCCCTCGACGCGATGCCCGCGCAGCGCCCGAGGTCCGAGCCCGAAGCGCTGCCCGCTCCCCGGGCCGCCGGTCTGCGCGGCGGGCTCGCCCGGGCCCGGCGGACCCTGCCCTCCCCGTCCGCGACGCCGTTCGCCTTCGGCTACGCCCTGCTGCTCCTGGCGACGTCGCTGTACACCGACTACGGCGACCCGGACACGGTGGACGCGCTGCTCCAGGGGTCGAGCACCGACGTGGCCCACCTCTCCACGGCGCCGGTCCCGACGATCTTCGCGAGCGCGCTGTGGATCGCGGGAGGGATCGCCTCTCCGTACGCGGTGGTGTTCATCTTCGTGCTGGCCGCGCTGGAGCGGCGCATCGGCGGCTGGCGCACGGCGGGCGTCTTCCTGCTCGGCCATGTCGTCGCGACGCTGGCGACCGAGATCCCGGTCGCTCTGTCGGTGCTGGCCGGCCACCTCCCCGAGAGTTCCCTGCACCGGCTCGACTACGGGATCAGCTTCGGCCTGATGGCCACGGTCGGCGCCCTGACCGGGCTGCTCGCGCCGCTCTTCCGCTGGACCACGCTGGCCGTGGTGGCCGTGCTCCTGGTGGACGACCTGCTGGACATGGTCGAGCCGCTGGCGGCCTGGGGGCACCCGATAGCCCTCCTGGTGGGCCTGGCCTGCTGGCCCGCGGTGCGCCGGGCGGGCGCCGGAGTGGCGGGCGGCTGAGCGGCCGCCGGGCGCTCAGTCCTGCGTCGGCCTGAAGTACAGGCTCGCCATGGGGGCGTGCGTGCGCCAGCCCAGTGCGGTGTAGAGGGAGCGGCCCTGCGGGGTGCCCACCAGGATCCCCGTGGTGGCGCCCGCCTCGTGCGCCGTGTTCTGCAGGGTGCGCATGACCAGGCTGCCAAGGCCGCGGCGCTGGTGGTCGGGGGCGGTCTCGATCTGGTCGGCGACGGCCGTCGAGCCCGTCGGCGCGACCTGGCCGCGCGCGGCGAAGTGGCCCTGCGCGGTGCGGACCAGAACCCGTGTGACACCGCCCCGGGTCCAGGACGTGAGCGTGTATCCGGCCGGAACCTCGGGCCGCTCGGCGGTGAGCGGGAGCGTCATCAGGAAGCCCGGCTTGTCGAAGTGCCAGCCCGCGCCGATCCAGGGCCGCACGGTGTCGTCGTCGGCGAACAGCTTCAGCCACGTGCCCGGCGCGCTCGTGGCGGCCACCAGCGCGCGGACGTCCGCCTCGGCGGGGGCGGGAAGCACATGGCGCGACACGTGGTTGGCCTGTCCGGCGTCGATCGTCCAGCCCCACGGCCGGTCGATCGGGTCGGAGGTGCCGCGCGACACGATCCAGCCCTCGATCCAGGCCCGCACGAGCGTCTCGACGGTGGCTCGCTCCGGTGCCGTGGTCGCCGTCGCCGTCATGGTGTGCCCCCTGAGTGGTAATGGATGGATTCAGTGAGAGAACCTTACATTCTGGGGAGCCTGCCGGTGATCGCTCAGAGCGAACACGGCTCGGGGAACATTCCTCGACTCACATGCATTGAGTCGGCATAGCTCAACTTGACTGCCGAAGGGGAGATCATGGCTACCGAGTCCACGGCGTACACACCGTCCAACCTGCCCGTGCTGCCGCTCGACGACGAGGTCGTGCTGCCCGGCATGGTGGTTCCGCTCGACCTGTCCGATGCCGAGGTGCGGGCCGCCGTCGAGGCCGCGCAGGCCGCCGCGCGGCCCGACGCGGGCAAGCCGCAGGTGCTGCTCGTGCCGCGCATCGACGGGACGTACGCGGGGACCGGTGTGCTGGGGACCGTCGAGCAGGTGGGACGGCTCTCCGACGGCGACCCGGGCGCCCTCATCCGGGGCCGCCACCGGGTGCGCATCGGGGCCGGCACCACCGGGCCCGGCGCCGCGCTGTGGGTGGAGGGCACCCGGGTCGAGGAGACCCTGCCCGACCCGCTGCCCGGCCAGGTGACCGAGCTGGTCAAGGAGTACAAGGCGCTGGCCACCGACTGGCTGAAGAGGCGCGGCGCCTGGCAGGTCGTCGACCGGGTCCAGCAGATCGAGGGCGTCTCCGCGCTCGCCGACAACTCCGGCTACTCGCCGTTCCTCACCACCGCCCAGAAGGTCGAGCTCCTGGAGGCGAGCGACCCGGTGGCGCGCCTCAGGCTCGCCACCGAGCAGCTCCGCGAGCACCTCGCCGAGCAGGAGGTCGCCGAGTCCATCGCCAAGGACGTCCAGGAGGGCGTCGACAAGCAGCAGCGCGAGTTCCTGCTGCGGCGCCAGCTCGACGCCGTGCGCAAGGAGCTGCGCGAGCTCAACGGCGACGGCGGCCAGGAGGACGAGAGCGACGACTACCGCGCCCGCGTCGAGGCCGCCGACCTGCCCGAGAAGGTCCGCGAGGCCGCCCTCAAGGAGGTCGACAAGCTGGAGCGCTCCAGCGACCAGTCGCCGGAGGGCTCCTGGATCCGCACCTGGCTCGACACCGTCCTCGAACTGCCCTGGAACGACACCACCGAGGACGTGTACGACATCCGCGGCGCCCGGGCGGTGCTCGACGCCGAGCACGCCGGCCTGGACGACGTGAAGGAGCGCATCACCGAGTACCTGGCGGTCCGCAAGCGGCGCGCCGACCGGGGGCTCGGGGTCGTGGGCGGGCGCCGGGGCGGCGCCGTGCTCGCGCTCGTCGGCCCTCCCGGCGTCGGCAAGACCTCGCTCGGCGAGTCCGTGGCCCACGCCATGGGCCGCAAGTTCGTCCGCGTCGCGCTCGGCGGCGTCCGCGACGAGGCCGAGATCCGCGGCCACCGCCGCACCTACGTCGGCGCCCTGCCCGGCCGGATCGTCCGGGCCATCAAGGAGGCCGGGTCCATGAACCCGGTCGTGCTGCTCGACGAGATCGACAAGGTGGGCTCCGACTTCCGGGGCGACCCGGCGGCCGCGCTGCTCGAAGTCCTCGACCCGGCGCAGAACCACACCTTCCGCGACCACTACCTGGAGGTCGAGCTCGACCTGAGCGACGTGGTCTTCCTGGCCACCGCCAACGTCCTCGAAGCCATCCCGGAGGCCCTGCTCGACCGCATGGAGCTGGTCCGCCTCGACGGCTACACCGAGGACGAGAAGGTCGTCATCGCCCGGGACCACCTGCTCCCGCGCCAGCTGGAGCGGGCCGGTCTCGGGTCCGGCGAGGTCGTCCTGGAGGACGCCGCGCTGCGCAGGCTCGCGGGGGAGTACACCCGGGAGGCGGGCGTACGGAACCTGGAGCGCTCGATCTCCCGGCTGCTCCGCAAGGTCGCGGCCCAGCACGAACTGGGGCAGCGGGAGCTGCCGTTCACCATCACGCCGGACGAGCTGAGGAGCCTGATCGGGCGTCCGCACCACGTGCCCGAGTCCGCCCAGGACCCGGCCGAGCGGCGCACCGCGGTGCCGGGCGTGGCCACCGGCCTCGCCGTCACCGGGGCGGGCGGCGACGTGCTGTTCGTCGAGGCCTCCCTCGCCGACCCGGAGACGGGGGCGGCGGGTCTGACCCTCACCGGCCAGCTCGGTGACGTGATGAAGGAGTCCGCGCAGATCGCGCTGAGCTTCCTGCGCTCGCACGGGGCCGAGCTGGAGCTCCCCGTCGGGGACTTGAAGGACCGGGGCGTGCACGTCCACTTCCCGGCGGGCGCGGTCCCCAAGGACGGCCCGAGCGCCGGCATCACCCTGGTCACCGCGCTGTCCTCGCTGCTGTCCGGGCGGCAGGTCCGTACCGATGTGGCGATGACCGGCGAGGTGTCGCTGACCGGGCGGGTGCTGCCGATCGGCGGTGTGAAGCAGAAGCTGCTGGCCGCGCACCGGGCCGGGATCACGACCGTGGTGATCCCCAAGCGGAACGAGGCCGACCTGGACGACGTCCCGGCGGAGGTCCTGGAGAAGCTGGAGGTCCATCCCGTGACGGACGTGCGCCAGGTCCTGGAGATCGCGCTCTCCCCGGCGGAGGTCGCCGTCGCCGCGGCCGCGTGACGGCTTCGGGCGCGGGGACGGGGGCCTGAGGGCCCCGGTCCCCGCACCCCTCTCAGGCCTGGGTGGCCCGCTCGTACAGCGAGCGGGCCTTCGCGTCGAACAGGACCGCCGTCGATTCGACGTCGGTGTCGCCGCCGCTCAGCACCCCGATGATCCGGCCGAGCCGGTCCGCGCCCTGGTAGCCGACCAGCCAGGGGCTGCCGCTCGTGCCCTCCCAGAAACCCCCGCAGTGCATCAGCAGCATGGCGGCGAGGTCCGGGTCGCGGTGCACGTCGGTGGTGCAGGCGATGGGGCGGTTCTGGGGGTTGTGGTCCTCCAGCGGATAGCCGACGACGGTCACCCGCTGGTCGGGACCCGCGCCCCAGTCCGGCGTCGAGGCGCCGACCACGCTCTGCACGCTGCGGCCCTGGCCGTCCGGCTCGACGGTGAGGAAGGCGTAGTCCACCGAGTCGTCCTGGTCCGAGGTCCACCGGTCGTCGACCTGGACGGCCCGCACCTTCCACTTCCCGTACGGATAGGTCCCCTTGGCGGCGCCGGTGAAGCCGGGCGCGAACTCCAGCGTGCCGGACGCGAAGTCGTTGGTGCAGTGCGCGGCGGTGGCGATCACGTTGCCCCGCGGGCTGTCCACCACGCTCGCCGTGCAGAAGTGGCTGTCGCCGGTGACCAGGACGCCGACGGACGGGGTCCGCTCGGCGGGCACGGCGTTGCTCTGGGTCGCGGACCCCGGGGGAGGGGCGGCGCTCGGCGACTTCTCCGGCTGCGGTGAGGAGGCCGCAGGGCCGCCGCATCCCGCGCCGCCGACCACGACGGCCGCCGCCAGGGCCACCGCCCGCCACACCGCTCCCAACCTGCGCATGCCCCCCATCCTGACTCATGCCGGGGGCGAGATGGGGTCAGGTGTGCGAGAAGTGGTCCGTACGGGCAGATGAAAGGGCCCCCGGCTACGCAGCGCCGGGGGCCCCGCTCTCCGAGGAGGACCGGGTCAGCCGTTGGCGAGCGCCTGGAGCCGGTCGTACGCCCCGTTGAACCGGGAGTGGTCGCCGACCGTCGGGCCGGACGACGTGTACTGCCACATCGTGTAGTAGCCCCAGCCGGCCGGAAGGGTGCCCGGGTCGGTGTTGTAGCGGGCGATCCAGAGCGGGTCGGTGGAGCCGAAGGCCGCCGAGTTGCCGGTGCACTGGCTCCACCAGCTGGCCGCGGTGTAGATGACCGCGTCGCGTCCGGTGCGGGCCCGGTACTCGTTGACGAAGTCGCCGATCCAGCCGACCATCTGGGCCGCCGACTTGCCGTAGCAGGCGTCGCCGTACGGGTTCCACTCGATGTCGAGCGCGCCCGGCAGGGTCCGGCCGTCGCGCGACCAGCCGCCGCCGTGGTCCACGAAGTAGTCCGCCTGGGCGGCGCCGTTCGTCGTGTCCGGGGTCGCGAAGTGGTAGGACCCGCGGATCATGCCGACGTTGTACGAGCCGTTGTACTGCTGGGCGAAGTAGGGGTTGGTGTAGTAGGTGCCTTCGGTGGCCTTGACATAGGCCCAGCGCACCCCGCTGTTCCACAGCGTGGACCAGGCGACGTTGCCGTTGTGGCTGCTGGTGTCGACGCCTTCGGTCTGGGTGGCCAGGGCCGTGCGCGCGTCACGGGGCGGGCCGCCCACCCCGTCGTGCGCCGCCACCCCCATGCCCAGGGTCGCGGAGCCGCGTGCGGGGGTGTCGGCGGCGCCCGACGTGCCGGTGAAGCCGAGGACGAGGGTGAGGGAGGAGAGGAGGATCCCGGCCGCGGTGAGGGGTCCGCGGCGGGCCGTTCCGGATCTGTGCACGGGCATTGCGTGCCTCCGAAAGGCTCGGTGGGGCTGGGGACTTGACGGCCTGGGTCGACATGCCGACGTGTCGCTGTGGACATGTCAGAGACGACGCTACGCACGTAGACCGCTGGCGCGAAAGAGGCTTCAGGTTATGCCGATGGTTCAGACCCTTGGTGGTGGCGACACGCTGCGGGAACAGCGTGGCCCGGAAGAAACTTTCATCCCGCGTTGGCCCCGGCGCCATGACCGCCTTCGGCCGGACCGGGCCCTTGGAGTGCCGGGCGCACAGCATGCTGGGAAATACTGTGCCGTCACGACACACCTACGGCATGGGAGCCGATGTGCACGGTCCGGACCAGGAGTTCCTCGCGCTCGAACGCGAGCTGGCCGTCTTTCTGCGGCGGGCCAGGGCCTCGTCCGGCGAGATGGCCCGCGAGGTGCACCCCGATCTCGAACCGGCGGCGTACGGACTGCTGGTGCGGCTGGACGAGGCCGGGCCGCAGCGGGCGACCGAGCTCGCCGGGTTCTTCGGCGTGGGCAAGGCGACGATGAGCCGCCAGCTCCACGCCCTGGAGGACCTCGGCCTGGTGGCCCGCGAGCCCGACCCGGCGGACGGCCGGGCGTCACTGGTCCGCATCACGGCCGAGGGAACGGCACGGTTCGGCCGCGTGCGCGACGCCCGCCGCGAGCGCTACGTCCGCAAACTGGCCAACTGGGACCGAGCGGAAATCTCCGAACTGGCCCGCCTCCTGCACCAACTGAACGCAGCCGCAGAAAGCTGACCACCGTGCTCCCGCCCCGTCCGCCGGGGATCCAGCGGAGCCCGCACGCGAACGGAGCCCCCGCAGGGAGGGGGCCTGGGCGGGGCCCCGCGGCCCCACGGGACGGAGCCCCCACCGGGGCCCGGGGCGGGGACACGGGGAACCTCTCTTTCCCGTCCGCCGAAACCCCGGTCAGGGGCCGCACGGGGCGGAGCGCCCCCCGGGGTTCGGGGCGGAGCCCGGGGGACCTCTCTTTCCCGCCCGCCGGAAGCCCCCGTCAGGGGCGCAGGGGGCGGAGCCCCCGCTGGGGTTCGGGGCGGAGCCCCGGGAAGGCCTTCCCTCCCACCCTTTCCCCCCAACCCCCGGAGGGTCTCGGGAAGGGGCGGGGTGGGGAAACTACACCTCCACCCACACCACCGTCGCATCGTCATGCCGCTTCCCGCCCCCCAGAAAACCCCGCTCCCCGTCCCCCGCCTCCAACGCCCGCACCCGCTCGATCAACCCCTCGGGCCCCGCCTTGCGGACCAGCGCCACGCAGTCCGCCCACGAGCCCTCGCGGAACGTCTCGACCCACCGCGTCGCCCCGTCCGTCAGGGCGAGCACCGCACGCAGGGGAGCGAGCGGCTCGCGGCCGGTCACGGCGAGGGCGGCCACCGAGGGATCCGCCGCGGCCGTGAAGAAGCCGCCCGCCTTGTTGCGGACCAGCGAGTCGGCGACCGCGTCACTGACCAGGGACGCCCGCGGCACCCGGTCGAGCCGGTCGTCGAGGACCGCCCGCACCGTGCCGTCGGCGCGGGCGAGCAGCAGCGCCGAGTCCGACAGGACGAGGTATTCCAGCTCGGCCTCGTCCCACCGCGCGAGCACCACGGTTGCCTGAGGCGTGCGCGGGTGAGAAAGGTCACACGTGTCGCGATGGGCATCGGCGGTGCGCCGAATGGATTCGGCCAGGATCTCGGCCAGCGTCATATCCCGCCGTGAAGCCGACAGTTCGGTCAGCGCGCCGCCGAGCCGCGCGGTGAACCACGGCACGTCGTGCACGCAGTCGCCGTTGCCGGGCAGCGGCGTCACGCCGTCGAGCACGACGAGCAGGCCGCCCAGGCCCGAAGCGGGCAGCGCGGTGGCCGCCCAGTCCTCGTTGGGGCGGGCGGGGTCTCCGGGAACGGTGGCCAGCTGGATGCGCATGTCGGCCAGTCTGCACGACGCCTTCACGGCCTCTTCATGGCCTCCGCCACCCCGGCGAACGGCCCGTCAATTGGCCTGTACCAGTGGGCGAACCGCACGATCCCGGGAGGAATCAGCCACTCCGCCGAGCTGTGGGCGGGCATCCTGCCAAAGGCCGCGCGGAAGTTCCAACCGGGGGCGAGCACGAGCGGGGCCGGGCATTCCGCGGAAGTTGATGGTCAACTCCGAAGTGATGTTCACTCGTTCAGGTGGCCGAGCAGTGACTACTCGTCATGACCAGTCGTCACCTTGGCTTCCTTGGTGGACTGGCAAACACGAGTGAAGGTTGAGAGCACCGGTGCAGAACAAGCGGCCTCGGGGCAACGACGGCACACGCGCACAACGCACCGTCCGGGTGCGCAGTCGCCTGGTCGTCTCCGTCGCCGTCGTCTCCCTCGTCGTGCTCGGCGCCGGAGCGCCCACCCTGTTCGCGGCCTCCGCGGACCTCACGGACTCCCAGCACCTGGTCACCCTGGCCCAGCTCGACCAGCAGACGATCAGCCTCGCGCACGCGCTCGGCGACGAGCGGGACGGCGTCACGCAGTACGTCGCGGCCGGCCGGCCCAGCGGCAAGGAGGCGGCGCTCAAGGAACCGGCCGCCCGGGTCGACCGGGGCATCGACGAGCTGCGTGCCACCGCCCCGGCGGGCCTCGCGCGTGACCTCGCCACCGTGCCGGCCCTGCGCCGCACCGCGCTCACCGGCAAGGGCACGGCCCTGGAGGCGCAGAAGGCGTACTCCGACGTGATCGCCTCGCTGCTCGCCGTCGCCGACGAGCTCGCCGACCGCACACCCCCGCGCGCCGCCGACGCCGTCCGGGCGCCGGGTGCGCTCGGGCGGGCCGTCGAGCAGGCGTCGGCCACCCGGGGGCTGCTGCTCGGCGCGCTCTCGGTGCCGTCGGGCCAGACCTCCAAGGTGTACGACCCGGTCACCGGCAAGGTCGTACAGAAGGAGAAGGACGACACGGACGCGGGCCGGACGCGGGACGCGCTGAGCGCCGCCGCGCAACAGGCCCACGTGCGCGAGCAGTCCGCGCTCGCCGACTTCGACCAGGCCGCGAGCGCCGCCGCCCGCGACAAGGTCGCCGCCACCGTCACCGGCCCCGAGGTGGAGGCCGCCGACGGCTTCCTCACCCGTCTCACCGACCAGCCCCAGCTCAGCGCCACCGAGCGCAAGTCCGACCCGAACGCGGTCGGCGCCGCGCTCTCCGCCCGGATCGACCGGATGCGCGGCGCCCAGGCGGCGCTGGCCACCTCCGAGGTCAAGCGGTTCGAGCAGCTGCGGGACGACGATGTGACCGCCCTGGAGATCCGGGTCGGGCTGATCGGCGCGCTGCTGCTGCTCGCCATCGGCGTCTCGGCCGCCACCGCCCGCAGCCTGACCCGCCCGCTCGCCGTGCTGCGGCGCGGCTCGGCCCGCCTGGCCGGGGCGCCGGAGTCCCCCGAGAGCGCGGAGCCGGTGCGCTTCACCGGCCGCAACGACGAGTTCGCCGAGGTCGTACGCTCCCTCAACGAGCTGCACGGCAAGCTGGTCGAGCAGCACGCGCGGGCCGGTGAGCTCGGCGAGGACCTCGCCAAGCAGCGCGGCCGACTGGCCCGACTGGCCGCCGAGAAGGACGAACTGCGGGCTCACGTAAGCGAGTTGACCGCCCAGCTGGAGCGGGCCCAGGGCACCGTCAAGCACGCCTTCGTCAACCTGGGGCTGCGCAGCCTCGGCCTGATCGAGCGCCAGCTCGCCGTCATCGAGGGCCTGGAGGAGCGCGAGCAGGACCCGGACCAGCTCGCCGTCCTCTTCAAGCTGGACCACCTGGCCACCGTCATCCGGCGCCACGGCGAGAACCTCCTGGTCCTGGCCGGTACCGAGCACCACCACAACCACCCGGGGCCGGTCCCGCTCGTCGACGTCATGCGGGCCGCGGTCAGCGAGATCGAGCGGTACGAGCGGGTCGTCATCCAGGCCCTGCCGCCGCACGCCCAGGTCGCGGGCTTCGCCGCCGACGACCTGAGCCACCTGGTCGCCGAGCTCTTGGAGAACGCCACCTCCTTCTCCCCGCCGGACGCCCAAGTGGAGCTCTCCGGCTGGCAGTTGGAGGGCGGCGAGATCATGCTCTCGGTGCAGGACGCGGGCATCGGGGTGCCCCCGGAGCGGCGCGCCGAGCTGAACCGCCGGCTCGCCGACCCCGCCTCGTACGAACCCGGAGACCCCGGCACCGAGGGGGGCGGCCTCGGGCTGCACGTCTCGGCGCTGCTCGCGCACCGGCACGGCGTGCGCATCGAACTGCGCGAGCAGAAGCGGGGCGGCGTCGCGGCGGTCGTGGTGCTGCCCGAGGCGATCCTGCCGACCACCCCGCCGGTGGCCGCGCCGCACGTGGTGCCGGAGGCGGGCGACGCCCCGAGGTTCACGCTGCCGGGCGCCCTCGCCGAGGCCAACTCCAACGTGCTGCCGGAACGTACGGAACGCTCCGGCGAGGTGGCCAGGCCCGCCCCCGCCGAACCGGCGCCGGTCGAGCCCGCGCCGCACGGGGGCCCCGCGGCACCGGTCGAGCCCGCGCCGCACGGGGGGCCCGCGGCACCGGTCGAGCCCGTGGCGCACGGGGAGCCCGCCGAGTCCGGCGAACTCCTCGTCGACGAGCCGACCTTCGAGATGCGCCTCCCGGAGCCCCGGCCCGCCGCGGCCGGGCCGCCCGCCACTGAGCCCGGGCCGGAGCCCGAGCCCGAGGCGCCCGAGCCCGTGCAGCGGGTCACGGACAAGGGGCTCCCCAAGCGCACTCCCAAGATCGTGCAGGCAGGACCGGCCAAGGCACAGGAGCGCAAGGGCGGCACCGACGCCGCCGAGGCGCTGCGGCGCAGGCTGGGAGGTTTCCAGCAGGGCGCGAAGGAAGGCCGCCGCGACGTGGCGGCGGAGTTCGAAGAGACCCAACAGCAGGCAGACACGGACACGGGGGAGACAGTCGAGGAGGTACGCAGATGAGTGCGACCGGCACCGGAACCGGCAGGTCCGGCAGCGGCGCGTCCGGCACCGGCACGATCGGAGCGAGTACCGAGGCCCGCAACCTGCAGTGGCTGCTCGGGAACCTGGTCGAGGAGGTGCCAGGGCTCATCTCCGTAGCGGTCGTCTCCTCGGACGGGCTGCTGCTGCTCTCCTCCGACCCGGAGCGGCGCCAGACCACCACCGTCGCGAGGCAGGGCCCGCGCGGGTCCAGCGCCGACCTCGCCACCATCGTCTCCGGCATCGGCAGCCTCACCGTCGGGGCCGCCCGCCTCATGGACGGCGGCCACGTCAAGCAGACGATGGTCGCGATGGAGGAGGGCAGCGTCTTCGTCATGGCCATCAGCGACGGCTCGCTGCTCGGCGTGCACGCCACCCCGGACTGCGACATGAGCGTGGTGGCCTACCACATGGCGCTCTTCGTGGGCCGCGCCGGACACGTCCTGACCCCCGAGGTGCGCAGTCAGCTGCGCCAGTCGATGGAGGCCGCCCGATGACCCCGCCCGCAGCGAAACCCGCGCGGCTCCCGGTGCGCGGCGCCGACCGGAAACCCGCCCGCGTCCGCCCGTACTCGCTGACCGGCGGCCGCACCCGCTTCGGCCACGTCCTGCTCGTCGAGACGTTCGTCGCCGCGATCGAGGCGCCTCCCGAGCGCAAGGAGCTCGGCGGCAGCACGCACCGGGTCATGCCCGAGATGCGGGCCATCGTGGAGATCTGCCGCGCCATGCGCACGGTCGCCGAGATCTCCGCGCTCCTGAAGATGCCGCTCGGCGTGGTGCGCGTGCTGCTCAGCGACCTGGCCGACCAGGGAAGAATTCGTGTGTACGGCACCGGGCACGGCCAGGGCCAGCCGAACCGCGCACTGCTCGAAAGGGTGCTGAGTGGACTCCGCCGCCTCTGAACTGCTCGTCCCGGACGAGGAGTTGATGCCCTGGCAGCAGGACCGCAGTCGGGCCCCCATCGCGACGAAGGTCGTGGTCGCGGGTGGTTTCGGGGTGGGCAAGACCACCTTCGTCTCGGCGGTCTCCGAGATCACCCCGCTCCAGACCGAGGCGGTGATGACCCAGGCCAGCGAGGCCACCGACGACCTGTCGGCGACCCCGGACAAGCTGACGACCACCGTCGCGATGGACTTCGGCCGCATCACCCTCGACGACGACCTCGTCCTGTACGTGTTCGGCACCCCGGGCCAGCAGCGGTTCTGGTTCATGTGGGACGACATCGTGCGCGGCGCGATCGGCGCGATCGTGCTCGCCGACACCCGGCGCCTTTCGGACTGCTTCCCCGCGCTCGACTACTTCGAGAGCTGCGGGCTCCCGTACATCGTGGCCGTCAACCACTTCGAGGGCACCGAGTCCTTCGAGGCCGAGGACGTGCGCGAGGCGCTCACCGTGCCGCCGCACATCCCGGTGGTGATCATGGACGCCCGCAGCCGGGTCTCGGTGATCGAGTCCCTCCTCGGCCTCGTGGCGCACGCGCTGGAAGCCTGCCCCGAATAGACCCCGCCCCCCACGGCTCGCTACGCACTCAACGGAGAACGTCCGCATGCGGAGAATACTGATAGTCGGAGCCGGCCAGTCCGGCCTCCAGCTGGCCCTCGGACTGCAGGCGCAGGGCTACGAGGTCACCCTGATGTCGAACCGCACGGCGGACGAGATCCGGTCCGGCCGGGTCATGTCCACCCAGTGCATGTTCCACACCGCGCTCCAGCACGAGCGTGACCTGGCGCTGAACTTCTGGGAGTCCCAGGCCCCGCTGATCGAGGGGGTGGGCGTCTCGGTCGCCGCCCCCGACGCCTCCCGCGCCGTCGACTGGGTGGGCAGGCTGGACGGCTACGCGCAGTCCGTGGACCAGCGGGTCAAGATGGCCGGCTGGATGGAGACCTTCGCCCAGCGCGGCGGACAGCTGGTCATCCACGGTGCCGCGGTCTCCGACCTGGACTTCTTCGCCCGCACCTACGACCTGGTCCTGGTCTCCGCGGGCAAGGGCGAGCTGGTCTCGATGTTCGGCCGCGACGCGTCGCGCTCCCCGTACGCCGAGCCGCAGCGCGCGCTCGCCGTCTCCTATGTGCACGGCCTCGGCCCGCGCCCCGAGCACCCCGAGTTCGACGCCGTGCGCTGCAACCTGGTGCCCGGCGTGGGCGAGCTGTTCGTGATGCCGACCCTGACCACCTCGGGCCGCGCGGACATCCTGTTCTGGGAGGGCGTCCCCGGCGGCCCGATCGACGTGTTCAACGGGGTGACGGACCCCGCCGAGCACCTGGCGCTCACCCTGGAGCTGATGGAGAAGTTCCTGCCCTGGGAGTACGCGCGGGCCACCAAGGTGGAGCTGACCGACGCGGGCGGCACCCTCGCGGGCCGCTACGCCCCCACCGTTCGCAACCCGATCGGCCGGCTGCCCGGCGGCGGCCTGGTGCTGGGCGTCGCGGACGTGGTCGTGGCGAACGACCCGATCACCGGCCAGGGCTCCAACTCGGCGTCCAAGTGCGCGGCCTCGTACCTCTCCTCGATCGTCGAGCACGGCGAGGCGGAGTTCGACGAGGCGTGGATGCGCTCGGCCTTCGACCGCTACTGGGACACCGCCCAGCACGTGACGAAGTGGACCAACGCCATGCTCGGGGTGCCCCCGGAGCACGTCCTGAACCTGATCGGTGCGGCCGGACAGCTCCAGCCGGCCGCCGACCGCTTCGCCAACGGCTTCAACGACCCGGCCGACTTCGAGAACTTCTTCTACGAACCCGAGAAGACGGCCGCCTACCTCGCCGAACTGACGGGTGCCCAGGGTTAGTTGGAGCCCGACTCCTGAGAGTTCCCCGTGTCCACCCCCACCGTCGCGCCCTCCGGGAGCTTCGGGGGGTGGTACGCGGACAGCGGGGTCAGCGGGGCCGCCGCCGGGTCCGGGCGGACCGCGCCGAGCAGGGGGTTCGCGGCGATGGGCGAGACCTTGACACGGGCGCCGGGCCGGGGCGCCTGCACCACCAGGCCGTCGCCCAGGTACATCGCCACATGGGTGGCCTTGGGGAAGTACACGACCAGGTCGCCGGGGCGCAGCGAGGTCAGCGGCACGCGGGGCAGCTCCGCCCACTGCTCCTGACTGGTGCGCGGGATGGCGCGGCCCGCGTGCGCCCAGGCCTGCGAGGTCAGCCCCGAGCAGTCGTAGGACTCGGGTCCCTCGGCGCCCCACACGTACGGCTTGCCGATCTGGTCGACGGCGTAGGTGAGCGCCCGGTCGCCCTCCGGCGAGGGAGCGCGGCTCCCGCTCAGCGCGCCCGAGGAGAGCAGGCTCTGCTGCGCCCGTTCGGTGCCCTGCTCTTCCAGACGGCTGAGTTCGGCCAGCTCGTCGGGGGAGAGGCCGGCCAGGAGCTTCTCCACCTCCTTGAGGCGCAGCTCGACTTCGTCCTTCGCCCGCTGCTGCTGTTTCGCGAGCGCCTGCTGCTCTTCGAGCGCCTGGCGCGAGGCCCGCGCGAGCTCGGCGGCCTGCCGTTCGCCGCGGGCCAGCCGGTTCAGTGCCGCCTGCCGCTCACCGGCCGCGCGGTCCAGGACGTGGCGCTGGTCGAGCGCGCTCTGCGGGTCGCGGGCCAGCAACAGTCGGAGGTAGGGGGAGAGTTCGCTGCGGCCCTGGTACTGCTCGCGGGCCAGCCGTCCGGCGTCGCGGCGGCTGCGGGCGAGCGCGGTGCGGGCCTTGTCCAGCGAGGCGGCCAGCTTCTTCTCCTCTGCCTCGCGCCGCTTCAGCTCCACATCGGTGGTCTTGTACGCCTCGGTCGCCTCCTCCGTCTGCCGGTACAGCGTCTGGAGCTGGGTGAGCAGCGCCCTGGCCGAGGCCTCGGGCGGCTGGGCGGGCAGGACGGACGAGGACTCGCCGGGCGGCTGGGGTGCGGCCATCACCGGCCGGCCCACCACGGCCGTCACCAGGGCCGCGGCGACGGCCACCGCGCACGCCCGGCGCACGCGAGCTGACATGTGCTCACCTCCGGTACGGAGCCGGTCCCTCCGGCCCCATCGGATCGTGGCACGCGTCCGGGCGACATTCCCCGCGGGAGAAGTGAACGGGGTATTCGGCTCACTCGTGCGGCGGCAGCCCGGTGCGGGGGCTTGCGCCGCCGCTCTTCCTCGTCCACGGCCAGCGGCGCGGCTCGCGGCCCTCGGGCACATAGGTGTACTTCCAGCCGCGCGGCAGCCCGAGCCGCTTGGTGTGGGTGGCGGGTTCCAGGCGGTAGGCGTACACCGTCGCCAGGCCGCCGTCCGCGTCCGGCACGGGCACCTCGTACCACTGCGGCGGCTTGCCGGTCGGGCCGGTCAGTACCGGCAGGACGCGCCCGTCGAGGGGGCCGCCCACAAAGAGGGTGTTCTCGCTTCGCACCCCCCAAGTCTCACAGCAGGTGGGCCGCCTCGCTCACCACGGGTATCACCCGGCGGGCCAGCACCCCGGCCGGGCCCTCGGCGGGCTCGTGGGCCAGCGCCCCGCGCACCACGGCCGCGGTCTGCTCGTCGGTGGCGGCGGTGGCGGTGAGCAGCGCCACCAGATGGTCCACCAGCCAGTCGCGCAGCTCGGGCAGCGCGGGCTGCTTGTCCTCGTCCAGCCAGATGAGGGAGGCCGCCTCCACCGCGGCGATCCAGGTGCGCACCATCATCCGGAGCCGCGGGCCCGGCTGCTCGACCCGCAGGTGGACCAGGATCTGCTCGGCCGCGGCCCGCCGCACCTCGTCGACGATCGCCGTGGTGCGCGACGTCTCGGCCACGCTGCCGCCCTGGAGCAGCGCCGAGAACCCCGCGTCGTGCTCGTCCACGAAGGCGAGGTAGCGGTCCAGGGCCCGGGTGAGCCGCCGGGTGAGCGGGCCGCTCTGCGCCTCGGCGAAGCACAGCTCCAGCTCGTCGGCGGCCGAGCGCAGCGCCGCCTCGTACAACTGCTGCTTGCCGCCCGGGAAGTAGCGGTACACCAGTGGCCGCGAGACCCCGGCGGCCTCGGCCACGTCGTCGATCGAGACGTCCTCCGGCGCCCGGTGCGCGAAGAGCGACAGCGCCGCGCCGAGGAGCTGGGTGCGGCGCTCCTCGACGCTGAGCCTGCGGTACGCGGGGGTGGCGGCGGGTGAGGTCATACAGGCAGCGTAATCCCCAGGTCCGGGGTTTACGCCAGGAGTCCGGAGCTCTTCCAGAGCCGCCTGCTCACGCCGTTCATCACGCCTATGTCGTCGAGGAATTCGGTCAGGCGGCCCGCGCCGCTCTGCATGACCTCGCGGCGGTGGCCGCTCGCCTTCACCTGGGCCACGGCCTCGCGGCGGTCCAGGCCGACGTTCTCGTACACCTGCGGGTTGACGAAGCAGGTGGCGAAGACGCGGGCCGCCTCGCCGCAGCTGAGCCGGGTCAACTCCCGTTCCCAGCGCGGCGCGGACACCATCTGGCGGCGCAACTCCTCGCGGGCGTAACGGACATGGCGGGCCTCCTCGACCACGTGGATGCGGGTCACGCCGCGCACGATGCTCTGGACGCGCTCGTCCGGGAAGGTCAGGCGCTGCATCCAGTCGAGGATCTCCTCGCCGAGCAGGGTGGCGGCGAAGGAGCCGGGCGTGGTGGAGACGGTCTTCAGGACGCGGGCGAGGTTGTGGTAGACGCGCGGCACCCGGTACGTCGGTGCCCCGCCCTTCTTGATCATGCGGGCGAACATCATCGAGTGGCGGCACTCGTCGGCGATCTCGGTGAGCGCGTAGCGGACGTGGTTGCTGGTGAGGGACTTGTCGTAGATGTGCCGCACGAGCAGCTGCATCAGGATGATCTCGAACCAGATGCCGAGCGAGGCGAGCGAGGCGGCCTCGTGGCGGGCCAGGTCCATGCGCTGTTCCTCGGACATCTTCCGCCACAGCGGGGTGTCGTACAGGGAGAGCAGCTCCGGCGGCCAGAACCACTTCCCGTCCTCGATCGGAGCGTCCCAGTCCAGCTCCTGGTCGGGGTCGAAGGAGTGCTTGGCGGACGATTCGAGCAGCCGCTCGGCGACCTGCTCGCGGTCCCTGAGCAGGCCGAGTGCGTCGCGGAGCGCATCGCGTTCGGTCACGGTGGTCATGGCTGGGGCACCTCGTGGCTGGGTTACCTGCGGTCGCCTCTTATGAGACTGCTTGTCAGCAAGCCCGTCAATCCCTTGCGCGCGACTTGTTGACCCCGCGTCTACCACCGTGTGAACCTGCCAACTGCACAGCAGTGTGCAGAAGTTGAGCCGATGGACCATGCCGTCCGCGAGGCGAAGGAGCCGCACGTGTCGACGCACGACCTCTATGTGAAGGCCCCCCAAGAACCCCTGTGGCAGGTGCCGGCCTCCGGCGCCGCCCGCTTCAACTGGGACTACGACGACGGGCGCGACCGGCTGCTCGCCCTCTACCAGAAGGGCAAGGACAAGCAGTGGGACGGCGCCAGGCGCATCGACTGGGACCTGGAGGTCGACCCCTACGACCCGCTGGGCACCCCGGACGAGGCGATGACCCTGTACGGCACCCCGTACTGGGCCAAGATGACCGACCGCGACAAGGGCGAGCTGCGCAAGCACTACACCGCGTGGCAGTTCAGCCAGTTCCTGCACGGCGAGCAGGGCGCGATGATCTGCGCGGCCCGCATCGTGGAGTCCGTGCCCGACCTGGACGCGAAGTTCTACTCGGCGACCCAGACCATGGACGAGGCCCGGCACGCCGAGATCTACGGCCGCTTCCTGCACGAGAAGCTCGGCATGCTCTACCCGATCAACGACAACCTCCAGGCACTGCTCGGCGACACCCTGCGCGACTCCCGCTGGGACATGCCCTACCTCGGCATGCAGGTCCTGATCGAGGGCTTGGCCCTCGCCGCCTTCGGCATGATCAGGGACACCACGGACAAGCCGCTGCCCAAGCAGATCCTCGCGTACGTCATGCAGGACGAGGCCCGCCACGTGGCCTTCGGCCGGATGGCGCTGCGCGACTACTACGCCCAGCTGTCCGACGCGGAGCTGCGCGAGCGCGAGGAATTCGTCATCGAGGGCTGCTACCTGATGCGCGACCGGCTGCGCGGGGTGGAGGTCCTGGAGAACTTCGGCATCCCGAAGAAGGAGGCCGAGGCGCTGAGCGAGGAGAGCGAGTTCCTGCACCTGTTCAGGAAGCTGCTCTTCAGCCGCATCGTGCCGTGCGTCAAGGACATCGGCCTGTGGGGCGAGCGTCTCCAGAAGGCGTACGTCGACATGGGCGTCTTCGACCTCGGCGACTCCAACCTGGACCTCCTGATGACCCAGGACGAGGAGATCGCCGAGCAGCTGGACAAGGAGCGGTTCGCGGCCGAGGAGGCGGCCCGGGTGGCCGAGGTGGAGGGGGCGATCGAGGAGGGCGAGATCGAGGAGGCCGCGTCCTGACGCACGGGCGCCGGTCGCGCCGTCGGTCGTCAACGGCGCGGCCGTCCTTCATCTGTTTGTGTGGCGCGTCCGGTAATCCCCCTGGGTAGGCTGACAGGGCGAGACAGACTCCGTCGCATGGGAGCAATCATGAGCGCCGCACGCGAGTACGCGCTGGACGACGACCACCGGTGGGCGCGCCCGCCGGCGGGCGGCTGGACGGCGGACGACCTGGACCGGCTTCCGAATCTCCCTCCGCACACGGAGCTGATCGACGGGAGCCTCGTCTTCATGAGTCCGCAGACCCGGTTTCACATGCGCACCATGCGTCTCTTGGAGAACGCGCTCGTGGCGCAGGCGCCGGAACACCTTGAGGCCGTCCGCGAGATGACCATCAAGATGGACCCGCGCAACCGCCCCGAGCCGGACGTCCTTGTTGTGCCCGTGGAAGCGGACACCGGTCCACGCCAGACATGGTTCAAGCCGGAGGACGTACTCCTCGCCATCGAGGTCGTGTCCGATGACTCTGTGGCCCGGGACCGCGAGGTCAAGCCCCTCAAATACGCCCGGGCCGGGGTCCCGCACTACTGGCGGGTCGAGGAGAACGACGGTCTGCCCGTCGTGTACGTCTTCGAACTGGACCCGGGCACCCACGCGTACGGCCCGGTCGGGATCTTCCACAAGGAGCTCAAGGTCGACCTCCCCTTCCCCATCGAGATCGACCTGACCGCACTGGACCGCCGCCGCTGACCCCCGGCGCAGGAGCCGTCACGGGGCCAGCGCCGCCTCCATCACGGCCTTCGCGATCGGTGCCGCGTCGCCGCCGCCGCTGATGTCGCCCCGGTTGGCCGACGCGTCCTCGACGACCACCGCGACCGCGACGGCCGGCCGGGCCGAGCCGTCCGCCTGGGCCCAGGAGATGAACCAGGCGTAGGGGCTGCCGATGTTGCCGATGCCGTTCTGCGCGGTGCCGGTCTTGCCGCCCACCGTGGCTCCGGGGATCGCCGCGCTGGTGCCGGTCCCGGTCCGCACCACGTCCACCATCATCTGCTGGAGGCGCATCGCGGTCGCCGGGTTCATCGCCCGCTGGTAGGTCCGCGGGGCCGTCGTGGAGACGGTGGCGCCGCGCGCGGTCGTCGTACGGTCCACCAGATATGGGTACTTGAGGTCCCCGCCGTTGGCGACCGCCGCCGAGACCATCGCCATCTGGAGCGGGGTGGCCGTCGTGTCGAACTGGCCGATGGAGGAGAGCGCCAGCTGGTCGGGGCTCATCCGGGTGTCGAAGTTCGACTTGGCCACGCCCGAGGGGATCCGCAGACGCGTGTCGTTGAAGCCGAACTTCCGCACCGCGTCCAGCATTCCAGCCAGCCCCACCTTCACCCCGAGCCCCGCCATCACGGTGTTGCAGGAGACGGTGACCGCGTACGCCAGCGAGGCGTTGCCGCAGCCGCTCGCCTCGTTGGGGAGGGTGGTGGAGGTGTTCGGGAGCACATAGGGGTCGGGGGTGTCGGTGGGCGCGTTGACGTCCGTGACCGCCCCGGAGTCGAGCGCGGCCGCAGCCGTCACGATCTTGAAGGCGGAGCCCGGGGGATAGGTCTGCCGGATCGCCCGGTTCAGCATCGGCTGGTCCGCGTCCCTGGTCAGCCGCGACCAGGCGCTCGCCACCGCCCTGCCCGTCCCCGAGAGGAGCCCCGGCTCGTACGAGGGGCTGCTGACCAGCGCCAGGATCTTCCCCGTGGACGGGTCGAGCGCGGCCACCGCGCCCTTCTTGCCGGCCAGCCCGTCGTAGGCGGCCCGCTGCATCGACGCCCTGATGGTGGTGACGGCTCGCCCGCCGGAGTGTCGGCTGCGGGTCAGGTCGTTCCACAGCGGGAACACCGAAAGGAGCGAGGAGGTGCCCGACAGGACGGGGTCCTCCGCGTTCTCGACGAGCGTGGTGCCGTACGTCTGCGAGGCGTACCCGGTGACGGGCGCGTACAGCGGTCCGTACTTGTAGGTCCGCTCGTACCGCAGCTGCTGGCCGGTGTCCTTCGATCCGGTGACGCTCTCGTCTCCGACCACGATCGCGCCGCGCGGCTGGTGGTAACGGGCGATGGCCAGGCGGCGGTTGGCGGGGTTGGCGTCGAGCGCGTCGGCCTGGAAGACCTGGACGCGGGCCGCGTTCACGAGCAGCGCCACCAGCAGCACCAGGCAGAAGGCGGCGGCCCGCCGGATGTAGCGGATCACTTCGCGGTTCCCTCCACCGACGGCTCGGGCCGCGCGATGACGCCCGTCTCGACCACGGGCAGCGGGCGCCGGGCCAGATCACTGATCCGGATGAGCAGCGCCACGATGATCCAGTTGGTGACCACGGACGAGCCGCCCTGTGCGAGGAACGGCATCGCCATGCCGGTGAGCGGGATGAGTCCCATCACGCCGCCCGCGATCACGAACACCTGGAGCGCCAGGATCGAGGCGAGGCCGATGGCGAGGAGCCGCCCGAACGGGCTGGCCAGGCTGAGCCCGGCCCGGTAGCCCCGGGCCACGAGCAGCGCGTACAGCAGGAAGATCGCGCTCAGTCCGGACAGGCCGAGCTCCTCGCCCGCCGTGGCCAGGATGAAGTCGGACTTGGCGGCGAAGCCGATCAGGATCGAGTGCCCGAGGCCAAGACCGGCGCCGAGCGTGCCGCCCGCACCGAACGCGAAGAGGGACTGGGCGAGCTGGCTGGGGCCGAGGCCCGCCTCGATGGTGGCGTACGGGTTCAGCCAGTCGGTGACGCGGCCGTGCACATGGGGCTCGAAGAGGGCGACCGCGGCCGCGCCGACCGAGGCGAGCAGGAGCCCCACCGCGATCCAGCCGATGCGTCCGGTCGCCACGTACAGCATGACCACGAACAGGCCGAAGAAGAGCAGCGAGGTGCCGAGGTCGCGTTCGAGGACGAGCACGCCCACGCTCAGCAGCCAGACCATCACGATCGGGCCGAGCACGCGCCCGGTGGGCAGCTGGAGCCGCCAGATCCGGCGGCCGGTGTAGGCGAGCGCGTTGCGGTTGGCGGCGAGGTAGCCCGCGAAGAAGACGGCGAGCAGGACCTTGGCGAACTCCGCGGGCTGGAAGGAGTAGCCACCGACCCTGATCCAGATCTTGGCGCCGTTGACCGCGGGGAAGAGGATCGGCACGAGCATCAGGACCAGGCCCGCCGCCATCGAGAGGTAGGCGTACCGCTGGAGGACGCGGTGGTCGCGCAGGACCAGGACGACGGCGAGGAAGAGGCAGACCCCGAGCGTCGACCAGACCAGCTGGGCGGGGGCGGCCCGGCTGCCCGGGGTCGCGAGGTCGAGCCGGTAGATCAGCACCAGGCCGAGCCCGTTGAGCAGCACCGCGATCGGCAGCAGCAGGGGGTCGGCGTACGGGGCGCGGAAGCGGACCACGAGGTGGGTGAGGAGCGCGAGCAGACCGAGCCCGGCCCCGTAGCGCGCGGCGTCGGGCGGCACCGCGCCGTTGCGCGCGAGGCCGACGTCGACGTAGCCGAGGACCACGATGAGGACGGCACCGACGAGCAGGGAGAGTTCGACGCCCCGTCGTTTGGGGAGGCGGAGCTCGGGCGGGGGCGCGTCCGCCGCCGACGGTGCGGTCATGCCACGCAACGTAGCAAGATGCAGGCCTTATATCCCTGTATGTCATAAGGTGCCGAACCGAATGCGTGACAGCTCGTCAAACCTGGCACCTTGTCCGCCCCGCCCGTGTGCCCCGGGCGCCCTCCGGGCCCGCGACCCGGGCGGAGCCGGCCTCGCGGGCCGAACGGCCCGTCCGGATGAGCCGGGCGCCCGAACGGCCGCTCACGCGCGAAGAGTTCGCGACCGCCAAGTCCCGGCTCCTCGGCGGCCGGGCGGCCGGTTCAGCACCAGCGCGGCACGGCGCCGATGTTGTCGATGTAGAAGGCCGACCCCCAGGCCCAGGTGCCGTCGGTGAGCAGGTACCAGCGGTCGTTCCCGTTGACCCGGTCGCCGCCGGTCTTGCAGAAGATGTGCACGATCGACCCGTACGGCGCCTTGCCGACGATCCTGCTGCTGCGGGTCGGCCGGTCGCGCAGGAGCAGGCCGCCCTTGGCGGTGACGCGGCCCTTGTACTCGTTGTGCGTGGCCTCCTCGGCGGACGCGGGCGACGTCGCGGCGAGCACGGCCACGGCGGCGGTGGTCACGCAGAGGCCGAGTGCGGCACGGGGGGAGCGCAGGGACATGGTGCCTCCTGGAGAGAGCCGGGGCCGCTGGTGAGCGACCCTCAATTCGCCTGCCTCACACTAAATTCGCTGCTTTGAGTTCGCAAAGCGTAACGATGCGTCACACGGTGCGGGGGCCGTCCTCGGCGCCGGGCGTCTCGAAGCCGACGTACTCGGGGAGTTCGAGCCGGGCCACCGCCCCGCCGTCCGGGGCGTTGCTGAAACGCAGCTCGGCGCCGATCACGGCCGCCTGCCCCACCGCGATCGTCAGACCGAGGCCGTGCCCCTTGCTCCCGGCGTCGGTGCGGAAGCGCTGCGGCCCGTGGTCCAGGAGGTACTCCGGATAGCCCGTGCCGTGGTCCCGTACGGTGACGACCGGGCCCCGCACCGTCAGCTCGACCGGGGCCTTGCCGTGCTTGTGGGCGTTGGCGACCAGGTTGCCGAGCACGCGCTCCAGGCGGCGCTTGTCGGTCTCCACGCAGGCGTCCCGCACCACCGTCAGGACGGTGTCCTCCTCGGCGGTGCCCGAGGCGACCGAGGCGCGCACCACCCGCTCCAGGACCGGGGCCAGCAGCTGGAGGTCGAGGTCGACGGTCTCGCTGCCCGCGTCCAGGCGGGAGATCTCCAGGAGGTCCTCGGTGAGCGAGCGCATCGCCTGCACCCGGTCGCGCACCAGCTCGGCCGGGCGCCCCTCGGGCAGCAGCTCGGCGGCCGCGTGCAGACCGGTCAGCGGGGTGCGCAGCTCGTGCGCCACATCGGCGGTGAAGCGCTGCTCGCTGAGCAGCTTGCCCTGGAGCGTGGAGGCCATCGTGTCCAGCGCTCCGGCCACGGTGGCCACCTCGTCCTGCGGGCGCGACGGGTCCTTGGTGCGGGGGTCGTTGACCCGGGCGTCGAGGTCGCCCGCGTCGATCCGGCGGGCCACCGTCGCCGTCTGGTGCAGCCGCCGCGTGATCCGGGTGACCGCGAAGACGCCGACCAGCAGGGTGGCGCCGATGGCCAGGATGGACGAGCCGAAGATCGCCTTGTCGAGGCCGTTGATGGTGCGGGCGCTCTGGGTGTAGTCGAGCTCGGCGGCCAGCGCCTTGCCGTCCGCCGGGCCCGCCGCCCACATGGTGGGGCGGCCGTGGTCGTCGTCGACGAGGGTGCCGCGCTTGCCGGAGAGCGCGAGCGCGCGCAGCGAGGCGGGCAGTTCGGGCGGGTCGAGACCGGCGCCGGGCGGCAGTTGTTCGCCCGCCTCGTACATCTGGGTGACGGCGGCCAGCTTGTCGAGCGCCTTGTTGCGGGCCTCGCCGACGGTCTGCCGGGTCACCGAGACGTGCACGAGCGCGCCGAGCAGCGTCGCGAGCGCGCAGCACATCACGGTGATGAACACCGCTGCCTTCCAGGTGAGCGTCGCCGTCCAGGCGGGCAGCGGCAGGCGGGGCGGCCTGGATATCCGGGGGGTCTTCATGGTGCGTCCGCCGTCGGGGTGGCCGACGGACGCGCCGTCGGCGGCTTCTTCTTCGGTGACGGCGGGGCCTGCCCGGGGCCGGAGGGCACGGGGTGCTTGCCGCCGCTCTCGCCGCCCGGCTTGCGGCGCACGATCTCGTCCCGGGTGGGGAGCATCGCCTGCTGGTGGTCGTCCCAGGACCAGGCGGTGCGGTACTCGTAGCCGGGCATGCCCGCCGACACCGACCGCAGGATCACGTCGCGGCCCGCCAGGTCGACGCTGATGATCTGGTCGACCGTCGACATGATGCGGATCAGGCCGCCGTCCTTGGCCGGCATGTAGCAGCGCACCGCCAGGTTCTGGTCCGGCATCCGGATGCCGAGGATCAGCTCGTCCTTGCCGTCCCCGGTCAGATCCCGGTAGTACGGCCGGAGCACCGGGCAGCCGGCCGGCTTCTGCTTGCAGGCGCCCAGCTGGCGGACCGTCTCGTCGTACAGCCCGTCCTCGCCGCTGTAGGTGTTGGGGTGCGCCTTCACCTCGGCCTGCACCACGGCGACCGGGTTCAGCTGGTGGACGTCGCCGCCGTGCACCTTGATGCCGGGCACCTGCTCCGTGTCGGTCTGGCCGTAGTCGTTGGGGGTCGCCGACGCGGGGGGCAGGTCGGGCCACAGGTGGATCGGACCGGCGGCCGTCGGCGTCGCGCCCGCACTCTCCAGGTGGCCCGCCCCGCCGCAGCCGGACAGCAGCAGGACACCCACTGCGGTCAGCAGGGGTGCCAAGAGTGCGATGCGGCGGTGGCGGATCAAGGTGCTCCTGTCGTGCGGTCACCCCAGGCTATTTCACCTTCCGCCGCGGCTTCGCCGGAGCCCCGGTGCGTTATTCCGCCTTGACCAGGTCGGCATAGAAGATGATGTTGGCCGAACGGTGCCCGTCCTTGATCGGACCGCCACAGGTGACGAGGCGGAGTTCGGGGCGCGCGGTGGGGCCGTAGACCTTGTCCGTGGGGAAGTCCGTCTTCTCCACCTGCTGGGTTTCCCTGATCTTGAACACCGCGGTCGAGCCGTCCGCCCGGCCGACCTCGATCAGGTCCCCCACCTTCATGTCCTTCACGTTCCGCATGAGCGCCGGACCGTTCGCGGTGTCGTAGTGCGCGACCAGCACCGAGGCCCCCTTCTCGCCCGGCGTGACGCTGCCGGTGTACCAGCCCGCCTGTTCGGCCCGGTCCACCGGCGGCACCTCCAGCTCCTGCGCGGAGTCCACCCCGAGGCGCAGCACCGGGCTCGCGTCCACGCCCGCGGAGGGAATGACGAGCCGGGTGGGCTCGGACGCCCTCAGCGGGCCGACGGCCGCCTTGGCCTGCGTGGTCGCGACGTTCCGCACCCGGACGTCGGGGGCCTTGGCCACCGGGTCGGGGGTGCAGGCCATGAGCCCGCCGCCCACGCCGAGGGCGAGCACGGAGGCGACCGCGAGCTTGGCGGTGCGGGGCAGGGTGGTCGTCGTCATGCGTACGACGCTAAATGTCCGGCATTGCGGCCTTGCCCCGCATGTGTAACGGATGGCCGTAGGCCGGCGGGCGGTGCTGTTACGCGGCCTACTGCTGGTACGGGTTCTGGCCCTGCACGGGGCCCGGCTGCGGCTGCCCGCCGTACGCCTGCTGCGGCGCGGCCTGCGGGGCGAGCAGCCCGTCGGCCTGCTCCTTGGTGATCCGCTGCTCCAGACCGCAGAAGGTGCACTGGGTGCGGTACCGGGTGGAGACCGGGAACAGCGGAATGAAGAACAGCGTGAACTTCGTGACGTACTTGCGCACCCCGTGCGCGGACGGGTTGCCGCAGTTGCCGCACACCAGGGTGAGCATCGCGAGCTGGTACAGGTAACTGCGGGTGCCGAAGATGATCATTGAGCGGGTCCCCTCCCGGATTCCAGTGTCGTGTCGCGCGCAAGCGTTGTGGCCATGACCTTCCTGCGCCCACCGCGTGGTGACGACCCCCACCCGGCTTATTGCCCTCACGGGCATCGGGCTGTTCCCATGGTCGGGGTGGGGTGATGGGGCATGGCAGGACTGCGGGTCACACCGGTACACCGGCACGGACAGGCGCGACTGTACGTCAGCCTTCCGGACGGGCGCAGCGTCGCCTGGTACGACCGCGACACCGGACGGGTGTCCCTGCTGCTCGACGACCACCGGGACGACGTGCTGGCCGCACTGCGCCCGTACGCGGTCGGCGAGCTCGTGGTCGGCCCGCCACCCGTGCCCACCTCCGCCGACCTGGTCCGGCTCTCCCTGCACCCCGACGACGACCTCGCGCCCAACCGGCCGGGCGAGGCGCTCCTCGCCGAGCTGGAGCGGGGCGAGCCCCAGCGCCGCTTCCGGGCCGACCCGCGCCGCGGCGAGCTGGCCGCACAGCAGCTCGCCGGGGCCGCGCTCGACCGGCTCGAAGCGGCGGGCTGGCGGGTGCTGCACTCGGTCCCGCTGCCCGGCCGGGCCCGGATCGACCACCTGGCCGTCGGTCCTGCGGGCGTCCTGACCGTGCGCTCCCTCGGCGCCCGGCGCCACCGGGTGCGCATCGCCGACCCGCTGGTCACCGTGGGCCGCGCCGCCCCGCTGCCCCATCTGCGCGCCGCCCGGCACGAGGCCGAGCGCGCCTCCCTCGCCCTCGCGGCCGCCGTCCGCCCGGTGCTCGTCCTGGTCGGCGCGGAACGGGTGGAGCTCGGCCCGCCCGGCGTCCGTGACGTACGCGTCCTCATGGACAGCGAGCTCCCGGACCTGGCCCGCCTGGGCGGCGTCCTGAAACCCGCCGACGTGGAGTCCCTGTACTGGACGGCCCGCGACCGCCGGACGTGGTCGCGGGTGTGAGCGCGGGGCGGCTCACCCGCCGGGGCGGTCACGGCAGGCGGCCCGCCAGATCGGGGTCGGCCAGCGGCGCGAGCAGATCGCCGTCCCGTTCCAGGCGGGGCCCGATGTCGCCGATCAGGAACGTCAGGTCGGCCGGGTCGGCGCACGCCTCCACCTCCGCCCAGGACACGGGCGCGGACACCGTCGGACGGTCCTTCGCACGCACCGTGTAGGGCGTCGCGGTGGTCTTCGCGGCCGCGTTCTGGCTGAAGTCGACGAACACCCTGCCGGGGCGCTGCGCCTTGGCCATCTTGTGCGTGACCAGCCCCGCCAGGGCCGCCTCCGCCTCCCTGGCCAGCGTCTTCGCGTACGCCGACACCTGCTCGGAGGGGGTCGGCTCCAGCGGGCTGAGCAGGTGCAGCCCCTTGGCGCCCGAGGTCTTGGCGTACGCGTGCAGCCCGTCCGCCCGCAGCCGGTCGCGCAGCCAGCGCGCCACCACGCAGCACTCGACGACGCTCGCGGGCTCGCCCGGGTCGAGGTCGAGGACGAGCCGGTCGGCCTGGGCGGGGGCCGCCGCCCGCCACTGCGGGGTGTGGAACTCCACCACCAGGTTCGCCGCCCACATCAAGGTCGCCAGATCGGACACCACGACCTGGCGCGCCCCCGCGTCCTCGGAGCGGGGCACCGGGGCGGTCGTCACCCAGGAGGGCGTGCCGGGCGGCGGATTCTTGGTGAAGAAGCGCTGGCCCGCCGGGCCGTCCGGGAAGCGCAGGAACGACACCGGGCGATCGTCCAGCTGCGCCAGGAGCGGGCCGGAGACCGTGGCGCAGTAGTGCAGCAGCTCGCCCTTGGTGGTGCCGGTCGCCGGGTACAGCACCTTCTCCAGATTGGACAGCGCGATCCGCCGCCCCTCCACCTCGGTGATCGGCGTCATACGATGAGAGTCCCACGAACCACGCGAACCACACTCCTCGGGGACGAAGAGGAGAAACAGTGCGATCCATCTGGAACGGCGCGATCTCGTTCGGCCTGGTCAGCATCCCGATCAAGCTCGTGAACGCCACCGAGAACCACTCGATCTCCTTCCGCCAGATCCACACCGCGGACGGCGGCCGGGTCCGCTACCGCAAGGTGTGCGAGCTCGACGGCGAGGAGCTGACCACCGACGAGATCGGCAAGGCGTACGAGGACGCCGACGGGTCGATGATCCCGATCACCGACGCCGATCTGGCCTCGCTTCCGCTGCCCACCGCCAAGACGATCGAGATCGTCGCCTTCGTGGCCGCCGACTCGATCGACCCGCTCCAGATGGACGCCGCCTACTACCTCTCCGCCAACGGGGTGCCCGCCGCCAAGCCCTACACCCTGCTGCGCGAGGCCCTCAAGCGGAGCCGGAAGGTGGCCATCGCCAAGTTCGCCCTGCGCGGGCGGGAGCGGCTCGGCATGCTGCGGGTGGTCGACGACGTGATCGCCATGCACGGGCTGCTCTGGCCGGACGAGATCCGGGCCGCCGAGGACGCCGCCCCCGAGACCGACGTCAGCGTCCGCGAGGCCGAACTCGACCTGGCCGACGCCCTGATGGACACGCTCGGCGAGGTGGACATGTCGACCCTGCACGACGACTACCGCACCGCCGTGGAGGAGCTCATCGCCGCGAAGGCGGACGGCGCCCCGACCCCGGCGGAGACGGCCCCCGCCGCGCCCGGCGGCAAGGTCATCGACCTGATGGCGGCCCTGGAGAGCAGCGTCAGGGCGGCGAAGGCCGCCCGCGGCGAGGGGGACGCGGTCGCCGGGGTCACCGAGCTGAGCTCGCGCAAGTCCGCGGCGTCCAAGAGCGCGCCCGCCAAGAAGACGGCGGCGAAGAAGGCCGCCCAGAAGGCGCCGCAGAAGAAGGCGGCGCAGGCCAAGACCTCCCAGGCGCGCAAGACCACCGCCGCCGGGAAATCCGCCGCGGCGAGTCCCAAGTCCACCGGTGCGAAGAAGTCCACCGCCACCACCGCGAAGAAGACCGCGGCCAAGAAGACGACGCCGAGGAAGCGGGCCAGCGCCTGACGCCCCCGCCCCGGCGCGGGGCCTCGATTCGATAACGGAAGGGTTGCGGCGCGTCCGTGCTGGCGAAATGGATGGCCAGGGGTGTGAAAGGGGTGCGGCCATGATGCGGAGAACCGGCGACGGCCGCACCCGTACCGAGGCCTCCGGCAAGCCGGTCCCCTATGTGCTCTCCGTCCTGCCGTACGCCGTGATGGCACTGGTCGTCGTGGCCAACCTGATCGCGGGGCCCACCGTCGGACTGCTGCCGCTGGTCTCGCTCGGGCCCGCCTTCGCCGGTCTGGTCGGCGGCTGGCGGCGCACCGTGGCCATCGGGCTGATCGCGCTGGTCGCCGGGGTCGGGCTCGGGATCTACAGCGAACTCTTCGAGGAACGCCGGGGCTTCGCCTCGCTGGCCGCCGTCGCGGGGGTGACCGCGGTGGGCGTGGCCGGCAGCGTCATGCGCCAGCGCCGCGAGGCCGAGCTGGCCGGCATGCGCTCGATCGCCGAGGTCGCCCAGCGGGTGCTGCTGCGGCCGGTGCCGCGCAGCGCGGGCCATCTGCGCGCGGCGGTCTCGTACACCTCGGCGGTCGCGGAGGCCAGGATCGGCGGAGACCTGTACGAGGTCGTCTCGGCGCCCCAGGGGGTGCGCGTGATCATCGGGGACGTGCAGGGCAAGGGGCTCGAATCGGTGGAGACGGCGGCCGTGGTCCTCGGCGCGTTCCGGGAGGCCGCGCACGACGAACCGGACCTGCGGGGGGTCGGCGCGCGCGTCGAGCGGGCGGCCGCTCGCGCCCTGGAGGGCGAGAAGTTCGTCACCGCGATCATCGCCGAGCTCCACCCCGCGAACGGGGCGCTCTTCCTCAACTACGGCCATCCGCCGCCCCTGCTGGTCCGTGCGGACGGTTCGGTGTCCTTCCCCGAACCCCCTCGGTACGCGCTGCCGCTCGGCCTCGGCCTCGGCTCGGGGGAGGGCCCGCAGCCCTTCACGGTGACCTTCGCCCCCGGCGACCAGCTCCTCCTGTACACCGACGGCGTCACCGAGGCCCGCGACCGGTCGGGCGAGTTCTACCCCCTGGGCGCCCGCACCCCGCTCCTGAAGGACCCCGACCCCGAGGCCGCCCTGGAGGCCCTGCGCCGGGACCTCATCCTCCACACGGAGGGCCCGCTGCACGACGACGCGGCCATGCTGCTGCTCCGCCACCGCGCGTAGCCCCGGCCACCTCCCGGTACTGGGTCCCCTACCAGGGGCGCGGGGAACTGCGCGATCAACCCAGCACGGCCCGCCAGGCGACCGATCATCCGCGGAAGCGGCTCAGTCGCGAGATGTTCTCGCGCTGCGGTTCGCCCGCGGACCGTGCGTGGCTGGTCGCGCAGTTCCCCGCGCCCCAGGGGATGGTGCTGGACTGGGCTTCAACGGCTGGCCCGGGACGCCGGGCGGCGTGGCGCCGAGCCGGGTCGAAAGGGTTGCTCAGGGGTGGGCGGGGCCGCCGCGCTGGAGGTGGGCCGTGAGCTGCTCCAGGACCGGCCAGGCCGCCGCATCCGTGCCGTCGCCCAGGACGTAGTGCAGCGCGGGCTCGGACGGCGGGCCGAGGGGGACGGGGCGCAGGGCCAGCGGGGGGCGTTCGGCGTGGGCCAGGCCCACCGAGCGCACCCCGTCCGCGCCCAGCGTGTACGAGACGGGGATCGGCGGCGCCTCGAAGTGGGCCGGCACGGCCAGATCACGGCGGCCCCGGCGCAGCGAGACGAACATCTGGTCAAGCCCGTGGTCGGCGGCCAGCGTCTCCGCCAGCGCCCGCACGGCGTCCAGCGGGGGCGCCTCGTCCGCGCCGTACCCGAGCGTGAGCGTCGCGTCCGCGGCCACGCCCCGCTCGACCCGCGTGACCCGGAGCCCGGCGAGCGCGGGGCGTGCCGGGTCACCGACCGCGAGCAGCTGGGTGGGCTCGGGCGCGCGGTCGCGGGCGAGGTCGGTCAACTGGCGTGCGGACCAAGGGAGGTTGATGGGTTCGGCGGTGCCCCAGCCCGCCGGGCCCGCGCCGGTCAGCGCCTGCCAGGCGGCCTCCAGGGCGCGGCCGAGCACCAGGTTCTCGTCCGCGACGTGCACCGTGCGGAACGCGACGGCCAGCTGCCGCTCGGAGGTGAGCGGGGGCGCGCCGAAAGCCTCCGCCACCACGGCCTCGCCCTTCGCGTCGAGGGCGGGCGCGAAGGTGCCGTCCTGCCAGCGCAGGACCGCGCCGGACAGCCCGTCGTAGTAACCGCAGTCGGGGTCCTTGACCACCCACCGGTTGGGCGCGCCCGTCAGCGCCGTACGCAGCGGAAGGCTGAGCCGCACGCCCGGCGGCGTCACGATCTGGAGGGCACGCCGGCTCTCCACGGCCGCGCGCAGGATGTGCGACAGCCAGGCGGTCAGCGCGATCAGCGGCCGGTCGCACATGACGACGGCGGTCGACCCGGTGAGCACGTCCACCGTCGGGTGGGCGCCGCCGGTCGCGGGCCGCGCGCTCACCTCGGCGTCGTCCACCGGGACGACGTCGGTGCTCGCGGCGCCGGGCGGCCAGGTGGCGCCGCCGAGGAGGGTGGTGAGCCGCCCGGCCACCGAGCCCGCGAGCCGTTCGGCCTCCGGCACCGCGGTGGAGGCGCGCGCCTCGGTCCACCAGAACGGGCCCTCGGGGGCCTCGACCTCGCCCCCCAGGAGCCGCTCCGCCTCGCCCGGCACCTGGACGAGCAGCGGCGCCTCCAGGGAGACGAGCGGGCGCCCGTCCGCGGCGCACAGCTGGACCACCGCCCCGTCGTGACCGGTGTCGACGGCGAGATCGGGCCCGCCCGCGTACAGCCCGGCGAGCAGCGCCCAGGTGTCCGGCATCTTCGGGGTGAGGGCGATGACGTCCTTGGTCACGAGAGCTCTGCTTCTTCCTGGTGGGCGAGGGCGGTCTGGACGAGCTGGTGGCGGCGGCCGCGACGCACCAGGAAGCCGCGGCCCGGCGGCTGCGCGGACGCGTACAGGCCGGGGAACAGCTGGCCCTCGGTGCGGTCGCCGGTCATGACGAGCGCCGCGGTGCCGGTCTCGCGCAGGGTGGTCAGGAACGGTTCGTACAGTGCCCGCGCGGAGCCCGCGACGCGGCGGGCCACCACGAAGTGCAGCCCGATGTCCTGCGCCGAGGAGATGTACGGCAGGAACGGGGCGAGCGGCTGCTGGCCCGCGGTGGTCAGGATGTCGTAGTCGTCGACCAGGATGACGATGCGCGGCCCGTCGAACGAGGGCCCGTCCGGCAGCGCGTCGTGGTCCACGGTCTCGTCCGGCAGCCGCTTCTCCAGCTCGGCGGCGATGCCGGAGGCGAGCCCCGCGCTGATCTTCGCGTTGTGCGCATAGCCCCCGCGGTACGGCTCGGGCACCACGCCGCGCAGTCCGCGACGCGGGTCGAACACCGCGAAGACCAGCTCCTCGTCGCTGTAGCGGGCGGTGAACTGCTGGGCGATGAGCTTGAGCAGGTTGGTCTTGCCGCACTCGTTGTCGCCCAGGATCAGCAGGTGCTGGTCGTGCTCGAACAGGTCGAGCAGCACCGGGTCGAGCGCGTCCTGGTCGACCGCGATGGGGATGCGCCTCGGCTCCGCGGCCGGCGACGGAAGCCGCTGCGCGGGCAGCCGGGTCGGCAACACCCGTACCGGAGAGGCGAGTTCACCGTGCCAGGTGGCTCGCACCGTGCGGGCCGCGTCCTCCAGGGCGGGGCCCAGGTCGGCGGCGGACGCCACCGAGTCGGTGCGCGGCAGCGCGGCCTGCGCGAACAGCTTGCCGTTGGTCAGCACCCGGCCCGGGGTGTCCTGGGCGAGCGTCTCGGACAGCTTGCGGTCGATCGAGGAGTCGGACGGGTCGTTGAGGCGCAGCTCCAGCTGGGTGCCGAACATCGACTGCGTCGCGATCCGTACGTCGTTCCAGCGCAACATGCCCGCCACGATGTGGATGCCGTAGCCGCTGCCGCGCTTGAGCAGATCGGCCACCGCGTCGTCGAGGTCGTCGAACTCGTCGCGCAGCGCCCCGTACCCGTCCACCAGCAGCACCACGTCGGTCGAGCCGAGCTCGGGCAGCCGGCCCTGCGCGCGCAGGCTGCGCAGCTCGTCCACCGAGTCGATGCCGTGCTCGCGGAACAGCTCCTCGCGGGCGGCCAGCATGGCCCGCACCTCCGCGACGGTGCGCGCGGCCCGCTCGCGGTCGGCGCGCCCGGCGATCCCGCCGACGTGCGGAAGCCCGGCGAGCGCGGCCAGGCCGCCGCCCACCAGGTCGAGCCCGTACAGGGCCACTTGTGCCGGGGTGTGGGTCAGGGCGAGGGACAGTGCGAGGGTGCGCAGCAGCGTCGTCTTGCCGGACTGGGGCCCGCCGATGACGGCCACATGGCCGCCGGCCACCGTCAGGTCGAGCGTCCAGGGGCCCTGCCACTGCCGGCCCGGATCGTCGAGCAGACCGAGCGGCACCCGCATCGGGCCCGGCCGGTGACTGAGCTGGAGCCCGTGCTCGGAGACCTGGAGCGGACCCGCCGCCGCGTCGAGGCTGATCGCCGACGGCAGCGGGGGCAGCCAGATCCGGCGCACCGGCTCGGCCGCCGTGCGCAGCTGGTCGACCATCGCCGACATGACGGTCGGCCCGGTCTCGCGCTCGCGCATCTGCGGCTCGGCCGGGGCGTCGGCGCTCTCCTCCCGCGCCGCCGAGTTGAAGGTCGGGTACGGCCAGGCGAGCGGGGTGTCGTCCTGCTGCTCCAGGACGGCGGGGCCCCGGTAGGCACCGGAGACGTAGCCCGCCTTGAAGCGCTCGTACGTCGAGGTGTCGACCTTCAGATAGCCGAAGCCCGGCAGCGGCGGCAGGTGGAAGGCGTCCGTCGTGTCCAGGACGGTGCGCGACTCGTCGGCGGAGAACGTCCGCAGACCGAGCCGGTAGGAGAGATAGGTGTCCAGGCCCTTGAGCTTGCCGCCCTCGATGCGCTGGCTGGACAGGAGCAGGTGGACGCCGATGGACCGGCCGATCCGGCCGATCGACAGGAACAGGTCGATGAAGTCCGGCTTGGCGGTGAGCAGTTCACCGAACTCGTCGATCACCACGAAGAGGTGGGGGAGCGGTTCGAGCTCGGCCCGCTCGGCGCGCAGCGCGGCGTAGTGCCCGATGTCGGCCACGTTGCCCGCGTCCTTCAGGACCTGCTGGCGCCGCTTGACCTCGCCCGCGAGGCTGGTGTGCACGCGCTCGACGAGGCCCGCCTGGTTCTCCAGGTTGGTGATCACCCCGGCCACGTGCGGGAGTTCGGCGAACGGAGCGAAGGTCGCGCCGCCCTTGTAGTCGACCAGGACGAGCGCCAGGTCCTCCGGCGGATGCCCGGCGACCAAGGCGAGCACCAGCGTGCGCAGCAGCTCCGACTTGCCGGAACCGGTGGCTCCCACGCACAGGCCGTGCGGGCCCATGCCGAGCTCGGAGGACTCCTTCAGGTCGAGCAGCACCGGCTGGTGGCGGTCGTCGAGACCGATCGGCACCCGCAGGAACGCCCGCTCGCCGCGCGGCGCCCACAGCCGGTCGATGTCCAGGTCCGCCGGGTCGTCGATGCCGAGCAGCTGCGGGAAGTCCACCGGCCCGGTCACCGGGGTGCCCTCGGCCACCGACTCGGCGGACAGCCGCAGCGGCGCCAGCATGCGCGCGAGGCCCTCGGCCCCGGCCGCGCTCACCTCGTCGGACAGGCCGTAGGACAGCGGCGGGCTCGGGTTGGCCGGATCGCGCAGGTCCTCGACCGTGATGCGGTCGCCGTCGACGCTGATCCGGACCGTGACGTGGTCCGGCTCGTGCACCTGCTGTTCCAGCAGGTGCAGCACCGTCACGCCCATCTCGGTCAGGCCGACCGCCGAGTCGGGGCGCGGCAGTTCCTCGGCCGGGGCGCCGTACTCGTCGCTCACCACGAGCAGCCGGTCGATCAGCCGCAGCGCGTTCCGGTCGGACAGACCCCGCCGTACCTCCGCCGCGTACGAGGCCCGCTGCCGCAGGTCCGTCCGCATCAGCCGGGCCAGCTGCGGCATGCTCGGCGCGATCCGCCGCGCGGCCACCGGGCCGTCGCTCTCCAGCGCCTCCAGGACGTGGGGCAGCCACTTGGCCCACTCCCACTCCTCGATCCGCTCACCCGGTACCCCGAGCGCGATCGACAGGTCGTCCGGCGCGTGCGTCACGGCCGCCTGCACGAGCAGCGCCCGCGCGACCCGCAGCACCCCTTCGCGGTCCCCGACGACGCTCACGTTCGCGGCCCGGTCCAGCGGCACCGTCAACGGCGACTCGGTGGCCGTGGCGTACCGCGCGACCAGCGCCCGCGCCTCGTTCAGCATGAACGGGTCCGGCGGCGTCAGCACCCCCTGGGCGCTGTTCTGCCCGATCGACAGGTCCTGCGTGGGTACGGGGCCGGTGCCCACCCGCACCCGCAGGAAGTCGGCGTCGCCGCGCCGGCGCTCCCACAGCCGCGCCGGGTCCCGCACCAAGTCGTACAGCGCCTGCGGCGGCGGGTTCAGGAGACGGGCCCGCAGCCTCGACTCCCGCTCCACGGCGCCGAGTTGCTCCCGCTGCTCCTCCAGGTACTCCAGATAGCGCTCGCGCTGGGTGCGCCGGGTGCGCTGGGCCTTGCCGCGCTGGGACAGGAACAGCGCGACCGCGCCGAGCAGCGCCACGACCAGGACGATGGCGCCGAGGCCCGCGAACTGGCTGTTGCGGATCACCGTCATCATGATGACCGAGCTCATCACTCCGGCCATCGGGAGCAGCGCGGTCGCGGCCGTACCGGTCTTGCCCTCGGGCAGGTTCGGCGGCGGCTCGATGGCACGCGGCGCCGCGGGGGCGGCCGGCCGGGTGGAACGGGCCGGGCGGTGGACCTGGTGCAGCGTCATCGCACCCTCACCGCCCGCTCCATCGCCTCGGCGGCCAGCGCGACGGCGGCCTGCCGGGTGGCCCGGCCGAGCAGTGCGGTCTGGATGGGGCCTCCCTGGGCCAGATGCCGGTCGTAGGGGACCGGGAGCACGGTGACGCCCGCCTCGCGCAGATGCGCGGTGGCGGCCTTCAGGTCGAGGGTCATGTCGGGGGAGTTGGCGGTCAGCGCCACCACGGTGGTGGCGAGCGCCGAGTGCGGCAGCTGGGCGAGCCAGTCCAGGACGAGCCGGGTGCCGCCCACGCCCTCGGCGGTCATCGGGGCGACCACGATCCGGGCGTGCGCGGTGTCCATCGCGGTACGCGCCACCTCGCCGGGCAGCGTCTCGCAGTCGACCACGGTCACCGCGAAGTACCGCCGCAGCGCGAGCGTCACCGTGCGGTACGTCCGCATGCTCAGCGGTGCGCCGAGGCGCCCCTGGCTCGCGGGCAGCAGCCAGCCGCCGTCGGTGACCGGCACCAGGTAGCCGGTGACATCGGTCAACTGCATGGCGGGGGTGAGGATCTGGGCGAGGTCGCCGCAGGACCAGCGCACCGACTCGGCGCCCAGCCGCACCGGCAGCGTGCCCAGCGCGCCGTCCGCCTCCAGGGCGAGCACGGGGTCGTGCCGGTAGTGGTTGAAGCTCCGTGCGAGCAGCGCGGCGACGGTGGTCTTGCCGACGCCGCCCCGGATCGAGGTGACCGCGATGACCCGCCCGGTCGTCACGGGCTGCTGCAACTCCCGCCCGATCCGGGTCTCCTCGGCCACGTCCTGCGCGGCGGAGGAGGTGAGCCTGCGCATGGAGCGCCCGGCCCGCTTCGTGACCGAGTCGCCGTGCACCGGCCGCCCGAGCGCCACGGCGAGCCGGGGATCGACGGTGGGCACCGACTCGGGCGCGGCCATCGGCACCGCGGCCTCGCGCCCACCGGGGACGCGGAGTTCGGGCAGGGTGGCGGGGCGGGTGTTGGCCGGGGGCGGCACGGGCTCGGTCGTGCGCATCGGCAGGGCGCCGGGGCGGCCGTCCGGGGCGCTCTCCTGTATGGCGGCGGCGGCGCGCGCGGCCGCGAGGGCGTCGAGGGTGCCGGCCACGTCGAGGCCCGGGGTGTTCGCCGGGGTTCCCGTCGCGGCGGGGTGCCGGACGGCCGGGGCGTGTCCGGAGGCGCCGGGCCGCCGGGAGGGCGGGGTGCGGCCGCCGCTGTCCGCGGCGGAGGCCTCAACGCCCGCCGTGGGCACGGCTGTTGCCGCCGCGCGGGGGTCGTCGGCCGGGCCGGGCCCGGCCCGGCGTATCCGGAAGGTGCCTTCCGCGGGGCCCGGGTACGGCCGGGCGTCCGGCGCCGCCGTGCCCTGCGCGTCCGGCTGCGCGGCCGACCCCGCCGAGCCGGCCGCATCCCGCTGCGCGGCCTCGTTCAGCTCGCGCAGCACATCGCGCTGCCAGTCCTCGCCCACAGCCATATCCCGACCTCTACGCCTACCTACGCGAACGTGCCGAGCAGACGCCCGTACACCCCGAACACACCGAGCACCAGCGGGAACAGCGCGATCACGCCGATCGATTCCAGCGCGTCGCCGAACCGCCGCAGCCGCACCCGCACGTGGTCGGCCGGCTGGACGACGAGCACCGCGACCGGGGCGAGCGCGAGGACCACGAGCAGGGCCAGCGGGCCGACCGCGCCGGTGCGCTCCCACCACACCCAGGCGAGCCGCCCGGCCACCGCGGCCGCGGCCGCGAACAGGCCCACGACCTCGGCGACCAGCGGATAGGCCCGCGCGCGCAGGGCGAGGACCACGGCGAGGACCGAGGCGAGCGGCACCGTCCACACGGTCGGCGTACGCAGCGCGAGGATCCCGGCGACCGCCGCGCAGGCGGCCATGACGACCGTGGCGAGAGCGAGCCCGCGGTGGGTGGCCGCGAGCGCGGTCGACACCTGGTAGCGGCTCACCGACGCCCCGCCCGAGCGGCGGTCGTCCAGGCCCGAGAGCCCGGACGCCATCAACGCGAGGCGCGGCAGCACCCCGAGCAGCAACGCGGAGACGACCACCACGATCGCCCCGGCCCGGGCCTGCCCGACCGCCGTACCGGCCCCGGACTGCGACGCGATCACGGCCTCCCAGCAGATCCCGGCGCCGGCAACGGCCCCGGCGCCGATGAGCCCGCCCCGCCCGAGCGGCGAGAACAGGCCGAGCAGCAGGAGCGCCACCGCGACGGCGGCGCCGACCGCGCCGAGCCGGGCGCCGCCCGGCCAGCCGTACGCGTCGGCCAACGTCCAGGCGCCGAGCACGGCCAGCACCCCGGCCGTGACGATCAGCGTGGTCGCGGGCCCGCGCTGCCCGGCCCGGCCGAGCACCGCCCCGGCGACCGCGCCGACCCCGGCCACGGCGAGCAGCACCGCGCCGACGGCGGAGAGCGTGAACTCGTCGCGCGCGAGCACCCCGGCCGCGAGCGCCCAGCCGACGGTGGCGAGGCCCGCGACCGCACGCCGCGAGGCGGGCCGCCAGCGCCAGGCCCGTACGTCCAGATCGTCCGCGGCCTCGTCGGTGACGTCGTGCACGACGGGCGCCGAAGGCGCGTCCTCGACCCGGACCAGCCGCAGTACCGCACCGTCCGGCACCCCGGCCGACGCGAGCGTCGAGTCCTGGGCCAGGGCCGATCCGTCCGCCGTCGTCAGATGACGCAGCATCGGCCGAGCGCCCGGCCCGTCACCGAGCAGCCGCATGATTTCGGGCAACAGCAGCCCAATGGGCTCTTCGGAGGGCAGAACGAGATCGACCCGACGCTGTTCACCGACCAGAGTGACCCGGCTCAATGCCGTACGGCTCACCGATCCCGTAGTTATCACGCGTGCGAACCTATCATCGGGCCGAAGACTTCACGGCGGGCGAAGAAGCAGGAGAAGAAGGGGGCGGAGAGGACACCGAAGTCGGCTGAACCGAAGTCCCGTACGGCGTCTTGCCGATGAGCTTGTGCGAAATGAACGACCAGCCCACACACCCCGCGCAGAGCACCGCCGCAATCACAATTCCGGCGAAAAGCTTCCCGAGGCGTTCGTCGACCGAGCGCCGTCCGCGCTGCCCTCCGAACAGAAGGGCATCGCGAAGTCGCCGACGCCGTACGGAAACCGACTCCAGCAATTGGCTGTCATAGTCCTGCGCGGCTGTCATGCCCGGCCGATCCCCTCAAGAGCCTGCTCACGCCGCACGGCGCGGACACCGGTGCGACCCTTTCTGATACGGACGGAAATCAAGGACATGCGCGAAGCCTCGCGGTGACCTTCGCGACGAAAGCGTCCGCCTCTCCCCGCGTGATCTCCACATGGTCGACCTCGTTGTGACCGAGTTCGTGGAGCCGGAGGTATTCGGTCGGCTCCCAGCGGAGATTACGGGTGAAAGCCTCGTCGTACGCCACCCCTTCGACAAAGCGCCTCCGGACGACGCCGCGCGGCCTGCTCCGCGGATGCCCCTCACCGATCTTCGCGTAGTACGTGATGTCCCGTGACGCGGGATCGCCCACGCCGGCCACGGCCTGCGCGTCGTCCGGCACGGCCCGGACGAACGGCTGCCCCGCTTCGACGCGGATACCCGACAACTCGATCACTCCCTCCCCACGGTCCCCGGCCGGCGCCCCGACGTGTTCGGCGTCGACCCGACCGGCCTGGCGCAGGCCATGGGCGACCCGGCGCACGCTTCGCCATCCCCGGCCCGGTTTTTCCGGTGGCGCGGGCTGCGCGGAGGCGCCTCGAAAAGGTAGGCGTACAACCCCGGAGATACCGTGCTCAGCCGATGGCGTCGACGGCGGCCTTGGCCTTGGAGAGCGTGGACTGGGCGGTGCCGTCGTTGAGTTCCAGGGTTCCGCGCACGAGGCGGATGATCTCGCGGACCTCGTTCGCGGCCTTGTTCCAGCGCAGTTCCTTGCCGTGGTACTCGTCGGAGACGCCGTCGGCGGTGAACTCGGCCATGGCGGCCTTCACCGCGCGGTCGCGGTCGTTGAGGACGCGCTCCAGGTTCCCGACGATTCCGGCGAGACCGCCCTGCACCTCGGTGGAGGCACCCGTGTCGTAGCTGAGCCGGTCCTGATTCTGACCCATGATCCTGATCCCCCGGTTAGTGACGTCCGCCGAAGCGGGCCGCGTCGAAATTGGCCGCCGACATGTTCTGGTGCGCGTTGGACTCCTGCTCGTGATCACCGGTGCCGAACGCGGAGTCCATCCCGGACTGCCCGCCCAGAATGTCCTGGAGCGAACCGTTCAGATCGTTCGTGATCTCGTCCGCGTGCGCCTTGAACGAGTCGAACGCGACCTTTCCGGCCCCGTTGAACTTCCCCTCCAGCGGATCGGCCGCGGCGATCAACTGCCGGATCAGCGCACCGAGATCACCACTCGACCCCTCGGTGCTCTTTCCCAGATCGGACAGAGTCGTGGACCCCATGTCGAACTTCACGCACACACCCCCGTAACAGACTGAACCACCACCACGCGCAACAGGGCGCGCCGTCTATGTCTACCCAAAGCAGATTGCACGCGCAACGCACGATCGCACCGCCCCGACCTGCCCGGATCCCTGATTTCCCAGGTGTTCGACGGGCTAGCGGTGGCGGTGCTTCGGGAACGGTTACGAACTTGGAACAGCGGCGCGGACGACATTCGCGGCATAGGTTGAGCATCCGAACCAAACACCTAAACGGGGCACTTGGCAGCGGCTGTCGGCGGGCGGGAAGGCGAGTGCGCGAGGCGTCCGCGAAGGCGGCCGGGGTACCGCCGGGGGTCTGCAGCCCCCCGGGGGTCATGTGCCGCCGGGTCGGATGACGGTCGGCCGGTGATGCCGGACGCGGGCCGACCAGTGAGCGGAGCCGGTGGTCAGCTCAGCTGGGCGTCGGCGTAGACGAACATCGCGTCCCGCTGGTAGACGGCGAGGCCGTCGGCGATCCTGTCGAAGTTGGCGCGCATCCGGGGCTCGTCGACATAGGTCTGTCCCAGACCCTTGTACGCGACCGCGTTCGGCGTCCAGAACCGGCAGACGCCCTGATAGTGGTCGGCCATCTCGGCCTGGACCGCGGGGTCGTCGACCGGGGTACCGGCCACCATGAGCTCCGCGATGCGGATCATCTGTGCCGTCACCTCGCGCTGCCACCGCTCCGAGTCCTCGGCGGTCATCGTCTCGATGGCCTGCCGGGACTCCTCCCACGCCTTGGGCCAGCGCTCGCGCACCTTCTCCGACTCGGCATCCGAGGGCTCGAACCCCTCGAACAGGTTCTCCGGCCGGTTGATCTTCGTCATGGCGTTGTTCTCCTCTGCTTCCTCCAGTTCGGCGATGGTGCGCCCGACCGTGTGGGCCAGGGTGGCGAGCCGGTTCCGTTCCGCCAGCAGCCGCTGGTGGTGCTCGCGGAGTACGGCCACGCGGTCCACCTGGCTGTCGAGCACGGCCTGGATCTCGCGGAGCCCCAGATCGAGCTCGCGCATCAGCAGGATCTGCTGCAGCCGCAGCAGGTCGGACTCCTCGTAGTAGCGGTGCCCGTTGCTTCCGATCCAGGCCGGCGGCAGCAGACCGATCTCGTCGTAGTGCCGCAGTGTCCGGGACGTCACTCCGGACATCCGGGCCACCTCCGCGATCGACCAGGCCATTGCCGTGCCTCCCATCGCCGGGCCGGTGTCTCCGGCCACACCGACGACGGTAGGAGTTGACGCTGCGGCAACCGCAACCCGGAACGACGACGGTGACCGATCGTGCCTACTTCCTCCCCATAGAGAGGAAGGGCGCTCATAGAGAGAAGGAGGGACGCTGAGGGTGGGACGGGCGGCGGGGGAGGGGGCGGACGTGGACCCCGGAACCTCGTGTAATGTTCTCCGGGTTGTCACGCAGCCGGGATGGTTCCGGGCAACCGTCCGCCGCAGGTTCTGCGGCACCCCAACTCAGCACGATCTCCCGACCGGGAGTGCTTTCGGCATGCCGAATTCCATTCCGGTCGATCCGGAAAGACTCGATTACGAATCACCGGAAAGATCGGCTAGAGTTCGGGACGTCGGAACGGTTTCAACAACCGGGAAGACACCCCGACTTCGACCGGGAATCGGGTCCGAAAGGATCTGATAGAGTCGGAACCGCCGGAAAGGGAAACCCGCGAGGGAGAACCGGAAAGGCGCCGAGGAAATCGGACACGAAAGAGTCTGATAGAGTCGGAACACGAAATACCGAAGGGAAGCGCCCGGAGGAAAGCCCGAGAGGGTGAGTACGAAGGAAGCGTCCGTTCCTTGAGAACTCAACAGCGTGCCAAAAGTCAACGCCAGATTGACAACCCCGTCCACTTCGGTGGATCGAGGTTCCTTTGAAAAGTCCATCCACCTCTTCGGGGTGTGGGTGGCAACAACACAGCGAGGACGCTGTGGACGGGCCGCCTTATTCCGGTGGTTCCGTCCCGCTCTTACGTGATGTGTGCACCCGATCACGGGTAAACATTCATGGAGAGTTTGATCCTGGCTCAGGACGAACGCTGGCGGCGTGCTTAACACATGCAAGTCGAACGATGAAGCCCTTCGGGG